>NZ_KV799364.1:77969-122986 GCF_001809925.1 Corynebacterium sp. HMSC064H12 | reverse complement strand
GTGGCATGCGGACACACTTTTCTTTACTTAACCCCCTATTGCAGCGCCGAGGTCAAGCGGAAAACAGAGTCCAGGTAGCGCTGACGAAGGGGCCGGTCATTCCATTCCTCCTGGGTGAGCAGGAAAGATTTGTCGCGGTACTCGTCGGCAAGCATGATCAGTTTGTCCACGATGGAACCGGCGGCGGAAAGAAGCGTGATCTCGTAGTTGAGGCCGAACGAGCGCATATCCAGATTGGAGGAGCCGAACATGGCCATGCGGTCGTCGATAACCATGAACTTGGAGTGCAGGACCGCAGGCGCCGGATAGCGGTAGATCTTCACGCCAGCGGTTAGCAGTGCCTGGTAGTAGGACTGCTGCGCGTGGCCGACCATGAACTGATCGGACTCTTCGTTGACGTAGAGCTGGACGTCGATGCCTCCATATGCGGCAGAGGTCAGCGCCATGAGCATGGATTCGTCGGGGACGAAGTACGGGCTGACGGCGATAATCCGCTCGTGTGCCTGGTAGATCATGTTATTGAAGACGCGCAGGTTCGGCTCCGTGCTGAAGCCCGGACCCGACGGCAGCACCTGGACAACGTTGTAGTTGTCGTTGACTTCGGTGTTGTGGAGTGAATAGTCCCTGGTGGCGTCTGGGGTCTTGTATAGCTCGCTGGTCCAATCAACCGCGAAAATTGCGTCGAAGGCCAGCGCAATATCGCCCTCGAGCTCAATCCACGTGTCCACCCAGCGACGGCCGATCTTATGGTTCTTTTTCTTCTGATATTCGGGCTCAATCAAATTCTGCGAGCCCATGAATACAATGTCGCCGTCAACAACTACGAGCTTGCGGTGATTACGCAGATCCAGGCGGCGCCAGGTGAGCTTCAGCAAGCTCACGGGCAGCATCGGGTGCCAGGAGATTTTAGCCTGGTCCAGGCGCTTTTTCAGCTTGTAGTAGCCGGGGTACTTCCACGAACCAATTGGATCGACCAGTACCTTGACCTCTAGTCCCCTGTCGTGCGCGCGTTCAAGAGCCTGTATGAAAGGCTCCGTGCTGGAATCCAGTGCAAAGATGTAGGACTGCACGTGGATTGATTTCTGGGCCGCATCGATGGTCTCAATCATGCGGTCAATGGAGGCGTCGAATTCGGTGAAAAGTCCCTTTTCTGCGCTGGCAATTGCCGGCATTCCCGTGAGCTGGCGCGAGAGCTTGAATACGTTGACAACGTCATCTTCTATCTCGGCATCGTCCGGTACGTCGGGCAGATGCTCGGTACGTTCCGCAATGAGCTCCTGTGCCAGTGCCTGTACCTCATGCCGACGGCCCGTAATCTGCTGCGAGCCCAGGAAGAGGAACAGAGGTAGGCCGATAAATGGAATCAGCAGAATCAGCAGCAGCCACGCCGTCGAAGCCGATGGGCTTCGGTTTTCCGGCACCCATCCAATCGCGATGAACTTAATCGTGTAGTCGAGTGCGAAAAAAAGTACTTGCCACCACGTTAAGTCCTCCACCAGCCACGGGAAGGTACCCATCAACCAATCCATGCAGATGATATTACTGAAGGAATTTTCAGTACCTTTGGTCGCGGCCCCTTAGGTGCACTCTCCCCTTTTCGTGACAGCCTATTGTGACATCTGAAATTGAATACTGGTATCAATACGTAGTAAGGTTCAACTCATTGAACATCGCAAGCGTTTGGCATGTCGACTTCGAAAGGACTACCCCTCCAAATGACTGAGAAGGCTCCTACGAGCACCGAGTTCGACGTTGCCACTAACGTACTGAAGTTGATGGCCGACAAGACGCGTCTCTCGATCCTGTCGCTCCTCCGTGACGGGGAGATGACCGTCACCGCCATCGCTAGCGCGCTCGATCGCCCCGTCCCCGCGATTTCTCAGCACCTGGCGAAGTTGCGCATGGCCAATATGGTGCAGACCCGCAAGGAGGGCACGTCTAGCTTCTACTCTCAGCCCGACGAGCACCTCACCAACCTGGTGGTCAACGCTCTCCACTTCGCCGAACACACGCTCTACAGCGATCCGCCCCATCACCGCGGTCAGTAGGCGCACACGGATACGCTCGCTTTACGACGAAAATCCCGCACCCTTCGGAACCTAGTTGGCGAGCCCGGCGTTCGATGCCCTTCCCTGGTCAAATGCCTCCATGATGCGCTGGGCGGCGAGCGTCGGTGTCAGCTGCCCCGAGCGGAGTTGTTTTTCCACCAGGGTGCTCTCTGTCTGCACAGCCTCGTTGGTGTTGAGTCGCTGCAAAAGCGTCTCGTGCACCATGGACCACATCCACTTAATCTGCTGGTTAGCGCGGTTTTCATCAAAGAGATGATTCTCATGCATAGCCTCGACATGGTCTTCGATGGCCTGCCAGAACTTGTCGATGCCGTCGTCTTCCAGTGCCGACATAGTCAGTACCGGTGGCGTCCAGACTTGGTCTGAGGAGCGAACCATCTTCATGGCCGTCATCAGATCACGCGCAGCGCGCTTTGCCGGGCGCAAGTTCTTACCATCCGCCTTGTTGATAGAAATCACGTCGGCCATCTCCAGCACACCCTTCTTGATGCCCTGGAGTTGGTCACCAGCGCCGGCGAGTGCCAGAAACGCAAACGTATCCACCATCTGGGCCACCGCGACCTCGGACTGACCGACGCCGACAGTTTCGACGATGACAATGTCGTAGCCTGCGGCCTCGAGCACCACCATGGCCTCACGCGTTGCCTTGGCGACACCACCGAGCGTGCCCGCAGAGGGCGACGGACGGATGAAGGCCTCATCCGCGGCCGAGAGCCGGGACATACGGGTCTTGTCGCCCAGAATCGAGCCACCGGACTTCGTCGACGACGGGTCGATGGCCAGCACCGCAACGCGGTGGCCTTCCTCGATCAGCTTTAGCCCGAGGGTTTCAATCGTGGTTGATTTACCGACGCCGGGGACGCCGGTAAGTCCGACGCGCATGGCCTTGCCGGAAAATGGCAGCAACTTCACCAGTAGCTCTTGAGCCAGCACCTTATGCGCCGGAGCAGTCGACTCCAGCAGCGTGATTGCCCGAGCCAACTTAGTGCGGTTTCCAGCCCGCACGCCCTCAAAGAGGTCGTCGACATCTATCCGTCGTCGCGCACGACGGACGACTTCGGGGGCTACAGCGGTCTTTCCCTCAACGACCGTGCCAGCGGTAGTGACGAGGGTGCCCAGGTTTTCTTCAAGATACTCGTTCATCGCTAGTTCTCAATTCCGACAACGCGCTGAGCTGAACAGTCAGCCCAGCGCGGATGCGGTAGTTATTTAGGACTCTTCGTCAACGGCAAGGTCGAGGCCCAGCTCGTTAGAGAGCTTGGTCATCATGTCGATTGCCGAATCAGCGATGACAGTGCCCGGCGGGTAAATAGCCGCGGCGCCGGCATCGTAGAGCTCCTGGAAGTCGCCCGGTGGGATAACACCACCGACAACAATCATGATGTCCTCGCGCCCCAGCTTTGCCAGCTCATCGCGCAGGGCAGGAACGAGCGTCAGGTGTCCGGCGGCTAGTGAAGAAACACCGACGACGTGGACATCCGAGTCGACTGCCGATTTGGCGGCCTCCTCCGGAGTCTGGAACAGCGGTCCCACGTCAACGTCCATGCCGAGGTCCGCGTAGGCGGACGCGATGACCTTCTGGCCACGGTCGTGACCATCCTGGCCCATCTTGGCCAGGAAGATACGGGGACGGCGACCTTCCTGCTCTTCGAACTTATCGGCCATGGCGATGGCCTTGGAGACGTTGGACACGGCTCCCTCCTTGCCAACTTCGTCCTTGTAGACGCCGGAGAGAGTACGGATCTCGGCCTGGTGGCGGCCAAAGACCTCTTCCATGGCGTCGGAGATTTCACCGATGGAGGCCATGGCGCGAGCACAGTCGACAGCGAGCTTCAACAGGTTCTTGTCCAGGTCCCCCGGTTCACCCGGGTTACGGCAAGCGTCGGTCAGAGCGGCCAGTGCCTTCTGAACCTCTTCCTCGTCGCGCTCGGCGCGCAGGCGAGCCAGCTTGTCAATCTGCTCTTGGCGTACGCGGGAGTTCTCAACCTTGAGAACCTCGATGGCCTCGTCCTCTTCGACCTGGTACTTATTCACGCCGATGAGAGCCTGACGACCCGAGTCAATACGGGCCTGCGTACGAGCTGCGGCCTCTTCAATACGCAGCTTCGGAATGCCTTCGATGGTGGCCTGTGCCATACCGCCGGCCTCTTCGACCTCGTCGATGTGCTGGCGTGCACGCTTGACCAGCTCATTAGTCAGCCACTCGATGTAGTAGGAACCAGCCCACGGATCAACCGGACGCGTGGTGTTGGACTCCTGCTGAAGCAGCAGCTGAGTGTTACGAGCAATACGGGCTGAGAAGTCAGTCGGCAGTGCCAGGGCCTCGTCCAGTGCGTTGGTGTGCAGCGACTGGGTGTGGCCCTGTGTTGCGGCCATAGCCTCAACAGCAGTACGCGCGACGTTGTTGTAGACATCCTGAGCGGTCAGCGACCAACCGGAGGTCTGCGAGTGAGTACGCAGGGACTGCGACTTCGGGTTCTTCGGGCCAAACTTGCCAACTAGCTCAGACCAGAGGATACGGCCTGCACGCAGCTTGGCGATCTCGGTGAAGGTGTTCATCGAGATGCCCCAGAAGAAGGACAGACGCGGAGCGAACTTATCAACTTCAAGGCCAGCGTCAATACCGGCCCGCAGGTACTCGATGCCGTCGGCAAGCGTGTAAGCGAGCTCAAGGTCGGCCGTCGCGCCGGCTTCCTGAATGTGGTAGCCGGAAATCGAAATCGAGTTGAACTTCGGCATCTTTGCCGAGGTGTACTCGAAGATTGAGGAGATGATTCGCATCGAAGGCTTCGGCGGGTAGATGTACGTGTTACGAACCATGAACTCCTTGAGAATGTCGTTCTGGATCGTACCGCGCAGCTGCTCGGTCGAAACGCCCTGCTCTTCAGCGGTGACAATGTAGAAGGCCAGAATCGGCAGCACAGCGCCGTTCATGGTCATAGACACCGAGACGCCGCCCAGGTCAATGCCCTGGAAGAGCTCACGCATGTCGTAAATCGAGTCAATTGCCACGCCGGCCATACCGACGTCGCCGGACACACGCGGGTTGTCCGAGTCGTAGCCACGGTGGGTAGCCAGGTCGAAAGCGACCGAAAGGCCCTTCTGGCCGGCCGCGAGGTTGCGGCGGTAGAAGGCATTGGACTCAGCTGCGGTGGAGAAGCCAGCGTACTGGCGAATAGTCCACGGCTGGTTGGTGTACATGGTCGGGTACGGCCCGCGCATGAATGGGGCGATACCCGGGAAAGAATCTACCGGGTGGCCCTCGGCAGCAGCGGCGTCGCGGTCAGCGCGATCGTAGACGCGCTTGACATCGATGCCCTCTGGAATGGTCCACACTTCACCAGCTTCCGCGGCAGCTGCCTTGTTAGTGGCAGCGGCTGCGTCGTCGGTGTTGCGGGAGATGTCAGCGAAATTTGGGATGGTGGTCATTACTTCCTTCACGCTCCCAGTTCGTTCAGCAGTCGGGACAGCTCCGCGACAGCATCGATGGTCATGTTCAGGTATCCGTCGGGGCGAGCGTCCTCAGCGGCATTGGCGAAGCTCTTCTCGGAGCCGGCCACCAAGACCTCCTTAGCGCCGGCGGTGCGGGCGGCCTTGACAGCGTCCTGGCCCGAGGCCTCGTACTCGCTGTCGGCTGCGCACAGCACGACAATCGGAGAGGCCTTCACTGCCTCTTCGAAACCGGCCTCGCCCGGCACAACCTGGCCGGGGTTCGCGACGGCGATACCGCCGGAAGCCAGCAGGTTGGAGGTAAAACCAGTGCGGATGTTGTGCTTGGCCAGCGGACCCAGCGGCAGCATGGCAATCAGCGGACGGTTGCCCTTTTCAGCCAGGAAGTCATCGGAGCGGTTGCGCAGCGCCTCGAAGTCGCTGGCCCAACGGCGAATCGGGTCGCCCTCCGGGCGGGCCTCAGGAGCCAGTGGGGCCTCAGCCAGGTTCGGGAACTCGTTGATAGCGGTGACCTTGGTGCGGCGGTGTGCGATGTCGGCGCGGCGCTTTTCCCAGGTAGCGTCCAGGGCGGCGCGAATATCGGCCTCCGCGGAGGCGAAACCGCCGCCGGCCTCAGTGGCAGTGAAGATCTCCCACGCCTTGTCGGCCATTTCCTCGGTCAGGTCTTCGACGAAGTAGGAGCCACCTGCTGGGTCGGCGACGTAACCAAGGTGAGACTCTTCCAGCAGCAACAGGTTGGTGTTGCGAGCGATGCGAGCCTTGAAAGCCTTGGAGACGTTCGGCATGCCGCCGACAACTGCGTAATCAAACGGCAGAACCTCAACTGAGGAGGCACCGCCGACGCCTGCGGCGAAGGACGCGACAGTTACACGCAGCATGTTGACCCACGGGTCGCGCTGGCTGAACATGACCGGGGCGGTCACGGCGTGCATCGGAGCGCGGCCAGCTTCAGGGGCGCCGATAACCTCAGCAACGCGGGCCCACAGAACGCGAGCGGCGCGGAACTTCGCAATGGTGTCGAATTGGTCGTCGGTAGCGGCAAAGCGGAAAGCGATCTGGCCGAGGGCTTCTTCAGCGCTCAAGCCCGCGTCGGTCAGCGCACGCAAGTAGGCGACACCAACGGCGAGACTGTAGCCAATCTCCTGGATGTTGTTTGCACCCAGGTTGGAGAAAACAACACCGTCGACAAGCAGGGCGCGGACGTCGCCCGGCTGCTTAGCCGCCTTGACGGCCAGCTGAGTGGCCTCGTCGAGAGAAATATCGTCAATACCGGCAAAAGCAGAGGTCAGCGGAGCTGCGGAAAGCTCGACTGCGACGTTGTCCGGATTAGTCGGGTTTGCCTGCTCGATGTAGGACGTCAGTGCTTCCGCAACCTGCGCAGTCTTCTTACCGGCATGCACGGCAATCGGAGCAAGGTCGACGTAGACGTTGTTGAGCAGAGCCGGCACATCAGCGGCTTCGAGGGAGCCGGTGAAGTCCAGGCAGATGTCCGTGGTGCCGTTTTCCAGGGCAGTCAGCAGAGTCTCGTTGACCGCCTTTGGGTCAAGGGCATCCTCACCTGGGTACTGGCGACCGAAGGTTTCCCGAACGCCCCAACCGTTGGTGTTGTCCGAAGTGACCTTTGCGCCACGGACGAATGGGAACTGGCCCGGAGCTGGGCTTTCCGCGAGCTCGTCCGCGCGGGTGTAGAGCGGGCGGACATCGACACCGTCATAGGTGGTCTGGATCAGTCGTTTCCAAATATCGAGCGGTACATTTGCAACGTCTTGCTTGTGCACCCGCGCGAATACCTTGGCCACGCCCTGATACCAGGAATTCTGCAATTCCTCGAAGTTTGGTGGCAGCGTGGAAGGTGATTCGGGGGTCGTTCGGTCAGTCACGACAGACCTTCTCCCTTACATGTTCTAAGCAACGCCCCCATCAATCCACGGCCGAGGAAATTGGGCTGCGACAATTTCCGAATTCTCCGCGACGGAAAGGGATCTAAAGGCGTTGGCTTCCTCCAATAGTCAATAAGAGCCACTAGTCAGACGCTAAGACTCACCCGAGTGTCCGTGCACTGAACTTTTCAGCTACTTGTGCAATACCCTTACGTTCGGTTTGTGCTGACGGGCACGTCAAGTGCTCGAGCCAAGGCATAGTGACCTTGATTCCCATCCTAGTGAAATAATGGGCAAACGCCTTTAGCCGCTGACTACCCCTCCTTGCAGAGCCTCCAACGCGCAGGTCACACGCTTCCCCGCAATCCCCGGTAACCTCAAATGGGTGAACGTATCCGATGTGCGAATTACCCCTACACTCAAAAAGGTTCTGCTGGTGCTAGCCGTAGGTGTGGGGGTCGTCGTCACGCTGTACGTCGATGTTCCCACCGTCGCTACCATCCGGCAGTGGTCCATCGATGCCGGTGACTGGTTCCCGCTCCTCTACTTCCTCGCATACGTTGCACTGACTCAGTTCCCAATCCCCCGCACCGTATTCACTTTGGCTTCCGGAATCCTCTTCGGGCCAGTGCTCGGTTTCCTGCTCGCAATTACTGCGACGACGGTTTCTGCCCTTCTCTCCCTATGCATTGTGCGGTTTTTGGGACGCGATTGGTTTCGCACGCACCTGACCAACCGCCGTCTTCTCAGTCTCGACCATCGGTTGGAGCAACGCGGCTGGCTCACAGTGCTCAGCTTGCGCATGATTGCTGGCGTGCCATTTTCGTTTCTCAACTACGCCTGTGGGTTGTCGTCGATACGCATCGTGCCGTATATCATCGCCACCGCCCTAGGTTCGGCGCCGAACACACTCGCCGTCGTTCTGCTTGGCGACGCGCTGTTGGTCGGCTTCGACGTGCGCTTTGCGGTGGCCACGGGAATTCTGCTCGTGCTTGGCTTGCTGGGACTTCTTGCGGACGCCAAGTTCCCTGTCGTAACCGGTTCTTCGAAACGTTAAAACACCGCTTGGCGCTCTTGAGCTAGACGTGAGTTTTCGGCGAGTTGGTGTGGGGGGCGCCCGTGAGTGTGCGGAGGGAAGGAAAGTGTCTTAGCCCAACTGTCAAGGGGTGGGGCTAGACTAGAGCGTATGTACTCAGTCTTTGCCAGGTATCGCGGTCGATCTACTCGCAGGGCAGATCACGTTCAGGCCTCTGCGCAGGCACTTTCCGGCCTGGAAGGAGTAGGAACTGTCGAGGTTGCAGGTATCGAAGAGCTTCGCGCAGCTCCTGAAAATGCTGTGGGAGTCACCACGCTTGTGCTGGCGCTATTGGCCGCAGGTGACTGGGCGATAGGTATCGGTGTTTGTCCTCAGGACGACATTGAGCAAGCGCATCTGGCATCGAGCTCAGTCATTGGTAAGGGAGGCAGGGCCGGCACGGTAAAAACCCGCATTCGGACTAACAATCCGCGTGGTAAGGATTACTCGGAGGATATTGGTGCAGCATTCACATTGTTGCACCACGTTATCTCTCGCAGGTCCCCCGAAGGGCGCGAGGCAACTGGTTTGGTTCGCGCTGGTTTTTCACAGGTAGAGGCCGCGGAAGAATTGGGAGTTTCTAAGCAGGCCGTCAATCAGCGCCTCGCTGCAGCTGGTTGGCAGGCGGAGCTGGCCGGATGGAACCTGGCCGTCCACCTGCTTCAGCGAGCTGATGAGTTATAAAAACTTACTGCCCATTTTCCGGGGCGTAAGGGTCACGTGACCATCCAGAAAAATCTGGACGATCGGTGGAGTGCGCACCGCTGCCTGCATTGGTATTACTGGTGCCAGGAGCCGAGGGCAGGTCACGTTTGCCGGAAGGAACCGACGGCGCAGCCGGTGTGGCCGGCGCAGCGGGCGCAGCCGGTGTCGCAGGTTCAACCGCTGCCGGGCCGTTCTGGCCACCCAACTGTTCAGGCTGAGCGGGCTGAGCCGAATCAGCGCGGCGATTCTTCTTCCTCTCAGGGGTATTACCAGCTGCTGCAGCCACCGGATCATCAACCGGGCGGTTAGCGACCTCGTTCGCCGCGGCAACTGCACGAGCCAACTCCGGGTTAGTCGACATGTCGAACCAGTTCTCGTCGCGGCCCTGCTCAGCCTCTTCCTTGGTCTCTCGGCTCACGGCCGGAGGCTCGTAGCGGAAGACACCGTCGGCATCCTTCTTGCCGAAAGCCCTAGCGAAGCTCTCGAGACTGTCGCCGAACTGCGACGGAATCATCCAAACAGTATTGCCGTCCTTATTTGCCAGCTCAGGCAACTTCTCCAGGTACTGCCAGGCAAGAATCTCAGGTGTCAACTGTGAAGCCTTAACAGCTGCGTTGACCTTCTGGATAGCGCGAGCATTACCCTGTGCCTCAAGGTAGGTAGCGGCGCGAGTACCCTCAGCGCGCAGAATGGTTGCCTGACGCTCAGCTTCAGCAGCCAGAATTGCTGCGTGCTTGTTACCTTCGGCGGCCAGAATCTGTGCCTGCTTACGGCCCTCAGCAGTTTTAATATCGGCTTCGCGGGTACCTTCCGCAGTCAGAATCATGGCGCGCTTCTCGCGATCGGCCTTCATCTGCTTTTCCATCGACTGCTGAATCGACGGTGGCGGCTCAATGGCCTTCAGCTCCACACGAGCGATACGAAGACCCCACTTGGCAGTGGCCTCGTCCAGCTCGCCGCGCAGACGGCGGTTGATGTAGTCACGGGAAGTCAGTGTCTCTTCCAGTGTCAGGCCACCCACGACGTCGCGAAGCGTTGCGGTGGTGATCTGTTCGACGCCGAAGATGTAGTCATCGATACCGTAAATTGCCCGATCCGGTTCATTGACCTGGAAGGTCACGACGGTATCGATAGCCACAGTCAGGTTGTCTTCGGTGATCACTGCCTGTGGCGGGAAGGTAACCATACGCTCACGGGTATCGACCTTCTCGCGCACTCGGTCAATGATCGGGATGATGAAGTTCAGGCCGCTGTTCAGTGTCTGCGTGTATCGTCCCAGTCGCTCTACGATTGCCGCTTCACCCTGAGGAACCAGGACAATCGCTTTGAGAACCAAGGTAACAACCACGAGAATGAAAACGACGAGGATGATAAAGCCTTCCATGGGATTCCCTCGTAGCTAGAAACTGTGTGGTCAGTTATTTAATGGTCAGTAACTAAGAGTGCTCCGAGCGCCCTTTAAGTGAGTCGGCTGCTCAGAGCAGCTTGTCCACTACTGCGGTATTGCCCGAAATCTCTACAATCGTGACTCTTTCCTTCGCATCGAAGGTCTGCGCAGTCAGAAGACTGCGCGCGCTCCACAACTCGCCATTGACCTTAATCAGACCCGCTGACGAGGAAACTGGCTCGATGACCTCAGCATGACGGCCCGCTAGCAGTTCCGGACGCGACTCCAGTTCGGCGGACTTGTCCGGTTTTGCCATCTTTTTGCGCAACACAGGGCGAACTGTCAGCACAAGTGCGGCGGACACAACGGCGAAGATAACCACTGACAGCCAAAGCGGCGCTCCAAGCTGGCTCGCACCGGACGCTGCCAGTGCACCACCTCCGAGCATTAACAGTGCTAAATCTCCGACTGCGAGTTCACCGAGAACCAGTAGGAGGCTTGCTCCGAGCCAAAGGAGAGGAATCACGCCCTCACCCTACCTACTTTGCAGAACAAATGTGGGGCGAGTGGAGCCAGTATTCCGGGGTCAGTACTGCATATGTGGCTCAGTGACGAAGTCGACCAGGCGCTCAACTGCGCCAATCAAATCTGACTCCAGATCACGGTAGGTGTGTACACCTGCGTAGACACGTCGCCAGCCCTCCTTGGGGTCGTCTCCCCAGCCCAAGCGACGGCAGATTCCTGTCTTCCAGTCCTCCCCGTAGGGAACTTCCGGCCATGCCTCGATGCCTACCGACGAGGGTTTGACCGCTTGCCAGACATCGATAAACGGGTGGCCTGTGACCATCACGTGCGGGCCGAGCTGCTGAGTCATGCGGCTTTCCTTACTGCCCTCCACCAAGTGGTCTGCCAGGACTCCGACGCGGCGCTTCGGACCCGGACCAAATTCGGCCAAGCGTTCTGGAAGGTTGTCCAAGCCCTCCAGATACTCCACGACTACGCCTTCGACACGCAAATCGTGGCCCCATACCTTCTCGACAATTGCCGCGTCATGAATACCCTCGACCCAAATACGGCTGGGGAGAGCAACTTTCGCCTTGACGTTGTGAACCTTGCGCGAGCCCGATGCCGATAGATCCTGTGAGGGCTTTTTGGGTTGTGCCTTCGGACGCACCAGAGTCACAGGTTTGCCGTCGATGAGAAATCCGCGCTCGTGCATGGGAAATAGCCGCGACTTGCCGTGGCGGTCCTCCAGCCGGACGCACCAGCCGTCGAAAGTTTTCTCCAACCCGATAATCGCACCGACGAATCCGTCATAGGACGCCTCGACGACAACACCATTTTCTGCTGTCACCTCGCGTGCCGGCTGTGGGATACGACGGCGGTGGCCACGTGCGCCAGCGAACACGTCCTGATTGCGGTACGGGTCTTGAAAGCTCATGGGTACTGAGATTAACAGCATCGGTTACGGGACCAACGACACGCTGCACTAGGATGAGCTGCACTATGCAGCGCAGTGTTCTCGACCAGGTCTGGAGTCCAACTCAGCACATCGCCCTTTGGCTGGGCGCGTGGTTGTCGGGTTTGGAAAACTACGATCATCTCCTCGACGCGCTAGACTCGCTCGGCGGACCCACGTCAGTTCCGGGGACGTTCGTGCTTGCCGACGCCACGGTTCCGAATGTCATCGATTGCGACGCTGATCTCGATCGAAGCGACATGCTCCGCCTTCTTCGAGCGGTTACTGAAGCGGGAGATTGGCACAGTGACCACCGTCCCCTCGTCCGCCTCATTCTCTCTGGGCCCGGTGATGCACCTGCACTGCCTGCGGGAACCGACGCCGCTGAAGCTGCACGCGCAGCAGGCTCGGCCATTGTGATTGCGGATGCGGAGCCGGGCTGGAACCATGTGCTCATACCAGTGACAACGCCGGTGCCAGGCCTACCGCAGTGGCATTGGTACACACTGGAAGGCCACATTCCCGAGCCGGCCTATCTCTCCCCTGGCGAGGCGGATTTACAGCTGGCAGATGCGGCGCGGGTTGCGGCTGCCACGATTGCGGCGATGCCGCGTTCACCGCTGACGTCGTCAAGCAGTGGTGCCCCGAAAGTGGATCCCCGGCTGATGGTCGGCATGCTCGATGACCACCTGGACATGGCCTTTGTGCCGGATGATGTGCCGCGCCGTGCACTGGGAGTGCTCGCCAGAGCTGATCGGGTGTCGTCGATTCTGGCGGTGGCACAGGGCAGCGAGTCCGGGCACGGCAGCGCCGCGTTTGACGCGCAGCTCATCCCGCTGTGGCGAAAGATCCGGCAGGCGCGGATGAGCGCGGTGGAATACGCGATTCAGGAGTGGACCCGCTAGAGATTTGCCCTGCCCCGAGGCCCGATTGAAACCAAAGGAATCAGTGTGGGCGGCGCTTTGCCGGGGTACAACAGGATGCGGCGCAGGGGGCGCCGTTGCAGGCCGAGCCGAGTAGCGGTTCACTTCCCAGATGGCGGGGCTTGACATCTGCGATGCGCTCTTCGATGAGCTCCACGAGCATGTCAGTGAAAGTAGCCGTCGGACCAGGCGTTGCGACCCGCTCGATGACGATGTCGTGATGAGCCATTTCATCCTGAAGCTCAGCATCCAAATCCCAGGCGACCTCAACATGATCCGAGATGAAGCCAATCGGGCACACTATTGCGGATCGGAGGCCGTTGGCGACCTTCGCTTCAACGTGGTCGACGATGTCAGGCTCCAACCACGGCACGTGCTCCGGGCCAGAGCGGGACTGCCAGACGACGTCAAAGTCGGTGATACCCACTGCGTCGGCGACGAGCCGTGCTGCTTCGTTGACCTGGCGGGAGTAAAGATTTCCGCCGAGCTCTACCGGCCCGGATGCCTTGTCCGCCGAGACCGGAATAGAGTGAGCGGTGAAAATAAGCCGGGCGTCCTCACGGCGGTCATCCGGTAGCTTGGCAAACGCCTCACGCACTGCGTCTGCATAGGCTTTTATAAAGAGCGGATGATCGTAGAAGCTCCGGATTTTCTCCATGTCAAAAGCACGGTCGCCCAGAGATTCGCGCATCCGAGCAATGTCTTCGTGATACTGGCGGCAGCCGGAGTAGCCGCCCCAGGCGCTAGTGGCGAAAACGAGCGCTCGCTTAACACCGTCATCAGCCATCTTTGCCGCGGTGTCTTCAGCCATCGGATGCCAATTGCGATTGCCGAAATAAACAGGCAAGTCATAGCCACGGCGAGTGAGCTCAGCCTTAAGGTTGGAGACAATTTCGCGGTTTAAATCGTTGAGCGGGGACTTACCGCCAAAGTGCGCGTAGTGAGCACCGACTTCGTCCAACCTCTCCGGCGGAATTCCGCGGCCGCGGGTGACATTCTCCAGGAAGGGACGCACATCGGCCATCTTTTCGGGACCGCCGAAAGACAACAGCAAAATAGCGTCAAAATTATCAGAAGACATAGCTAATCATGTTAGTAGCGCAGTCTGAGGACTCCATAAGACGACTGCTCAATGCCCCCGGCGTCTCTTGCCGATTGGGGTTCCATACCAATCGCTTGACGACGGCACCCTAACCCCGCCCTACTGCGGAATTCGACGATTGGTTACAAGCAGTGAGCCCACGGTCACTAGCAGCATCGTGAAGGCTGCGATCAGATAGGGCCTCGGATTCTCGGCCCGCTTGAGTTCGTAACCGATGTCATCTTCCAGTGAGCCATAGGCATCGCGGAGCTGCTCGAGGGAACCAGCGCTGAAGAACTCACCTTTTGTTCGACGGGCGATCTCTCGCAGCGAATCGTCGTCGTTAGGCACTGGAATCAATTCGCCCTGAACCGTGATTGCGCCTTGCGCGGTACCGAACGAAATCGTGTTGACAGGCACCCCGGTCTTGGCGGCTTCGGCGGCCGCGGTATACGCGCCGCGGGGATCGTCGAGCTTTTGTGGGACGGTCTGTTTGCCGTCGGAAAGCAGCACAATTGTAGCTGGTGGGGCGCCTTCTCCCCCGCCCTGAACTGAGTCGCTGAACTGATTGATGGCATCGAGCGCGGCTGCGATGGCATCACCGGTCGCAGTCGCCTGATCTAACTCAGCAGCCTGGAGCGCTCGATTCACGGTGTCATGGTTGGTAGTCGGGCTAACAGCAGTGCGAGCGCGACCAGAGAACGTCACCAGGCCGATATTGAGGTCGTCGGGAAGGTTCTCCACGAACTCTTGGCCGGCTTCTTTAGCGGCAGTGATGCGGTCTGGCGCAACATCTGTCGCCGACATAGACAGCGAAACGTCGACCACCAGCATGACCGTCGCTCGGTTGCGGGCGACTTTGGTCTCCGAGATCGGACCAGCCAATGAAATGATGACCAGGACTAGCGACAACAGCGCACTGATAGCTACGACATGGCGCAGGCGTGCCGACGACTTATTCCCCAGTGACCCAACGATGGTGAAGTTGCCAAAGGCAATGGCACGTTGCTTTCGCTGCTTAGTGCTGATCCAATAGGCCACGGCTGCCACGAGAGGCAGAGCGAGTGCGAGCAGCCAACTTGGGTGCGCAAAAGTTGAGTTTAGGAACGTCATCGCGGTATCAGTTTCCTCACATCCAGTCGCCTAAACAGTCGCGTATAAACCAGTGGCTATAGCCGGTTAGTCGGTGGCCTAAAAATAGCACTAAGAAGCGGTTACTCAGACGCTAATGTTGGCCAATTTGTCGAGCAAAATCCAGTACCCAATCGGAATCCGTACGCAAGGTAATAACGCGAGCACGGCATTTGCGCAGTTCATTGATTACACGCTCGTGGTGGGCACGAGCCTGAGCTGCATACTCGGCGCGGGTCTTGTCGTTGATGTTGAGTTCAATGGTCTCGCCGGTTGCGGAATCCGCCATGACCACCGGGCCTTCGCCGGGTAAGGCTTCATCGGCTGGATCTACCAGGCGAATCGCCATAATCTCTGTCGAGGCCGAGGCAACGCGCAGCGGGCGCGCCCAATCGAGTGATCCAAGGA
Organism: Corynebacterium sp. HMSC064H12; assembly: GCF_001809925.1. Classification (NCBI taxonomy): domain Bacteria; kingdom Bacillati; phylum Actinomycetota; class Actinomycetes; order Mycobacteriales; family Corynebacteriaceae; genus Corynebacterium; species Corynebacterium sp. HMSC064H12. The sequence goes on along the minus strand of NZ_KV799364.1, from coordinate 107,418 downwards.
AATCCGAGATGACAACCAACAGCCCAGCGCGCGGAGCCTGAGTCATTACTGTGTCAATATCCGCTGCGAGGTTATGCTCAGCAGTCGCGTCAGCCAACTGCTTGAGCAGCATCAAGCTGTGGGCACGGCCCTGGCCCGCGGGCACTGGAGTGCCACCGGCGATTAATCCAGTTCGGGACCCCGGGGCGTCGTTAAGCATCGTCACAGCGCCGGCAGCGGCGGTGAGCAGATGTCGTTTGGTGGTATCGGCCAATCCCGTGGACAGACGTGCGGCGGGTTCGGCGACGATCCAGCACTCCAGCTCACGCTCGGCCTCGGAGGTGCGAACGTGCGGCACTCCAGTGCGGGCTGTCACTGCCCAGTTCATCTGGCGAACATCATCGCCGATGACATATTCGCGGGAGCCAACCGGCTCAGAGCCATCTCCAGTAGCGGTGGAGAGAAAGCTGCCGCGCAAAAGTCCGTTGAGCTTACGCGTAACAGTTAGCTCTAAGTACGCCAGGACGCGTGCAAGATCGTCTTCACGAGCTGACATTAGGAGGCAGTGCCCTCATCGGAGCCAGTGCTCGCGCCTTGGGGAAGGCGCACGTGAGACAACACGATGTCAATAATCCGTTCGGGAGTAACGCCATCGGCCAGGCCCTCATAGGAAAGGACCAAGCGATGACGCAGCACGTCGGGAAGCACGGAGACCACATCGTCCGGCACGACATAGTCGCGACCGGAAAACAGCGCGTGGGCGCGGGCAGCCGCGACAGCACCAAGAGTTGCACGCGGTGATGCGCCATAGGAAAGCCAGCGGTCGACATCCTTCAACTCCGCCCGCATCGGATTGCGGGTGAGTTCGATGACGGCCACGATGTAGTCAATCAGTGTGTGGTGGACAAAGACTTCGCGGGTAGCGCGCTGCAGTTCCCGAACACTCTCTGGGGTGAGAATCTGCTGCGCGACTGGAGGGGTGGCTCCCATGCGGTAGACAATCTCCCGCTCTTCCGCCGGAGTGGGGTAACCCACGAGGACCTTAAATAGGAAACGGTCCCGCTGGGCCTCCGGCAGTGGGTAGACACCCTGGTTTTCGATTGGGTTTTGCGTGGCCAGAACCAAAAACGGCTCCGGTACTGGCGTGGACTCCCCTGCGATGGACACCTGGTGCTCTGCCATGACTTCCAGCAGTGCCGACTGCACCTTCGCCGGTGCGCGGTTGATTTCATCAGCGAGCACGATATTTGACATGACCGGGCCGGGCTCGACAATGAACTCCGAGGTGTCCTGGCGGAAAATCCGGGTGCCGACAATATCTGATGGCACCAAATCCGGAGTGAACTGGATGCGGGAGTAGGACCCACCCATCACTGTGGCAAAAGTAGACACTGCCAGAGTTTTCGCAACACCCGGAACACCTTCGAGCAGGACATGACCTCCTGCGAGCATCGCGATGAAGAGCTGCTTAATCAGGTGCTCCTGGCCAACCACAACCTTCCCCAGCTCCGCGTATGCGCGCTCGAGGTCCGTGTGGTCAGTGGGCGTTGGGTAGGTCACAGAGAAACCCTTCTTTAGGTCGGTCGCCCGACCTGTAGAACACGTCGTTAGAAACTAGACGAGGCGGACAACGTTCGGTGTCATTCCGTTATAACGGACTGGCGAGATCTTAACCACAGAACCGGACTGCGGTGCCTCAATCATCTTGCCATCGCCCAGGTAGATAGCGACGTGGCCATGACCATTCGGGCCCCAGAACAGCAGGTCACCACGCTTCATCTGAGATGCCGGGTAGTGCTTTCCGCGCTGGTACTGGTAGCCGGTGTAGTGAGGCAGGTCAATGCCGACAGCGGCGTAGGCGTACAGAGTCAGGCCCGAGCAGTCGAAACCAATCTTGTTGTAGTCGCCGTGGGAGTCAGCTACTCCGCCGTCACGGATGCCCTTGGTCGGGCCGTTGGCGTTGCCGCCGCCCCATGCGTATGGGACACCGAGCTGCCCCATCGCGCGTGCGATGACAGTCTCGACCTTCTGGCTGGAAGAACCCGAGGTGCTCTGACCGGTCTCTGGATTCGTCGGCGCCACAGTCTGCGCCGGGGTGCCGCTTGACGACGAGCTGTCGGTGCTAGAAGATTCCGAGGTCTCGGTGGACTCAGAGGAGTCCGAAGATTCGGTCGTCTCAGAGGAACTGGTGGAGCCAGTGGAGCTGTTAGAACCAGTCGAGCGAGTCGAGCCGGTAGTATCCGTGGAGCTGCTCGAACCAGTCGAGTCGGTGGAGCTAGTGGAACCAGTCGAGCTCGTAGAACCAGTGGTGCTAGAGCTTTCATTTGTGGACTCAGAAGAGGAATCCTCATCAGTCTGGTTCGACTGCGCCTCGGCGCGAGTCTTAGCTGCGGCTTCCTCAGCGGCCTTCTTGGCAGCGGCGTCTTCCGCTTCCTTGCGGGCCTGCTCGTTCTCATAATTCTGGCGCTGGGAGTTCAGCTCGTTGACCGCGTTTCGGGCTGCATCCAAAGATGCCTTTGCGGCATCGCGATCGACCTGAGCCTGCTGGTAATCAGTTTGCTCCTTTTGAAGCTCCTCGTTTGCCTCGGAGTACGCGTTCTGAGCATCGGTGTTTCGCTGGTTTGCGGTGGCTTCCGCCTGCTGAGCTTCGTCACTCTTCTTGCGAAGCGTGGACTCCTGGTTAGCAGCCTCGGTTCGATTCTTATCCAGAGAGTCAACGGTCTGCTCTTGACGATCCGCTTCGCGACGCAAAGCGGACAGACGGTTAATAGCCTCGGATGCATCTCGCGCACCCTCGAGAATCGAGCCACTGGAACGTCCCTGGCGCATGATGGTGCGTGCTAGCTCGTCGAACTGCTTCTGGGCACTAGCGAGCTCAGCGCGGGAACGGTCGAGTTGGGTTCGCGCCTCGTCGACCGCCTCGCGCGCACGGTTAGCGGCATCTCGAGCGTTCTCAAGGTCCACCATGGCCTTGTTGACATCCTCGCGGAGAGTGCCCATGCGTAGCTCGAGGTCAGATACCCGGCGCTCGCTGGAAGTTACCTCGGCGACCAGGGACTGCAAGTACGACTCGGCGTTAGAGGCCGCCTCACGCGCTTGACGGATCTGGGCGTCGCTCGGATTCAGTGGTTGTGCAGCTGCGACCTGAGTGTTCGTCGCCAGAAGACCCGCCGTGATAATACCGGCAATTGGACGAGTCCAATATGATGCACGGACTTTGCGATTACTCGGCACCGCGTTACTCCTACATTTCTCCTATGGGTGCGTTCACGCCTCAGAATCGACACCAGCGACTTCCCCATCGTTGGATATCTTCCCGTTGTTGCCTCCAGGTCTTGAGTGGAACTTCGAAAAACGTCGAACCGAAACCAGAACCAAAAGCAACAGCGGCGCTCCCGCGAGTTTTCATTGGTCAATACTGGACCCTTGAGTCCACTATTGGCATCACGAAGCACTTTACGGGTCAAAAAGCTCTAAAAAAACATAAGTAACAAAATTACCAACTGTCCCCCACTTTGTAACCGTTTCGTTATATGCCGTGGCCTGCGGTTATGATGAACCCCAGTTTTCTGTGTGAATTATGTCACTATGTGATGACTTATCGGCGTGCCGGACTGCCGCGGACCTTTACCTGGGGTACCGGGCATAAGAAAAGGTCAAGCGCTCATGCTTGACCTTGGCGAAAATCGTTGACACGGTTACGGCGACTGCAACAGTGTTATCCAATTGAGATAGTGACTGAGTTCTCCACTGCTACCAGTTTTTGGGGCATTTACCCTGTCCCTTGCCGTGGGGTGGAAAACCGGGGACGGTGAATGTATTCAGTGGGGCCGTTAACTCCAGCGTCCGTCGTAAAGCGAACTCTTAGGCGGTTGGGCGTGTGTGTAGCCAGTAGAACGTCAGCCCGACGAAGAGTGCGACGATAACGACGCCTGCGATGAGGCTGTAAAGAGTCCACGGAACGACGTAGTTAGTGAGCTCGTGCAAATAGGCATCGAGACCCGCCGGATAGTCTCGCGGAGTCTCCATCATTGCGTGGTCGGCGCGTTCAATGGCTGCGCGGGGGAAATCGGCAGATGCGGTGGCCACATTGCCCGGTGTGCGCACGACAGTCGTTCCGCCGACTTGGTCCGCTACTTGGCGGGCAAAGGAAAAGATGTCGGTGTTCTTTTGTTCGGCGACGGGGTAAATCTTCTCGCTATCTAGGTAGATGATATTGAAATTGGGCACCCCCCGATTTGCTGCATCGTCGACAATTGGCTGGACCGCTTCTCGGAGCTGTGGGTTATTTGTCACGATGTTGTCGGTGCGTAGCTGAGCGACCACCTTCTCGACGGTTTCTTTCGCTGCCTGTGAATCTGCTGGCGTATGCATTAATTGCCTTCCGTATCGTGCTCCTGTTTTGCGTGAGAATGGTTTCCACGCGCCCCAATTTGGCGGAGATGCTGCTTCGTTTGTCCTATCTATAATGGCCTGCTCTGGATGTGAACGGGGGTAGCGTGACTCGGCGCGCCGCGAGCAATCTACATACAGAACGTTCGTACTGTTATTGTTGATGCAAGGACGGTAACGCTTCCTTAAAAACGTGTGTGTGGGCTCGTGTGCCCCGCGTCGTGATTATTGCTTTAATTGGTTGATAAGGGGCGGCGTGATCGCACCTATGCCTTATGGAGAGCCGAAATTCGAGTGCCGGACTCTTCAGTTAAGGCGACAATTCACCCGAATAGAAATGGAGCTGACTGTGGCTGAAAGCAAGAACTCTTTCAACGCCCTGCGCAAGCTTGAGGTCGGAGACAAGTCTTATGACTACTTCGCTCTTGACGCCGTGCCGGGTATGGAGAAGCTGCCTTACTCGTTGAAGGTTCTCGGTGAGAACCTGCTGCGCAACGAAGATGGCGCCAACATCACTGAGGAGCACATCAAGGCTGTCGCCAACTGGGTTCCTTCGGCTGATCCGTCGATCGAGATTCAGTTCACCCCTGCTCGCGTTATTATGCAGGACTTCACCGGCGTCGCCTGTGTTGTCGACCTGGCTACCATGCGTGAGGCTGTTAAGACTCTCGGCGGCGACCCGGATCAGGTTAACCCGCTGAACCCGGCAGAGATGGTCATCGACCACTCGGTCATCATCGAGGCCTTCGGTAGCGAAGACGCTCTGGCTAAGAACGTCGAGATTGAGTACCAGCGCAATGATGAGCGCTACAAGTTCCTCCGTTGGGGTACTGGCGCATTCTCCAACTTCCGCGTTGTTCCTCCGGGAACCGGTATTGTCCACCAGGTCAACATCGAGTACCTGGCTCGCGTTGTCTTCGAGAACAACGGCCTGGCATACCCGGACACCTGTGTTGGTACTGACTCCCACACGACCATGCAGAACGGCCTGGGCATCCTGGGCTGGGGTGTCGGTGGTATCGAGGCTGAGGCCGCAATGCTTGGCCAGCCGATCTCCATGCTCATTCCGCGCGTCGTTGGCTTCAAGCTGACTGGTGACATTCAGCCGGGCGTTACCGCAACCGACGTTGTGCTCACCGTCACCGACATGCTGCGCCAGCACGGCGTCGTCGGCAAGTTCGTAGAGTTCTACGGCGCTGGCGTCTCCAAGCTGCCGCTGGCCAACCGTGCGACCATCGGTAACATGTCGCCGGAGTTCGGTTCCACCGCCGCAATCTTCCCGATCGACGATGAGACCGTCAAGTACCTGGCCCTGACTGGCCGTGACAAGGAGACCCTGGAGCGCGTCGAGGCTTACGCCAAGGCTCAGGGCATGTGGTTGGACGAGAACACTCCGGAGGCTGAGTACTCCGAGTACCTCGAGCTGGACCTGTCCACCGTCGTTCCGTCCATCGCTGGCCCGAAGCGCCCGCAGGACCGCATCGAGTTGGCTTCCGCCAAGGAGCAGTTCCGCAAGGACCTGCACAACTACTCCGACGGCGAGATTAAGGGCGCTGTCAAGGCTTCCGCACCGACCTCCGAGCTGGCCGCAGACTACAACGAGTCCCGCGAGGGCCACGGCGAGTCCGCCGCTAACGGCGCTGAAGGTCGCCCGAGCTCCCCGATTACCGTCACTTCCCCGAAGGGCGGCGAGTACACGCTCGACCACGGTATGGTCGCTATCGCTTCCATCACCTCTTGTACCAACACCTCCAACCCGTCGGTCATGATTGGTGCTGGTCTGTTGGCACGCAAGGCAGTCGAGAAGGGTCTGCAGGCTAAGCCGTGGGTCAAGACCATTTGTGCTCCGGGCTCCCAGGTTGTTAACGGCTACTTCAAGCGTGCTGACCTGTGGAAGGACCTCGAGGCTCTGGGCTTCTACCTGTCCGGCTTCGGTTGTGCAACCTGTATCGGTAACTCCGGTCCGCTGCCGGCTGAGATTTCCTCCGCCATCAACGAGGCCGACCTGGCTGCTACCGCGGTTCTGTCCGGTAACCGTAACTTCGAAGGCCGCATCTCCCCTGACGTGAAGATGAACTACCTGGCCTCCCCGATCCTGGTTATCGCCTACTCGATCGCCGGTACCATGGACTTCGACTTTGAAACCGACGCCCTGGGTCAGGACGCAGAGGGCAACGATGTCTTCCTGCGCGACATTTGGCCGTCCACCGAAGAGATCGAAGCAACCATCGAGGCCTCCATCTCTTCCGAGCTGTACGACGAGGACTACAAGGATGTCTTCGCTGGTGACGAGCGCTGGCAGAACCTGCCGACCCCGGAGGGCAAGACCTTCGCTTGGGACGACAAGTCCTCCTACATCCGCAAGGCACCGTACTTCGACGAGATGGAAATGGAGCCGGCACCGGTTTCCGACATCAAGGGCGCTCGCGTCCTTGCTGCCCTGGGTGACTCGGTGACCACCGACCACATCTCCCCGGCTTCCTCCATTAAGCCGGGCACCCCGGCTGCGCAGTACCTCGACTCCATGGGCGTTGAGCGCAAGGACTACAACTCCCTGGGTTCCCGTCGTGGTAACCACGAGGTCATGGTGCGCGGCACCTTCGCTAACATCCGCCTGCAGAACCAGCTGCTTGACGGTGTTACCGGTGGCTACACCCGCGACTTCACCCAGGAGGGTGGCCCGCAGGCCTTCATCTACGACGCTGCCATGAACTACAAGGAGGCTGGCACTCCGCTGGTCGTCGTTGGTGGTAAGGAATACGGCACCGGTTCCTCCCGTGACTGGGCAGCTAAGGGCACCCTGCTGCTGGGCGTCAAGGCTGTTATCGCTGAGTCCTTCGAGCGTATCCACCGCTCGAACCTCATCGGCATGGGCGTTGTTCCGCTGCAGTTCCCGGAGGGTGAGTCCTGGAAGTCCCTGGGCATCGATGGCACTGAGACCTTCGACATCGCTGGTCTGGAGGAGCTGAACAACGGCTCCATCCCGAAGACCGTCAAGGTTACGGTTACCAAGGAAAACGGCGAGTCCTTCGACTTCGACGCTGTGGTCCGCATCGATACCCCTGGTGAGGCTGACTACTACCGCCACGGCGGTATTCTGCAGTACGTCCTGCGCAACATGATCAAGGGCAACTAGTTTCCCTTTGACTCGTGCGCGCTAGGGCTTGTTACAAGCAGCGCTTCTAGAGGCCGGTAGGTAGCGCTAGCCCGCGGATTCATACCCCACGGGCTAGCGCCCTGCCGGCCTCGGGTTTCTCTACCCCAACCAAAATGAGGCTTGGGAAGTATAGGAATGGCGCTGCCACGTCATGCAGTGAAACATGTCCCTGGGCGTCGCCGGCAAGAAAAGAGTTTCCTTATGCCAAAAGTGAGTAACCAGGATTTAGCTCAACGGCGGCACGAAATTCTCGACGGCGCTCGGCAGTGCTTTGCAGAATTCGGCTACGACGGCGCAACGGTCTCTCGTCTGGAGTCCGCTACCGGTAAGTCTCGCGGTGCTATTTTCCATCACTTCGGATCCAAAGAAGGTCTGTTCTTAGCATTGGCCGAAGAAGATGCCGCAAATATGGCGGAAGTCGCGGAGGCTTCCGGCTTAGTGGAAGTAATGCGTGACATCGTGGCGAACCCAGACAAGCATGGCTGGCTGGGAACTCGCCTTGAGATTGCCCGTCGCCTTCGCAGCGATCCGGAGTTTAAGGGCCAATGGTTGGGCCATCAGGATCAATTGGATGACGCTGTTGCCCACCGATTGACCCAGACATCCTCATCCGGCTCCCTACGGTCGGATTATTCGGTTCGCACGATGCAGCTTTTTCTCGAGCTGATGCTCGATGGCATCATCGTTCGTCTGGCATCTGGTCGCACTGTCGACGAATTGGATTCCGTGCTTGATTTAGTTGAAGACAGCTTACGGCGCAAGGACTAGCCACTCAGGCTAGGCCTGATAGCGTGCCGTGCAACCCGCTCCCCTAATACGGGAGCGGGTTTCGGCTTTCTTCCGTACATTTACCCCGTTTGACCGGTGAAGATGCATAGATTTCACTCAATATGGACTAAGCTGTCTATTTATGAGTGTGGGTAAGTTTTTGTTGGTGGCGCTCCGCCCCGCAGATGGTGCGGGGCAAGCCGAGTACCAGGACTTTCTGGATTCCACCGGGCTTGAGCCCAGCCAGTTGGATCTGTTTACCATCGACGCTGTCGGCGCTAAGTTGCCCGACCTGACCTCCTATGACGGCGTATTTGTCGGAGGCAGCCCATTTAACATCACCGACCTTGAGCATTCGGGTTTGCAGAAGTATTCGCACGATGTGCTTTACGACGTACTTAGGAGTCCTGTCCCCGCACTGCTTATCTGCTACGGCGCTAGCTACACAGCCTTTACTTCGGGTGGTTTGGTTAACCTGCGCCACGGCGAAGTAGCGGGTTCTACCCGGGTAGAGCTCACCGAAGCCGCCACTCAAGATCCAATAGCTTCGGTGTTGCCTCCGGTTTTTTATGCGTTGACTGGCCACAAGGAATCCGTTGCGGAACTTCCAAATCACGCAACTTTGCTTGCCACAGGTCCAACCTGTCCGGTGCAGATGTACTCGATCGGATCGAATAACTGGGTTACCCAATTTCATCCGGAGATGAATGCTAACGGACTGCTCCGCAGAATGTCTTTCTACACCGACGTCGGTTACTTTGACCCGTTGGAAGTCGACGCGATTCGACTAAAGGTATCTGATGTGGACCTCCAGGCCGTCTCGTCAATCATCCCCCGATTTATGCACGTATGTACGCATGCAGCCAATCCGAGCCTGCTAGTGGTGCAGTAGTCTCCGTCCCCCTCTAGCTCCCTTTTTCACGAAATTTGTTCCCGCAAATGTCTACCTCCGCCAAGCCCTTCCTCTTGCTTTCCACACGCGGCGAAGATGCCGCAGCTCACGCTGAACATCTCTCATTTGCCAGGAGGTGTGCATTGGCGCCGGCAAAGTTGCATCAAATTCGCCTGGAACAGTCTCGTCCGGGGAATCTGAATCTAGATAACTACTCGGGCGTAATCGTTGGCGGAGGACCCTTTAACGCCTCTGATGACGATAAGAGCTATCTACAGAAGGAAGTCGAGACCTGGTTCGAGGATTTGTTGGCAGAAGTGCTCGAACGAGACTTCCCCTTCTTCGGAGCTTGTTATGGCGTCGGCCTGCTCGGTACTGCTGGCCATGGCCGTGTCTCCCGCAAGCACGGGGAGCAGGCAGCTGTAATCGAAGTAGCTGCAACTCCAGATGGCGAATCAGATCCAATTCTTGATGGTTTACCGGCCCACTTTCACGCCATCGTCGGCCACAAGGAGGCCATCGAAGAACTGCCTGGCGACGCTACGTTGTTGGCAACTGGTAAGGACTGCCCCGTACAGATGTTTCGGTTGGGCCGCAATGCATATGCGACGCAGTTTCACCCGGAATTAGATGCCAACACATTTGCCCAGCGTCTCCAGATTTACGCAAATGAGGGCTACTATTTACCAGGAACAGATCTTAAAGCGGTGTCGGCCGCGCGACAGTTGGATGTTGCTCGAAGTGGGCGTATTCTTCAGAATTTCGCTCGGCTCCATACCGCATGTAGAGACTAATTAGTTTTATCTAGTGGCAATAAGCAAAAGGAATCTGATTGTCGCATGGAGAGGTGGAATCCCGATTCGGCACTTGCCGGACAGTCACCATCAATTGAAATGTCTGTGCTGCGATCCGGCGCGATTATTATTGCCGTCACCGGCTTTTTGTGGCAGGTTGAATCGGCTGTTCGTTCTGTCCCCTTTGAAAACTTTCTGAGCCACTGGTTCCCTTTTGCATCACTGCTCATATTCATTCTCAGCGATATGTTGCTGATTTGGGCTGTGATTAATAATACGCGGCGAGGCCTTATTACCGCACTGCGTGTGCCGATGTACATCATGTTGGTTTTCCTGATGTTGGTTTCAACCTATTGGGATCTCCCTCATAACCTCGTTGGAAATGCGCTCTGGTATAGCCCATTTTCAGGTTTAGCCCTCGCTGCATTTGCTCTGACAGTGCCACTCCACATCAGTTTGTCCGTGATGGTATTTGTTCCCGGACTTATTGCGGTCATTAATTCGTGGTTGCTGGGACACACTTTTTGGCTCGACATGTTGTCGGATGTTGGTTTCAATCTCATCAACACTTTTCCATTTGTGATTATTGCAGGCTCTGCACAACCCGTCGCAAGGCTTATTGACTTCACCTACGAGAACTCTCGGAAGGTCAATGAGAGAGCGGAGCGTATGCGTGTCCGCGGCGAGGCGATGAGCAGCTTCAACGCCTATGTCCATGACTATGTATTGGCCGCACTGTCTGCAATCGGTAAGGGCTCTAAGATTGACTTCTCGCTAGACGAGCAGACTGGGCTGTTTTTCTCGCCTCGGCAAACAGTAAGCGGTAGAACTTTTGCTGAGGCTGTACGGGCGCAATTGATGTCGGTGAGCCCCGACATTTCGGTAACGCTAGACACCAGCGAAGAAGGCGGTCCAGTTCGGCTGCCAGGAGAAGTTGCTAACACGTTCCTATTAGCCGCAACCGAGGTGGCAAATAATGCCAAGCGTCACGCAGGTGCCGCAGCGGAAAAGAAATGCCACATTCGTGTTGCCTCGGGAGAGGTGTCCATTGATTTTCGTGACGATGGCACCGGGTTCGACCCCGAGGGAATTGACCCGCATCGTGCAGGTATCCGGTTGAGCGTTAAAGGGCGAATGGAGGCCCTTCGCGGTGGAGATGCTCTCGTTAATTCAAAGCCTGGGAAAGGTACTCAGGTTATTCTCAAATGGCACGGTAATACCTCTCCTGTGGAAGAGGAAGATGTAGTCGATTCCTCCGCTCACACGACATCGCTGTATGACCTCATGGGAATGTCAATTGTTTTTTCCTGGCAGTTCTACGGCGCGATCGTCGGCGTGTTGTTCATGGTTCTAGCCAGTAATGGACAATTATTTACCGCGGCCGGGCAAATCAGTCTGGCATTAGCGATCGGCCTTCTCGGGCTGATTATGTATGGCCGCCATTCACAATTGCCGTTAGCCCGTGCAATCGTAACTGGTGTCGCGATCGTTGTATTAGCTGTGGTGGGGCTCTACCAGCCCATTCCAAATAATTTGGAATGGTCGTATTTCTGGCACTTTAGCTTAATTTCTTTTGCATCTGCATTGCTCGCCATCCGCGGCCGCCCCTGGGTTGCGCTGAATTCAGTGCTCGGTGGCGCGATCATGGTGGAGCTTCTCAAGTTCTTCCCCTTTGCCCCCTCGGATACGACCCACATCAGTATCTCTGGAGTTGACCTGTTAGTTCGCTCCGTGATGTTGGTCGCGGGAATTTTGACGTCCATCATGGTCCGCTTTTTTATGCGCACCGTTCCGCAGTCTATTCAGGATTATAATCGTGCGCTGTACGCTGCCGGGGCCGCAAAAGAGTACGAAATTAGCAGCCAGAGTAACTACGAATGGCTGCAGCGCCGGGTCGGCCCCATTTTTAGCGCCGCTGCAGTTTTGGAAGAACCGACCCCGCGACTGCAGTTGCGTGCGCGGCTTACAGAGCAGCTTCTCCGAGACGTCCTACGTTCGCCGCATCTAAATGTTGGGTCCCTTCACCAAGCTGTTTGGGATGCCCGCGCAAGAGGTGTTCATGTCCGGCTCCTCGATGACCGCAATCACACGCAGGCCGTTTCCGATAGCACCGATGTGCGCCGTATTCCGCTTGTCGACGACGATTCCGCGGTGGCCAAGTTGATGCCGAACTTCCTCGAAGCAATCGATAACGCCGAAGAAGGATCGGTAACAATTCGCCTATTGCCCCCGGGCAGACGTGCATTTGCATCTATTTCTGATGACAATGGAGTGCAAAGGTTTGATGAAGCCGGTGAGAGGATAGTGATGTCACGTGACTAGGGAGAATATTGCGGGAATGAGCAATGCTTCCATCGACGTCTCGGCTGCAATTGACTCCGACAACATCGGAGATTACAGCGTGCAGTCGGATCGTTTGCTTCGCGTTGCTGCGATTGATGATCATGCCTTGACTCTGCAGGGGCTCGAAACCCTGCTTTCTGCAGAGCCAGACTTTGAGCTCGTCGGCTGTTATCAAACTGTGCCGGAGCTACTGGCCGATGTGGGCACCGATGACCGCCTGGATGTGGTCGTGCTGGATCTACGGCTGGCGGATAATTCAGATCCAGCGCAGAACGTTCTGTCGCTGGAATTGGTTACCGATCACGTGCTCATCCTCTCGTCAGCTGAAAGCCCATACCTTGTCCGAAAGGCAGTGCGTACCGGAGTGATGGGGGTTGTGCAAAAATCGGAAACCCCGGAGACAATCGTGTCTGCAGTACGGCTGGCGGCACTTGGCAAGGGTGCGCTGACTACAGAATGGGCATCGGTAGTTGACTCTGATCCCCTGCTCGACTCTGTCGATTTGTCAGAACGCCAGCGTGAGGTACTGGAGCTTTACGCCTCCGGTGAGTCGACGAAGCGAGTCGCGTCGATGACAGGGCTGACACCGAACACCGTGTTGGACTACTTGGGCCGTATTCGAGCCAAGTATGCGGCAGCTGGCCGGGCCGAGAACAGCCTTAACAAGTCGGAGATGTATAGGCTCGCGCAGCAGGACGGTTACCTGCCAGGGCCAATGGATCCGTCTTAAGCCAGCTCGACGATTTCCATGTAGTCGTCGCTCCAGAGGTCTTCGGTGCCGTCGGGAAGCACGATGACGCGCTCGGGCTCTAGCGCCTTGACCGCACCTGGATCGTGGGTAACCAGAACGACGGCCCCGGTGTAAGTGCGAAGTGCATCGAGAACCTGTTCGCGGGACTGCGGGTCGAGGTTGTTAGTGGGCTCGTCGAGAAGCAGGACGTTTGCGCGGGAGCTAACCAGCGTCGCCAGCGCCAGACGTGTCTTCTCACCACCGGAGAGGGTTCCCGCTGGCTGCTGCAGCTTGTCGCCGGAGAACATAAAGGCACCGAGCAGGCTCCGCAGTTCCGGCTCGTTGACGTCAGGGCAGGCGTAGACCGTGTTTTCCCAGACAGTCTTGTCCGGGTCAATCGTGTCATGCTCCTGGGCGAAGTAGCCGATGCGCAGGCCGTGGCCGGAGACAATGCCGCCTTCGCCATCGGTGCGCTCCACACCGGCGAGTAGCTTCAGCAGCGTCGTCTTACCAGCGCCATTGAAGCCGAGGACAACCACGCGGGACCCCTTGTCAATCGCAAGATCCACACCGGCGAAGACTTCCAACGAACCATACATCTTGGTCAGTCCCGTGGCGTTGAGCGGAGTCTTGCCACAGGGCGCCGGTTCTGGGAAGGAAATATGAGCGACCTTATCCTCGACACGGACCTCGTCGAGACTGTCCATCATGCGCTCAGCACGAGCCACCATCTGCTTGGCCGCACGGGCCTTCGTCGCCTTCGCGCCTAGCTTCTCGGCCTGCTTGCGCAGTGCGCTGGCCTTCTTCTCCGCGTTGGCGAACTCACGGCGACGTCGAGCCTCATCGGTCGCGCGTGCCGACAGGTAGTTCTTCCAGCCCATGTTGTACACATCAGCTTCGGCGCGCACCGCATCGAGGAACCAGACTTTGTTACACACGGCCTCGAGCAGCTCGACATCGTGCGAAATCATAATCAAGCCGCCCTCATGCTTACTGAGGAATTCGCGCAGCCAGGTAATCGAATCCGCATCGAGGTGGTTCGTCGGCTCGTCGAGAAGCAGCGTCGTGGCGGACTTGCCCGAGCCTTCGGTAGCGGCGAAGAGAATCTGCGCAAGCTCGACGCGGCGGCGCTGACCACCCGAAAGCGTCTTCAGCGGCTGGTCGAGTACGCGCTCCGGCAACCCCAGCGCGTCGCAAATGCGGGCTGCCTCGGCGTTCGCCTCGTAGCCGCCGAGGTCGTGGTAGCGCTCCTCGAGACGCGAAAACTTCCGAATCGCCGCATCGCGTTTCGTGTCAGTGGTCGCGGTCTCCATGATCTCCTGTTGGCGATCCATGCTGCGGCGGATTTGGTCAAGACCTCGCGCCGACAGCACACGGTCGCGGGCGGAGATGTCGATGTTGCCCTCGCGCGAGTCCTGTGGCAGGTAACCAATCGAGCCAGAGCGCACTACTGAACCGCCGTAGGGTTCAGTTTCACCGGAGAGAATACGCATAGTCGTCGTTTTGCCAGCACCATTTCGCCCGACGAGTCCAATCCGGTCTCCCGGCTGGACGCGCAGCTGCTCACCCGGCGCAGTGAGCAGGGTACGGGCGCCGACTCGGACTTCAAGGTCATGGGTCACAATCACGAACGAGTAGCCTACCAGTTATGACTTCATTTCCCGTGACCGCCTCCGTCGTCGGCCTCGGGCCCGCCGGAAGAATCGCCGCCCACCGTGCATCCGCTCGCGGCTGGGATGTCACCGCTTATGACCCAGCCGGTGGCACACTGCCCTCGACGATTGGTCTCTGGTGCGACCAACTCCCCGACTGGTTGCCCAGCGACTTCCTCGCCGCCACCTTTCAACCCAGCGTCATTCTTGCCGACGGCACCGAACGTCAGCTCGCCCGCAACTACGGCGTTGTTAACAAGGACTGCCTGCAAGAACTTGGCGGTTTCCACATCGAACGCCGCGCACTCACCGATTCCGAAACCACGGGTACTGACATCACAATTGTCACCACCGGGCGCACGCACGCCGCAGTCGGGCGAGGTGGGCAGGTACGGCAGCTCGCCATCGGGCACATCTTTTCGCTTGACGACGTCCCCAGCGCCCACCGCCGCGCAGTCCTCATGGACTTCACTCCGGCTGAACCGGTTGACCCAGCGGCAGAGCCGGCTAGTTTCTCCTATCGCATTTTCTTGGATGACAGGACCTTCCTCATTGAAGAGACCATTCTCGCTACTCCGACTCCTATGGTTGACGGGTATCGTGGCGAAGCCGGTGCTGCAGTCCGGATCGGCGGTGAGGCCGATGACTCCGCACTTTTAGCGCTGTTGCGTAGACGCCA
Source organism: Corynebacterium sp. HMSC064H12 (assembly GCF_001809925.1). Lineage (NCBI taxonomy): Bacteria > Bacillati > Actinomycetota > Actinomycetes > Mycobacteriales > Corynebacteriaceae > Corynebacterium > Corynebacterium sp. HMSC064H12. The sequence continues at coordinate 92,032 of NZ_KV799364.1, read as the reverse complement.
AAGTGCACGGTTGAAGTCCCTGGGGCTTTCGGAAGATCTGGCCATCGATGAAGAAGTGGTGTCCTTTCCCCTACTGGCAAACTTTCCCTCTCGCCGCGGTAACTTCACGCACAGTGGACCATCCATGGGCACTCTCTTCGGCTTTGCTGGTGGTTGGATGCATCCTGCCACTGGTTACTCGGTGGGTTCGGTTATCGAAGATGTCGACCGCTTCTTGGCCGATATGGAAAAGAAGGGAAGCCGGACGCTGGGGACGTCGTTAAGCATGCGATTGCAGCGATGGCTACGCGAACGTGGACTCGCGGCGCTGCTGGGGTTCGATGCACGACAGACGGGTGCGTTTTTTCGGGCGTTCTTTTCGTTGCCGGAAAAGGACGTGTTTGCCTATTTGATAGGGACATCCCCACTGACGACGCTTCGCGCTATGGCGAAAGTGGCCGTGCCTTTGCTGAAAATGAGTCCGCGTACGTGCGGAAAGCTCATCGCAGGGTTTGTGCGGGGACCTGGGAGATGGAGAACTCGTTGACCGGGAGCATATACATCAGCCGATTTGTGGGGTGATACCAACAATTAAAGCCGTGTGGTTTTTGCATTCACCGGAGTACAAACGCTTATGATAAATGAATGACTTCGACGCAATCTGAGGAGACTTCCTCACAAAACCATAAGCTTCAGCGCAGGCTGAGAGCTCGCCACCTGAACATGATTGCCATTGGTGGTGCCATTGGTACGGGCCTGTTTGTTGCCTCCGGTGCGACCATTTCGCAGGCCGGTCCAGGCGGTGCGCTTATCGCTTACGCTCTTATCGGCATCATGGTGTGGCTGGTTATGCAGTCTCTCGGCGAGATGGCCGCTTACCTGCCGGTGCCCGGTTCCTTCCAGGAGTACGGTCGCCGATACGTCTCAGAATCCTTCGGCTTTGCCATGGGCTGGAACTACTGGTTTAACTGGGCGATTACTGTGGCCGCAGAGCTCGTCGCTGCTGCGCTGGTGATGCGCTATTGGTTCCCGGATGTGCCTTCAATCATCTGGTCCGCGCTCTTCCTCGCGATTCTATTCGGGCTGAATGCCCTGTCCGCACGTGCATTCGGCGAGGGTGAGTTCTGGTTTGCGACCATCAAAGTCATTACCGTCATCGTCTTCCTCGTTCTTGGTGTCGGCATGGTTTTCGGCATCTTGGGTGGGTCCTCTCCCGGCTTCGAAAACTGGACCACGGGCGACGCCCCATTCGTCAATGGCGGAATGGGACTGTTGGCTGTCTTCGTCGTAGCCGGATACTCCTTCCAGGGCACCGAGATGGTTGGTGTAGCAGCAGGTGAGGCTGAAGATCCTGAGCGTACGATTCCCCGCGCGATTCGCACTATCTTCTGGCGTATCCTGCTGTTCTACATCGGTGCCATCGCGGTTATTGGTTTCCTTATTGCGTACACGGACCCGAATCTTCTGAACGCCGCCGAGGACAACATTTCCATTTCACCGTTCACCCTGGTCTTTGAACGCGCAGGTATCGCGATTGCCGCTGGCCTGATGAACGCCGTTATTCTGACTTCGGTGTTGTCCGCGGGTAACTCCGGTATGTATGTGTCCACTCGTATGCTGTTTTCCCTGGCCCGTCAGGGACACGCTCCGCGTTACTTTGGCAAGCTTTCTGGGCATGGCGTTCCGCTGCGCGCTCTGATTGCCACCGCTGTCATCGGTATGGCTGGCTTCATTACCTCATTGGTAGGCGATGGTGTGGCGTACACCTTCTTGCTGACGCTGTCTGCGCTCGCGGGCTTTATCACCTGGTTTGGTATCTCTTTCAGCCACTACCGCTTCCGCAAGTGTCTGAAGGCCCAGAATATCCCGTTGGATTCGCTTCCCTACAAGGCGAACTTTTTCCCCGCCGGTGCTGTGCTGGCACTGATTATGTGCTTCTTTGTGGTGGCCGGACAGGCACTTGATCCGATTCGCACTGGCGAGAATATCTTCGCTATCCTCACTCCGTACCTGGGTATCCCGGTCTTCGTCCTGCTGTGGTTTATCCATAAGAAGGTCACGGGCTCCAAGCTCGTTGACCCGGCCACCGCAGACATGACTCGCGAATAGCTGCGAAGAGCTGTGAATAGATGCGAGTAGCTATGCATCTCGCATCTAACTCTCACAACTTGGATTAGCAGTCGAAGACAATAGCGACCCCGCTTGGCACTTTTCAGTGCCAGGTGGGGTCGTTTTTAACTCCGAGTCGGACAGCTTGAAAAAATTGCGGGGATGCTCGTGTGAATACGGGCTGCAGATGTGAAACTGTGCAAGTTTATGACGCTTTCAGGCCATTTTTTGAGCCATTTTTGACATAAATGCAGTCAGTAACTCGCATCGCCCTACCGATCCCGGCCATAAACGCAGTCAGCAACTCATAAACAAACGAAAAAGTGCCTAGCTGAACGAGCCAGGAGCTCGTCGCCAAGCACTTTTAACGTAGCGGTTCTCTAATCACCGCTGTCACTGATCATCTAGACCGAGAAACCGAGAGCGCGCATCTGCTCGCGGCCGTCCTCAGTGATCATGTGTGGGCCCCATGCCGGAGACCAGACCCAGTTGAGGCGGAAGTCGCGGATACCCTCGACCTTCATAACCTCGGAGGCAGTCTGGTCGGTGAGCATATCGGTCAGCGGGCAGGCCGGGGACGTGAGTGTCATGAAGATAGCGGCAATGTCGCCTTCTTCAATCCAGATGTCATATACCAGGCCCAGGTCCACGACGTTGACTCCGAGTTCCGGATCAACAACCTCGTACATTGCCTCTTCAACCTGGATGGCCAGCTTGTTATCGGCTTCGGTCTGCTCCGGTGCCGGCGGGACGGTGATGGACTCGTACGCATCCCCCTCATCAATGGGAGCACCAGTAGTCATGGTGTCCTCGTCGACAGCATCAGGCTGTGCGGGCGAGGTGGCGTCATTAGCGATTGGTTCAGTCATGGCGATGGCCTTCCTCGTCATTGGTAACGGTTACAGTCGCGGTACCAACGCCGTTGCCTTCAGCAGCGTTGGCCAGGGCCTCAGCGGTTGCGGCCTGGAAAGCTTTCCATCCGAGAAGTGCGCACTTCACGCGGGCGGGGTACTTAGAAACTCCAGCGAAGGCAATCCCATCGCCGATAATGTCCTCATCGCCCTCAATCTTGCCTCGGGAGGTGACCATCTTCTCGAACTCGGCAAGCTTGGCCATGGCCTCGTCGACAGTCTTGCCGACAATCTCCTCAGCCATAACTGAGGTAGAGGCTTGCGAGATAGAACAGCCCACGGCGTCATAGGAGACGTCATTGACGACGGTGAGGTCGTCGTTCAGAGTGACGCGAAGCGTGAGTTCATCGCCACACGACGGGTTGACGTGATGCACTTCCGTATTGAAAGGCTCCCGCAAACCCGCATGCTGCGGATGCTTGTAGTGATCCAGGATAACTTCCTGGTACATCTGCTCGAGCTTCATGTCCTTCTCCTTTCTTAAAGTTACGGGGTGACACCGAAGAACTTCTGTGCATGGCGCACTGCGTCGGCAAGCGCCTGAACGTCCTCTTCCGTGTTGTAGATGTAGAAGGATGCCCGGGCGGTCGACTGGGCGTTGAGGATTTGGTGAATTGGCCACGCGCAATGGTGACCGACGCGGATGCACACGCCCTGGTCGTCTAAAACCTGGCCAAGATCGTGCGGGTGAATGCCCTCGACCTTGAAGGAGACTGCAGAGCCACGCTGTTCTGGAGTAGTCGGACCGATGATGGTCACGCCATCAATTTCCTGCAGCTTCTCCAGTGCGAGCGCGGTCAGGTGGTGCTCATGAGCAGCTACCTTATCCATACCGATGGCATCCAGGTACTTCACCGCAGCCCCCAGGCCGACGACCTGGGAGGTCATCATGGTACCCGCCTCGAAGCGCTGCGGAGGCGCCGCGAAGGTGGTCTTCTCCATGGTGACGACCTCAATCATCGAGCCACCAGTGAGGAACGGCGGCAGTGCCTCGAGCAGTTCCCGGCGACCGTAGAGCGCGCCGACCCCGTTGGGGCCGAGCATCTTGTGGCCGGAGAACGCCAGGAAGTCCACATCGAGCTCCTTGACGTCGACAGGCATATGCGGCACCGACTGGCAGGCATCGAGGACTACCAGCGCTCCGACCTCGCGAGCACGGCGCACCATTTCCTTCACATCGGTTACTGCACCGGTGACGTTTGACTGATGGGTAAAGGCCACAACTTTGGTCTTCTCGCTGAGCTCCAGCGAGTCCATATCAATGCGGCCGTCTTCAGTCACGCCATACCAACGCAGTGTCGCACCAGTGCGGCGAGCCAGCTCCTGCCACGGCACCAAGTTCGCGTGATGCTCCAGCTCAGTGACGACAATCTCGTCACCCTCGCCGACCTGGTACTGACCTGCGCGGTCGTCGCCAAGCACGAATGCCACTGTGTTCAACGCTTCGGTGGCGTTCTTGGTGAAGACCAGCTCGTCATAGTCGGCGCCGATGAAGCCTGCAATGGCTTCGCGGGCATCTTCGTAGGCGTCCGTGGCCTCCTCAGCAATCTCGTAGGCACCGCGGTGCACCGGTGCATTGTGGTGGGTTAGGAACTCCACCTCAGCATCGATGACTTGCTTGGGGCGCTGCGAGGTCGCTCCGGAGTCCAGGTAGACCAGCCGCTTTCCGTCACGGACAGTGCGCGACAGAATCGGAAAGTCCTCGCGGAGTGATGGGCTGAGTAGTTCGGCGTTAGGCATTGATGTACTTCTCGTAGCCGTGCTCTTCCAGCTCGTCTGCAAGCTCCGGGCCACCGGAGGTGATGAAGCGACCATCGTGGAAGACGTGGACGAAGTCCGGCTTCACGTAGTTCAGGATGCGCTGGTAGTGAGTAATGATCAGAATGCCGCCGTCGTTTTCGTCCTGGTAGCGGTTAATGCCGTCAGAGACAACGCGCAGAGCGTCGACGTCCAGGCCGGAGTCGGTCTCGTCCAGGATGGCGAACTTCGGCTTCAGCAGGTCGAGCTGCAGAATCTCGTGACGCTTCTTCTCGCCACCGGAGAAGCCCTCGTTGACGGAGCGCTCGGAGAACGACGAATCGATCTCCAGGTCAGCCATTGCCTCACGGACCTCCTTGACCCAGTGGCGCAGCTTCGGAGCCTCGCCGCGGACAGCGGTTGCTGCAGAGCGCAGGAAGTTGGACATGGACACGCCGGTGACCTCGACCGGGTACTGCATTGCCAGGAAGAGGCCAGCGCGAGCGCGCTCGTCGACGCTCATCTCCAGCACGTTTTCGCCGTCGAGGAGAATCTCGCCCTCGGTGACTTCGTAACGCGGGTGACCTGCGATGGTGTAGCTCAGGGTGGATTTACCAGAGCCGTTCGGCCCCATCACAGCGTGGGTTTCGCCGGAGTTGATCGTCAGGTTGACGCCCTTCAAAATCTCCTTGGGCTCGGCGGACTCGTCGGTTGGCAGCACCTGCGCGTGGAGGTTACGGATTTCCAAAGTGCTCATAGTGAAATCTTTTCCTTTAATCGGTGTAAGTGGCCTGTCCCCCGGCACTTCCGGGGTGACAGGACGGAAAGGGTGAGAAAGAAGATAAGCGGTTAGAAGCCAGCGGTGTTGAGCTCTTCGTCAACGAGCTTTTCAAGCTTCTCGCGAACGGACTCGACCGGAATCAGGTTGATGACCTCGCTGAAGAAGCCGCGAACCACCAGACGGCGAGCGGCCAGCTCCGGAATACCACGCGAGAGCAGGTAGAAGAGCTGTTCCTCGTCGAAGCGGCCAACGGTGGCAGCGTGACCAGCACCGGCAATCTCACCGGTTTCAATTTCCAGGTTCGGAACTGCGTCGGCACGCGCGCCCTCGGTGAGCAGCAGGTTGCGGTTGAGCTCGTAGGTGTCGGTGCCCGTAGCTTCTGCACGAATGAGCACGTCTCCCACCCACGCGGTGCGGGCCTCACGATGAGCGACATTCGGCTCGCCCTGCAGCGCGCCCTTGTACATTACGTTGGAGCGGCAGTTCGGCACAGCGTGGTCGACCAGCATGCGGTTTTCAAAGTACTGACCGGCATCGGCGAAGTACACGCCCAGCAGATCGACGTCGCCGCCGGGTGCCGTGAAAGCAACGCGCGGAACGATACGGACAACCTCGCCGCCAAACGTTGCGACAGTGTGGCGCAGCGTAGCATCCCGGCCGACACGAACGTGGTGCGCAGAGCCATGAACGGCATCTTCGTTCCAGTTCACCATGGTCACGACACCCAGCTTGGCGCCGTCGCCGATTACGAACTCGATGTTGTCCGCGAACGTGCCACTGCCTCGGTAGTTAATGACGCAGACGGCCTCGGCGTGAGACTGCACGTCAATGACGATGTGGCCGTAGGACACGTTGTCCTCGCCCGGACCATCGATGTCGATGACGACAGGCTCCTTGGACACCGAGTTCTTCGCGAAGGTAACGATGTGCGCATCGTCGAAGTTGGAGTACGCCTGTGCTGCCACGCGGTCCGTTGGGGCGCCGGCGCGACCAAGGCGCTCGTCGTCACGCTTAACGACGTCCACAGCGACGCCATCCTGACCAGCAGTCTCGACCGAAATGGAGGCTGCAACCGGCTCTGCTGCGGTGCCGTTGTGGAGACCGCGGAGCTTACGCAGCGGCGTGAACTTCCACTCTTCATCCTTGCCATGTGGCACGGCGAAGTCCTCCACGTTGAAGGATGAGAAAACGTCGCCCTTGTTCGCCAGCACGCGGCGGCTATGAGCAGCCTGGTTTTCGTTGTTAATCGTCGTAGTCATTGGTATTAACCGACCGAACCTTCCATCTGCAGTTCAATGAGGCGGTTGAGCTCGAGGGCGTATTCCATCGGGAGCTCCTTGGCGATGGGCTCGACAAAGCCGCGCACGACCATGGCCATTGCATCTTCTTCCTCGATGCCGCGGCTCATCAGGTAGAAAAGCTGATCGTCAGAGACCTTGGAAACCGTTGCCTCGTGGCCGAGGGTGACGTCGTCCTCGCGGACATCCACGTATGGGTACGTGTCCGAACGTGAAATCGTGTCCACCAGGAGTGCGTCACACTCGACGTTGGAGTGCGAGTGCTTGGCACCCTTGTTGACCTGCACCAGCCCGCGGTAGGCAGCGCGGCCACCGTTGCGGGCCACGGACTTGGACACGATGTTGGAGCTCGTGTGCGGAGCCATGTGCACCATCTTGGCGCCGGTGTCCTGGAACTGGCCCTCGCCAGCCATAGCCACGGACAGCACCTCGCCCTTGGCATGCGGACCGGTCATCCACACTGCCGGGTACTTCATGGTGACCTTGGAACCGATGTTGCCGTCAATCCACTCCATGGTTGCGCCCTCTTCGCACTTGGTGCGCTTGGTAACCAGGTTGTAGACGTTGTTCGACCAGTTCTGGATCGTGGTGTAGCGGCAGCGGCCACCCTTCTTCACGATGATCTCCACAACAGCCGAGTGCAGCGAGTCGGACTTGTAAATCGGAGCGGTACAGCCCTCGACGTAGTGCACGTAGGCATCTTCGTCGACAATAATGAGCGTGCGCTCGAACTGTCCCATGTTTTCCGTGTTGATACGGAAGTATGCCTGCAGTGGGATGTCCACGTGGACGCCCTTCGGCACGTAAATGAAGGAGCCGCCGGACCAGACTGCGGTGTTAAGAGCGGAGAACTTGTTGTCACCGGACGGAATGACGGTGCCGAAGTACTCCTTAAACAGCTCCGGGTGCTCCTTGAGAGCGGTGTCGGTGTCCAGGAAGATAACGCCCTGGGCCTCCAGATCCTCGCGAATCTGGTGGTAGACAACCTCAGACTCGTACTGAGCGGCGACACCTGCGACCAGGCGCTGCTTCTCAGCCTCCGGAATGCCGAGCTTGTCGTAGGTGTTCTTAATATCCTCCGGCAGGTCTTCCCAGGTCTGGGCCTGCTTCTCGGTGGAGCGAACGAAGTACTTAATGTTGTCGAAGTCGATGCCCGACAAATCCGCGCCCCAGGTGGGCAGCGGCTTGCGGTCGAAGATTTCCAAAGCCTTCAAGCGACGTTCAAGCATCCACTCCGGCTCGTTCTTCTTAGCCGAAATATCGCGAACGACCGCTTCAGACAGGCCACGCTTCGCGGAAGCGCCAGCGGTATCCGGGTCGTGCCAACCGAACTGGTAGGCACCAATGGACTCGATAATCTCTTCGTCAGTCTGCGGAGTGGCAGCCTTCGTGGATTCAGCCACGTCGGTGGAGTTCTCATGGGCGAGGGTCATTCTCCGCTCCTTTCTTGTGGCGATTCAGTAAGTGTCTTTGTTACGGGAGTGAGTGGGATATTCGTAGTGCAGATACCGTTTCCATCAGCGATAGTCGCCAACGGTTGGGTGTGCTGACCTAATAATTTACTAACGGCTTCATGCTCCGCCGCGCAGAGCTCCGGAAACTCGGAGGCTACGTGGCTAATTGGGCAATGGTGCTGGCAAATTTGCACGCCGCCAGTGTTCTGGTTGATAGTTGCCGCGTACCCGGCCCGTCGGAAAGCATCGACGACGGCCTCTACGACCTCTTCCTTCTCTGCGTCCTGCCCCACTGGCGTGACGCCGAGCAGAATGTCATCAATGCGCTGACGGGCAAACTGGGCAACTGCCTGCTCACCACCGGCCTTGCGCAGTGCGGTCAGAGCTGCACTGGCAAGATCGTCGTAAGCGTGCCCGAATCTAGCGCGGCCCCGATCTGTCAGGCGATAGGACTTTGCTGGCCTGCCTCGGCCCCGGGGGCCGGTGCTGGGTGCCGGAGCGGTTTCGGCAAGACCTTCGTCCACCAGAATGTCAATATGACGGCGGACGCCTGCAGCGGATAGTCCCAGGGTGTCTGCGATAAAAGTCGCGGACGCCGGGTTGTGTTCCAGAAGCAATTGGAGAATGCGCTTGCGCGTATCACCATCATTGACTGTCGGCTTCCGATCTGCCATGACTGGTGAGTCACCTCCTGCGATTGGACTGCTGGATAATAATGGGTGTCTAGGTGGCTCAGCGAGGCAAGTATCCCACTTGCGCCGCTGGTGTATTAGACAACATAATTGTGTCGTAATTGGGTCACAATGTCCAACGCATTTAAATATCAATGCAACGTCGCTGATTAGAACGCCCTTTCGGCGTGTCGAATCGTCTACTATGTGACCTTGTGAAAACTAACCGACCTACCCCGCGCCGCTCGTCCACCTTCGACGACGCTCTCGGGGTGCGTGACGCCATTCCGAAGATTGGTCTGGCCGGTTCTAGGTCGGCAACCCTCCACCAGGGCTCAGAACAGCCGCTCCAACACCGCATCAATTACCGCGAACTCCGACGCTTCACCTGGCTGCGTTGGCTGGGTGCTCTCGGGGCGGTCTTTATTATGGTCGCCGGGATCGGCGCAGGCGCGACACCGGTGGTTGGAAATGAGTTTTGGGGTACACCACTTGGGCTAATCCTCGGTCGAATGTTGGTGGCAACGACAATCGTCACCTTCGTGGGCATTGGCATGTTAGTCACAGCCTGGTTGGGTGTCGGCGCTTTCGTTCTGGCCGGTGCGCGGACTCGCGTCACCGCAGTGACTACTCCGATGCTCATACGCACCTACGCGGCATGGGTATTGCCCTTGATGTTTACCGCTCCCCTGTTTACGCAGGATATCTATTCCTATTTGGCGCAGGCTGCAATTGTGGAGCGGGGTATGGATCCCTACCTCGCAGGGCCTGTTGACCTATTGGGAGCCAACGACCCACTTGCCCGATCGGTGCCATTGATTTGGTCGCACTCTCCGAGCCCATACGGCCCCACAGCCCTCGCAGTGGCATGGGGTATCGCCAAAATAACCAGCGACGGGGTAATCGCTTCCGTCTTTCTGCATCGACTCGTCGCCATTGTTTCGCTTCTCGTGGTGTCCTGGGCGCTGGTGCAGCTTGGTCGCCGCTGCGGCGTTAGCTCTCAGTTCACGCTCTGGCTGGGCACGCTCAATCCGCTGGTATTGCTGCACCTGGTGGGCGGTATCCACAATGAGGCCCTGCTGCTGGCTCTCCTGCTCGTTGGTCTCGAACTGTGTCTGCGAGCTATCCACGGCCCTGCGCAATCGATGGTGCCCGATGAGCTGCCAGAACCCGGACCGATCGGACACGAGAACCAAAGCCGAGGTAGATCGTGGGCGCTGTATGCAGGCGGTATCGTGCTCATCAGCCTCGCCGGAATGGTCAAAGTCACCGGTTTCGTGGCGCTCGGCTTTGCCGGCATGTGGCTGGCCCGAAAGTTTGGCAGCACCTGGAAGGCCGTTGCTCTTTCCGCGGTAGTGACGGGCGCAATAACCGTCGTCACGGCAGTCGTTGTTTCCTTAGCAACTGGTCTGGGCTTTGGTTGGATCACCGCGCAGGGTGGCGCCGCAACGGTGCGCAGTTGGATGTCGTTGACTACCCTGCTCGGGATTATCGCTGGTTTCTTCGGCAGGCTTCTGGGGCTCGGCGATATCAGCGACAGTGCTTTGCTGTTTACCCGCGGCATTGGCGTAGTGCTGGTGGCTGCCTGGCTCCTGCGCATGCTGTTAGCGACGTTCCGTGGGCGCATTCACCCGCTCGGCGGCTACGGCCTCGCGATGTTCGCTCTAGTAATCCTCTTCCCCGTCGTGCACCCCTGGTACCTGCTATGGGCCATCGTGCCCCTGTCCGCTTGGGCCAACCGGGTACAATTTCGCATTGCCGTGGTTCTGTACTCGGCAATTTTCAGTTTTGTAGTACTACCACGCGGCCTGGGGTTGCCTCCGGGCACCGTCGCTCAGATTTACCTACTGGCGTTGGTATTCTTCGTCGCAGTCATGTTCGTCATCTTGGCGTACTCGACGCGATCTAAGGTATTTCGCCTTCATTAAAACTGTGAGATTAGACTGACTAACCGTGAATAACGCTGCCAATTCTCCTGCTCTGCGCCTTGAGAACGTAACGAAGAAATTCGATGACGTTGAGGCTGTATCAGACCTTTCGCTTTCCCTGGATCGAGGTAGGGTTCTTGCGCTCCTCGGCCCCAACGGTGCTGGTAAGACCACAACCGTTGAAATGTGTGAGGGCTTCATCAAGCCGGATGAAGGGCGAATTCGCATTCTTGATCTCGACCCGGTCACTCAAACCACAGCACTGCGCAGTCGCATTGGCATCATGCTCCAGGGCGGAGGTGCCTACCCCGGTGTTCGCGTTGGCGAAATGCTGAACCTCGTTGCCAGTTACTCCGCAAACCCGCTGGACACTGATTGGCTCCTTGAAGTCGTTGGCCTAGAACGCCATCGTAAGACGAACTACCGCAGGCTCTCTGGCGGTCAGCAGCAGCGACTGTCGCTCGCATGTGCCCTGGTCGGACGCCCGGAGCTTGTGTTCCTCGACGAGCCGACAGCAGGCCTCGATGCTCAGTCCCGTCTAGCCGTCTGGGATCTCATCTCGTCGCTGCGCCGTGATGGGGTCACCGTGGTCCTGACAACGCACCTCATGGACGAGGCCGAATCGCTTGCCGACGACGTTGCGATTATCGACCGGGGCCATTTAGTTGTGGCCGGTACCACCGAGGAGATCACTAGCGCAGGCGCATCGGCTCTCCAGGGAACGTCGTCAAGCACTGCTATGAAGATCAGCGTTCGAGGCAGCCTTGACTTCGAAGAGGTCAACCGCAACTTCAGCGAGTCCGGTCTTCCACAGCGTCTGCAGCGTTCTGGCGGTGGAGAGTTTTCCCTGATTGGTGAGGCTTCACCGCGCGCCTTGACTGTCTTGGCGCAGAGTTGCGAGCAGCAAGAGGTGCTGATCACCTCGATGAATAGGGCGACGCAATCGCTTGAAGATGTCTTCTTGCAGATCACTGGAACGGAGATGAGGAGCTAATGACTACCGCACCGAGGTCTGATGCCTCCCGCTTTGCGAAGGGCACTTTCGCCCCAGCGCCACAGCGTTCGGACATGGCGAAGTTGGTCATGTCGCAGGCGTGGTTGGAGACGAAGCTCTTCTGGCGACACGGTGAGCAAATGCTCCTCACCATCATTATCCCGTTGGCGATGCTCATCGGCCTGGTGATGGTGCCGGTGTTGGAGCTCGATGATCCGCTCGAGCGTATCTTCCCCATGGTGCTGGCGATTTCCGTCATGTCTGCAGGGTTTACCGGGCAGGCAATTGCCGTGGGCTTTGACCGCCGTTACGGAGCCCTGAAGCGCATCGGTGCCTCAGGTGTGCCACCCTGGGGCATTATTGCAGGCAAGATTGTGTCGGTCTGCACTACTGTCACGTTGCAATACATACTGTTCAGCCTCGTGGGGCTCGCTCTTGGCGCAGAGCTCTCGATTGGCGGCTGGCTGTTGGCTTATGTGGGGATGCTTCTGGGAACGTTCGTTTTTACTTCATTGGGCTTGCTCATGGGCGGCACGTTGGGGGCCGAGCTAATCCTAGGTCTCGCCAACCTGATCTGGTTCCTCCTTATTGGTGCTACTACTTATGTGGCCGTCGCACCGTCGCTAGATGGCATCAGCTCTGTACTGCTGCACCTCTTGCCGTCCGTCGCGCTTACCGACGTGATCTCCGCGGCATTGGCCATGTCCGTCCATTGGTCAGCTGTCGGGGTGCTGATCGTGTGGGGTGTCCTTGGCGCTGCACTGGCGGTCCGCTGGTTCCGTTTTGATATGCCGAATGACTAGGAATCTATCGGGGAATCTGCATAGAAAAGCGCAGCCCAACGCAGGGGTTTCGCTTTTTACCATTTTCCGCCAGCATGGGTAGAATTTCTTAATGTGAATACTGCAGATCGAAGTTTGCCCCTATCGTTTTTGCCGCTGACACCGATCAGGCGCCAGAAGCTCTATGCCCTGCTCGTATTGATTGCACAGGCGGCAATTGCGGTAACCGGTTCTATCGTCCGAGTTACTGGTTCAGGTCTCGGTTGTGCTTCGTGGCCAGAATGTCACCCGGGTAGCTTCGTGCCTGTCGCGGGACAAGCAGAGATGCTCCATCAGGTTATTGAGTTCGGCAACCGGCTGCTCACCTTTGTGCTAGTTGCTCTGACACTTCTGCTCTTCCTTTCGGTTATGCGTGTTGGCCGCCGCAACGAAATCAAGTTGCTGGCCTTCCTCAACGGTCTCGGCGTTATCGTCCAGGCTGTTATCGGTGGCATTTCCGTTCTGGTTGACCTGAAGTGGTACGCCGTAGCCCTGCACTTCCTGCCTTCGATGATTCTGGTCTGGCTCGCGGGCATGCTTTTCATCAAGATCTCTGAGCCTGACGACGGCACTGCTACCCGTATGTACCCGCGCTATCTGCGCTATCTGGCCGCCGCCTCCGGTTTGGCCCTGACGATGACGCTGATTACCGGAACTATGGTCACCGGTGCGGGACCACACGCTGGAGATGCCTCGGTGCTCCCGGAGGACCGCCTCCAGCTTCCGATTGTTGACTTGGCGCATATCCACGCTGGTTTTATGTACCTCTACCTTGGCCTGGTTATCGGTCTGATTTTCGGGCTGCTGGCCTCGGAAGCCTTTGCACCTGTGCGTAAGGTTGCCATCGCACTCGTTGTGTTCATTTTGGCTCAGGGTGTTGTTGGAATGATTCAGTACTGGTCCGGTGTACCAGAGGCATTGGTGCCGGTTCACGTTGCCGGATCTGGTATCTGCACCGCTTTGACTGCAGTACTTTTCCAGCACGGTTACCGCACGATTGGCGGTAGCGCAGTAGTCACTGGCTCTCTTGAAGGCGATGCGGCTGCCGCCACTGTTGCTTCGGAGAAGAACGTTGAGGTTACCGCGTAGCTAGTTGCTGGTTAGCGGTTGTATTAACCACTGTGGTTACCGGCTGTTGATTACTGCTTGAACCGCCTAAACACGCGCAAATCAAAGTGCGTGTTTAGGCGGTTTTGCTGTCTGTTTGGCTTTGTGTGCTCGGATGTGTGTTTTCCCCGCGGCTAGCGGGCGTCGTGAGCGATGCTAGGAGCGGTGCGAGGGGCGGGCTGCCCACCTATTGATCCGAGTTACTGACTGCGGTTATGACAAAAATGTCCCGAAAAATGGCCGGTAGGTTCAGGCGGTGAATGCATCACCACT
>NZ_KV799364.1:0-77869 GCF_001809925.1 Corynebacterium sp. HMSC064H12 | reverse complement strand
TACTGGTCGGCGGCTAGGGCTGGCGGAACGCTTAGTCATTGCCGAGCATCTGCGAGCAGGACATTCGCACCGGCGTATCGCCCAGATAGTCTGTCGTAGTCAATCCACCGTCAGCCGTGAAATCGCCCGCAATAGCGTCGATGGTATCTACGATGCCTATCACGCTGACCAGGCCAGCCGCGGGCGTCTTGCTCGCCCTAAGCTGCGCAAACTCGATGACAATCGGTTTTTGCGCGCCCAGGTTGTTGATCTGCTCAACCGTGGTGCCTCACCGCGTCAGGCCAGTGACAGGTTGGCTGCACTGTGGGGTGATAATACGTCCATGACTATTAGCCATGAGTCGATTTACCAGGCCCTTTACGTGCAAGGGGTAGGTAGCTTGCGCAAAGAACTTGTGTTTGAAAAGTCCTGCCGGACTACCCGGCCAGGGCGTAAACCCCGCTCGCTTCTCGCAGGGGTGCCCAAGCCACGTGGAAAACGCTGGACTCATGATGCCAATATTTCACTTCGCCCAGCCGAAGCCAATGATCGTGCGGTGCCTGGTCATTGGGAAGGCGATTTGATTATTGGCGCAGATGGCACCAGTGCTTTAGCGACATTGGTGGAACGCCGCAGCAGGTTTGTGCTCCTCGGCAGACTCGGCACTGACCATACCGCCACCAGTGTCAATGAGGTCATGGTGCGGATGATTCGTCGGCTCAAAGAGTCGATGGACACCACGATTTCGACGTTGACCTGGGATCAGGGAGTGGAGTTTGCCAAACACACGGAGTTTTCTGTCGCGGAGAATATCCAGGTGTTTTTCGCCGATCCGCATTCGCCGTGGCAGCGAGGTAGCAATGAGCGGATGAATCGGGATATCCGGTTTTATTTCCCCAAAGGCACCAACTTTACCGATGTCACCGACCAAGAGGTCGCCCAGGCCGAAGCATTGCTGAATAACCGGCCGCGAGTAGTCCTCGACGGGTTAACTCCTCGGGAGGTAATCTCTGGTGTAATCCATGATGCAATGACCGCCTGACCCTACCGCCTGAAAGTGTCATAAACTCGCACAGTTTCACATTTGCAGCCCGTTTGCACACACAAAAAGAGGCCCGCCCCGCAATCGGGAAGAGCCTCTTTAAACGAGCTCAGCAGATGCCCTAGAACATGCTTGAAACAGTCTGCAGTCCGAGTACAGCATCCAGCGAAAGCGCCACACACACGATGGACAAGTAGTTGTTCGACATGAAGAACAGCTTCATCGGCTTAATCTTGCCACCGGTCTTAACGTGACGGTGCAGGTCAATGGCGCCCCACAGGAACCAGGCACCAGCGCCAACCGAGCCAATCAGATAAATCCAACCAGCGTACGGAACCAACAGCAGAGTGGTAATCACGGTTGCAGCAGTGTAGTAAATAATGCGCTTGGAAACGACGATGGCCGGCTTGACCACTGGCATCATCGGCACGCCAGCGGCCTTGTAATCCTCCTTGTAGCGAAGCCCCAGCGCCCAGGTGTGCGGCGGAGTCCAGAAGAAGATGAGCAGGAACAGGATGAAAGCCTGCCACCAGTGAGCGAGCCCCGTAATCTCCGGATTGTTGTCAGTGATGACGGCCCAGCCAACCATCACCGGCATACAACCCGCAGCGCCACCCCAGATTACGTTCTGATCAGTTCGGCGCTTCAGCCACAACGTGTAGACGAAGATGTAGAACGCAATCGTAATCAGAATGAAAACGGCGGCCAGCAGCGAGTTACATAGCAGCCACAGCCAGAGGAACGACGCAATCATCAAGATGGTGCCGAAAATTGCTGCCGCGCGACGGCTAACCTGGTTGCGCGCGAGCGGGCGCCGACGAGTGCGGCGCATCTTCTGGTCAATGTCGTAATCCATGACCATGTTGAAGGTGTGCGCTGCCGCTGCACCCATCCAACCACCGAACAGGGTGAGAAGAATCAGTCCAACGTGTACATGGCCGCGATCAGCCTGAAGCATTGCGGGAATGGCCGCGACGAGCAGGAGCTCAATAATTCTTGGCTTAGTCAGTGCAATATACGCCTTGACTGTTTCCAACAAAGCAATGTCCCTTTCACGCGCCATAAACAAAGCCCCCCGTCTACAGATAGTCGGATGCAACGGTCGGAAAGTTCCCGACGAGTTTTTCCGCAAAATAAAATGAGGGGGCAGGCAATCAGTGTACCGATAATCATAACGGTTCCAATAATGACCGTCGTAAAGCATGTGCGGCGCGCCCTCTGATACTTACCTTCGAGCTATTCGGCCCGGTTTGAACCCGGAGCGCGCAATCCTAGTTAGTATGGAAGAGATCTTTACTAATCCATTTGGATACTAGGAGTCATTCACGTGACACTGTCGACTGAGCATGAAGCACGGGTTGTTCGTAACTACCCCTCGGACTGGTCTGACTTGGACACGAAGGCCGTAGATACGGCTCGTGTGCTGGCTGCAGACGCCGTTGAAAAGGCAGGTTCGGGGCACCCCGGCACTGCGATGAGCCTCGCACCGCTGGCTTACTCTCTTTACCAGCGCGTTATGCGCCATGACCCGAAGGATACGAAGTGGATTGGCCGTGACCGTTTCATTCTCTCCTGTGGTCACACCTCTCTGACGCAGTACGTCCAGCTCTACCTCGGCGGTTTTGGCCTGGAGCTCGATGACCTGAAGGCGCTGCGTACGTGGGATGCACTCACCCCGGGTCACCCGGAGTACGGCCACACTGACGGCGTGGAAATCACCACTGGCCCGCTGGGTCAGGGGCTGGCGTCGGCTGTCGGTTTTGCCATGGCTTCGCGACGGGAACGTGGGCTGTTCGACCCGGAAGCTGCTCCGGGTGAGTCTCCGTTCGACCACTACGTGTACGTCATCGCTTCTGATGGTGACGTTCAGGAGGGTGTCACTGCCGAGGCCGGCTCGCTGGCCGGCACTCAGCAGCTGGGCAACCTGATTGTCTTCTGGGATGACAACGGCATCTCCATCGAGGACGACACCACCATTGCTTTCACCGAGAATGTCGCGGATCGCTACCGTGCTTACGGCTGGCAGGTCATTGAGGTCGACGGCGGCGAGGACGTCGCAGCACTCGAGGCTGCTGTCGAGGAGGCCAAGAAGGATACGGAGCGTCCGACCTTCATTCGCGTTCGCACTGTGATCGCTTACCCGGCTCCGACGAAGATGAACACCGGCGCTTCGCACGGTGCTGCTCTTGGTGGCGAGGAGATTGTCGGCATCAAGGAAGCTCTCGGCTTCGATACCGACAAGAGCTTTAACGTCGCTGACGAGGTCATTGAGCACACCCGCAAGCTGGTTGAGCGTGGTGCTGAGGCTCACGCACAGTGGCAGGTCAAGTTCGACGAGTGGGCTGCGGCTAACCCGGAGCGCAAGGCTCTGCTGGACCGTCTGACCGCTGGCGAGCTGCCGGAGGGCTTCGACGCTGAGCTGCCGACCTGGGAGCCGGACGAGAAGGGCGTTGCTACCCGCAAGGCCTCTGAGGCCGCGCTGCAGGCACTGGGCAAGACCCTGCCGGAGCTGTGGGGTGGCTCGGCT
Source organism: Corynebacterium sp. HMSC064H12 (assembly GCF_001809925.1). Classification (NCBI taxonomy): domain Bacteria; kingdom Bacillati; phylum Actinomycetota; class Actinomycetes; order Mycobacteriales; family Corynebacteriaceae; genus Corynebacterium; species Corynebacterium sp. HMSC064H12. The sequence continues at coordinate 74,321 of NZ_KV799364.1, read as the reverse complement.
GACCTGGCTGGCTCCAACAACACCGTCCTGAAGGGTGAGCCGTCCTTCGGCCCGAAGTCCATCACCACCGGTACCTGGACCACCGACCCGTACGGCCGCAATCTGCACTTCGGTATCCGTGAGCACGCCATGGGCTCGATCCTCAACGGCATTCTGCTCCACGGTGGCACCCGTCCGTACGGCGGCACCTTCCTTATCTTCTCGGACTACATGCGTCCGGCTGTCCGCCTAGCATCGCTGATGGGCATCTCCCCTATTTACGTCTGGACTCACGACTCCATTGGTCTGGGCGAAGACGGTCCGACGCACCAGCCTGTTGAACAGCTGGCTTCGCTGCGCGCTATCCCGGGTGTGTCCACTGTCCGCCCGGCTGACGCTAACGAGACCGCTCAGGCTTGGGCCGCTGTTCTTCAGGGCGAGGCAGGCCCGAAGGCTCTGGCTCTGACCCGCCAGAACGTTCCGGTCCTGGAAGGTACCAAGGAGAAGGCCGCTGAGGGCGTCCGTCGTGGTGCGTACGTGCTTGTCGACGGTGCCAAGGAGACCCCGGACGTCATCCTGATGGCTACCGGTTCGGAAGTTCACCTCGCTGTCGAAGCTGCTGACAAGCTGGCTGAGGAAGGCGTCAGCGCCCGCGTTGTCTCCGTTCCGTGTCTTGACTGGTTCGAGCAGCAGGACGATGCCTACCGCGAGCAGGTTCTGCCGAAGTCCGTCCGCGCTCGTGTCTCGGTTGAGGCCGGTATTGCAATGCCGTGGTACCGCCACCTGGGTGATGCTGGTCGCGCTGTCTCCCTGGAGCACTTCGGTGCATCGGCTCCGTACAAGGAGCTGTTCGAGAAGTTCGGCATCACAGCAGAGGCTGTTGTCGATGCCGCCAAGGAGTCCATCGAGGCTGCTAAGTAAGTTTGTTAAAACCTGGCGCTATCGGCCGCTGTCGGGACGGGATTTGTGAAAACCGTACCGCGCTCCGGTAGCGCCAGTATTGTTTGTGACGCACAGTAGTTTAAGGACATACAACTTTTAGCGAAGTCTTTAGGCAACGAAGCGGTATTGACAGAAAGGCGTTAAACACTATGGGAAGCACCACGATGGAAGCGCTCGCCAAGGTAGGGACTTCGGCGTGGCTCGACGATCTTTCGCGCCAGCGCCTCACCTCGGGCGATTTGAAAAATCTTATTGAAGAGCTTCGGGTTGTCGGTGTCACTACTAACCCGGCAATCTTCTCTTCGGCGATGACCGCCGGTGAGGATTACGACTCTCAGCTGGCGCAGCTCACTGCAGAGGGTGCGAACCCGGCAGATGCTGTGTTCGCGATGGCAATCGACGACGTCCGCGATGCCTGTGACCTTTTCGCTGGTGTATCCGAAGAAACCGACGGTGTCGATGGCCGTGTGTCCATCGAGGTCGATCCTCGCTACGCCGACAACTACGAGGCCACGATTGCGCAGGCCCGTAAGCTCTGGGAGCGCGTCGGCAAGCAGAACGCGATGATTAAGATTCCGGCGACCGATGCTTCCCTGCCGGCTGTCACCCAGGCTCTGTCCGAGGGAATCTCGGTAAACGTCACCCTGATTTTCTCGGTGGAGCGCTACCTGCAGGTCATTGATGCGTTCATCGAGGGCATTGAGCGTGCGAAGGACAACGGCGTAGACCTGGCTTCGGTTCACTCTGTTGCGTCGCTGTTTGTTTCCCGCGTTGACACCGAAATCGATGCTCGCCTGGACAAGATCGGCTCCGAGGAGGCCCTGGCTCTGCGCGGCAAGGCTGGTCTGGCCAATGCCCGTGCAGCTTACGCCAAGTTCGAGGAGACTTTCTCGGCGCAGAATATTCGCTGGGCACAGCTGGAAAACGCCGGTGCTAAGCCGCAGCGCCTGCTGTGGGCTTCGACCGGTGTGAAGAACCCGGCTTACCCGGACACCCTCTACGTCACTGAGCTGGCTGCACCGCAGACTGTGAATACCATGCCGGAGAAGACGCTGCGTGCTGCCGCGGGCTTCGAGGGCGAGGTTCGCGACGCCGTCAGCGGCCAGGGTGACGCAGCCAATGCCGTTATGACTCAGCTCAGCGAGATTGGCATCGACCTCGATGACGTCTTCGCTGTCCTGGAGCGCGAGGGCGTGGAGAAGTTCGTGGACTCCTGGCAGTCCTTGCTCGAGTCGATTGCACAGCGCATGGAGCAGCTGAAGTAAGCCTGCTGATTATCTAGGTGCCTGTTGGTAGTGGCTGCGTTTCTGGCTGGCGCCAGCAGGTCGCCTGGCGATCCGAGTTACTGACTGCGGTTATGTCAAAAACGGCCCGAAAAATAGCCTGAAGGTGTCATAAACTTGCACAGTTTCACATCTGCAGCCCGTAACTTTTGGGGTTGTCAGTTTCGGTTCGCCTGTTGTGTTACTTAACCCGCATGTTCAACGTTGGACATGAAAAAGCTCCCCTGCGCGGGGAGCTTTTCTATTGGTGCTAGGACGTGGCGAAGGTGGGACGCACAGAGGGCAGTGGGCGTTTGTCTTCCTTTAAAGCCCAGGCCATCACGAACGCAGAGATTACGGCGATGATTGAGGCAAAGATCGGCACAGCCGGCCAGGGGGCACCCGGTACGGAGTCGGTCACGTCCAGCAGATAGCTGAAGAGGAAGAGCGTGGCCAGGGCCAGGCCAATGGTAATTGATCCTGCACGAGTGCCCTTCGCGCCGGCGACGGTGCCGACTGCGGTGCTCGCCACGGTAGTCATGAGGAAGCTCAAGAAGACGCACAGCGCGGTGAGCAGAACTGTGGTGTAGTTCTGCCCGGAATCCTCAATCATGTACAGCTCCCCGTTAGTGTCCGGAAACAGGGCCGGTCCGGAGGTGACAATGAAGCTATCGAATCCGCGGTAGTAACCGGACTTGTTCTGCTCGATGACCATCGCCGTGACGATGAAGGCGGTAGCCACCAACGATGTGCCCAAGATTGCGATGATTGCGGAGCGTACCCAGCGGGCGGTGCTCACGCCGTAGTCACGCAGGGTGACCGAACGCCGGGCTGTGATGAGGAAGAGGATGCCCAGCGCGATAATGCCAAGCAAGGTGTTGCCGGTTCCGCTGCCTACGAGCATGCGCCCGAAGGCCGAGTACAGGATGGCCACGGCGGCAACACCGAGGAAGGTTTTCTTGTTGGTCGCGATGAAAGCTCCGGTGCTCATTTCTTGCTCCGTTCGATGTAGGAGGAGGTGCTTGCGAGGTCGATGAGGGCCGCGGGGTCGAGGTAGCTCACCTCAACGCCGAGGGCGCGGGCATGCGCAGCGGCAGACGAACTGAGCTCTGTAGCCAGGATTGCCTCGCAGCGCTCGCCGAGGGTTTTTTTAGCGAGCACTGGGCTGGCCACCTGCGCCACGAGATCCGTAGGGCCTCGCAGCACCGGATGGCTAGCGCGCAGCTTATCGACGTCATAGGGCCCGTACGCATCCTGCTTGTGGATGACAATCAAGGTGTCGACTAGGCCGGCTAGATCCTGGGAGTGCTGCGAGGTGACCACAAGGTTGGCCGATTCGGCCGAGTCGATAAGCATGCCGCGCAATGTGGCGCGGTGCTCGACATCGAGGCCGTTGAAGGGCTCGTCGAAAAGCAATGCTTCCTTGCCCGATGCCAGGGTGGCAGCGGCGATGAGCAGCTGGCGCTGGCCCAGGCTGAGCTTTTTGATTGGGGTGTCAGCGGGGAAATCGAGGAGGGACTCCGCGTGGGGCACATCGAGCTGATCCCAGCCGGTGCGCAGGATCTGGAAATATTCGCGCGGGGTGGCACCGAAGACCTGGGTGTCGGGTGCAGCCTTCGCCAGGGCCGCTGTAGGCATCTGCGCGAGGGTACGCAGGTAGTAGGTCTTGCCGGCGCCGTTGGGGCCAATCACGCCGTAGATACTCATTTCTCCTCCTCCAGCATGGCGATGATGTCGTGGAGCGTGAGGCCGAGAATGCCGGCCTCCGCTTTTAATGGCTCGATGTAGGTGCGCTGGAACGCTTCACGACGCTCAGCGCGAATGCGCTCACGGGCGTCTGGAGTGACAAACATGCCGAGTCCTCTTTTCTTCTCCACAAGCCCCACCATCGACAGTTCCGTCATAGCCTTGGCGGCCGTGGTTGGGTTGACCTGATAGAACTCCGAGAGCTCCTTGGTTGAAGGGGCACGATCCTCAGCCGAGAGCTCCCCGGACAAAATCATTGATTTCAGATCCTCGGCGATCTGGACGTAGATGGGCCGAGGGTCCGCCTCCTTCGCCTGCATATATACCTCCGTGGTTTATGGGTATACCACCTAGGTCATAAACCTAAGGCAGAAGAAAGGGACCCGTCAAGGCCCCATCGGAGGAATCGGAAACGATTCCACCGGACTTTTCTCGATATGACATTATGTAAACCGTGAGTGATTCTCTGCAACGCAACGATTCGAACTCCCCTACTGCCAGCTCTCCGCACAACGGAGACGACAGCACCAACCACGACGGATACATCAACCCGCTGCGCGACCCGCAGGATAAACGCTTGCCGCGTATTGCGGGCCCGGGCGGCATGGTGATTTTCGGAGTGACGGGCGATCTGGCCCGAAAGAAGCTTCTGCCTGCCATTTACGATCTGGCCAACCGCGGTCTGCTGCCTGCCTCCTTCGCGTTAGTTGGCTACGGTCGTCGCGAATGGTCGAAACAGGACTTTGAGGATTATGTGCGCACCGCAGTGGAACAGGGCGCCCGCACAGACTTCCGTGAGAGTGTCTGGCAGCGCCTGGCTGAGGGCATTCACTTTGTCACCGGTACCTTCACCGATGACGAGGCCTTCGATCGCCTGGCCGCACAACTTGAGGAGCTCGATCGCTCCCGCGGCACCGCTGGCAACTGGGCCTACTACCTGTCCATTCCGCCAGCTAACTTCCCCGATGTCTGTCATCAGCTCGATCGTTCGGGGCTGGCGCAGTCGGGCGAGGATTATTGGCGTCGCGTGATTATTGAGAAGCCATTCGGACACGACCTAGCCTCCGCTCAGGAACTCAACCGGATTGTGAACTCGGTCTTCCCAGAAGACGCTGTGTTCCGCATCGACCACTACCTGGGCAAGGAAACCGTCCAGAACATTCTGGCCATGCGTTTTGCCAACCAGTTGTTCGATCCGATGTGGAATTCTCACTACATTGACCACGTCCAGATCACCATGGCCGAGGACATTGGTTTGGGCGGTCGCGCTGGCTACTACGACGGTATTGGTGCAGCTCGTGACGTGATTCAGAACCACCTACTCCAGCTCCTGGCGCTGGTGGCAATGGAAGAGCCCATCGCCTTTACCCCGGAAGAGCTGCAAGCGGAAAAGATCAAGGTTCTGCGTGCCGTCGAGCCAGTGCGTCCGTTTTCGAAATACACCGCGCGTGGCCAGTACACGGCGGATTGGCAGGGCAGCAACTTCGTGCCGGGGCTGCGCGATGAGGATGGCTTCGACCCCGAATCCACGACCGAGACCTACGCCGCCTGTACGCTGCAGATCAACTCCCGTCGCTGGGCCGGTGTCCCCTTCTACCTGCGCACCGGCAAGCGCCTCGGCCGCCGCGTCACTGAAATTGCGCTGGTCTTTAAGTCCGCACCTCACCTGCCCTTCGCAGAGACAATGACTGCCGCTCTCGGCCAGAACGCAATGGTCATCCGTGTTCAGCCAGACGAGGGCGTGCTCATGCGCTTCGGCTCGAAGGTCCCGGGCTCGGCCATGGAGGTGCGCGATGTCAACATGGACTTCTCCTACTCCGAGGTGTTTACCGAGCAGTCGCCAGAGGCCTACGAGCGCCTGATTCTGGATGCGCTTCTCGACGAGGCCAGCCTCTTCCCCACCAACGAGGAAGTCGAGCTGTCCTGGAAGATTCTTGACCCCATCATCGAGTACTGGGCCAAGCGCGGTCGTCCCGAGGGCTACCCCGCAGGTTCGTGGGGGCCTTCCTCCGCCGACCACATGCTCGAGCGCGACGGTCGCGCTTGGCGACGGCCATAGGTTGCCGACCTCTCAGTTCTTAAGAATTTTCTGACAGAAAGAACACTTTCATGATTGTCAATTTGCCAGACACTGACACCGCGAGCATTGCTCGTCAGTTGGTGCAGCTTCGAGAGCAGGGCGGCATCGTCACCACGGGCCGTGTCCTCACCCTGATTGTTTTGGCCAAAAGCGAAGACGACCTAGAAAACATTATCTCCACGGTCAACTCCGTTTCCCGCGAGCACCCATCCCGTGTGCTGGTATTGGTCTCCGATGATCCACGCCTGGACAATCGCCTCGACGCGGAACTCCGCGTCGGTGGTGATGCCGGTGCCGCTGAGATCGTCGTTATGCACATGTCCGGAGAGATTGGTCAGCACCACAGCTCTGTGGTGACTCCCCTGCTGCTGCCGGATACGCCGGTCGTGGCGTGGTGGCCGTCTGAGGCGCCGCAGGTCCCAGCGGCGACACCAATCGGCCGAATTGCCCAGCGCCGTATCACCGATTCACTCTGTGACCCGAATAGCAACGCTATCTACACGCGCCGTACGGGCTACACGCCCGGCGATTCCGACCTGAGCTGGTCGCGGCTGACGAACTGGCGCGGTGTGTTGGCATCCGCTTTCGACTTGCCGCCGCATTCGCCGGTGACCTCCGTGTCCATCTACGGCCCACAGGACTCGCCATCGGTCGAGGTCGCCGCCGGATGGTTGGCAGATCGCCTGGGGCTGCCGGTCAACCGTTACTCCACCGGTGAGAAGAAGATTCCGGTGGACGAAAAGGGCCGCGCCAAGCCACCGGTGACCTCCGTCGCCTTTGAGCGTGAAAATGGCCAGACTTTGCGCATCGATATTGAAAGCGCCACCACTGCATCGGTCACCAACGGAGAAAAACCCCCGTTCAAGGTCGCAGTATCGCGTCCAACACGCTCCGAATGTTTGGCAGAGGAGCTGCGTCACCTCGACCACGATACTGCCTACGGACGTGCCCTGCGTGGCCTCAGCCAGATTCACACGGTGGGAATGCAACCTCCGACGTCCACAACAACTAGCTTCGCTAACGAACCAGGAGTCTCTGACAAGTGACCACCGATAACGCGTCGAATACCGTCCCTGCCCCTCAGTTCCACCGCGCCGCTGACCAGGCGGGCATCGTCGAGGCTGCACGTCAGCGCTTCATCGATGCGGTTGTCGCCGTCCAACATGGCAACGCCTCTCCGGTCACCGATGACGGTTTCGTACGCGTCGTTCTCACCGGTGGCGGCGCAGGTACCGCTTTGCTCAGTGCGCTTGCCGACGATTCCGGAGACATCGACTGGAACCGAGTCCTGGTGTTCTTCGGAGATGAACGCTTTGTCGCTGCCGACTCGGCAGATCGCAATGCGTTGGCTGCTCGTAAGCGTCTCTTGTCCCCTGTCGGCGTGCCGGAGGAAAACATCTTCGAGTTTGCCGCTGCCGACAGCGGCGTGACCACCACGGAGGCCGCCGAAAGCTACGAAGCTATCGTTCGGGAGAAGGCTCCAAATGGCTTTGACCTTCACCTTCTTGGTATGGGCGGAGAGGGACACATCAACTCGATTTTCCCACATACCGCAGCGCTGGCTGAGCAGGAACGCTTGGTCGTGGACGTGCATAACTGCCCGAAGCCACCGCCGACCCGCATCACGTTGACGATGCCGGCCATCGCCAGCTCTCAGCGTGTGTGGCTACTTGTAGCGGGCGGCGAAAAGGCTGAGGCAATTGCAGCTATCGCTCAGCAGGACGACCCAGCGCAGTGGCCGGCGGCCGGGGTTCGCGGTGTTCAGGAAACCGTTGTCTTTGTTGACGATGCTGCGGCTGCGCAGCTCTAGGCTTCCGCTTCACCGCTAACAGCCCAGAAACAGCAAATTCCCGTCGATAAGCGAAATGCTATCGACGGGAATTTTTATTGCTTAAAGGCCTGCGGTGGGGCGTGCTGCGTGCGGAACCTACCAGCCGAAAGTATTGAACAGCAGCAACAGGACAATGCAGAGCAACCAGATAATCACGGTCACAATAGTGACGCGGTCAAGGTTCTTCTCCACCACAGTCGAACCGGACAGATTCGACTGCATGCCGCCACCAAAGAGGCTGGACAGTCCGCCACCCTTACCCTTGTGGAGCAGGATGAACAGCGTCATCAGGATGGATGTGATGACCAGGACAATCTGAATGGCGAGGTACACGCGCACTTCCTTTTGAAACGTCGCTTCTTTAAGAACTCCAACTATACTAGCGCAATTGCTCCGCTGGCTAGGTATCCCTAGCCGTATCCCTAGCCGGAGTTGCGCAGTGCAGTTGCCAGACCATTCATGGTCAGCTGAATGCCCCGACGCACCTTGTCGCGATTATCGCCGGCACGGTAGCGACGCAGCATCTCCAGCTGGATGATGTTCAGCGGCATAAGGTACGGGAAGCGCATGTCCACCGAGCGCCTGAGCAGCGGGTTGTCCTCCAGCAGGTGCTTGTACCCGGTTACCTTCAGGAACATCTCCAAAGTCAGGTCGAACTCAGCCTTGATGATGCCGTAGATGCGCTCACCGTCGGCCTTATCTTGGCACAGGCTAGCGTAGGCGCGCGCCAGGTTCAGGTCAGCCTTGGACATGACCTGCGCCATGTTCGACAGCACCGAATTGAAGAACGGCCAAATCTCGTTGAGCTGACGGAGCTCAGCCAGGCGGGAACCGTCTTCGTCCTCGCCGATCCACTCCTGCAGTGCAGAGCCGACACCAAACCAGCCCGGCACCATAGAACGCTGCTGCGACCAGGACAGTACCCACGGAATTGCGCGCAGGTCAGAAATGGTCTGGGTCTGCTTGCGTGAGGTCGGACGCGAACCGATGTTCAGGCTGCCGATCTCATCGACCGGGGTCGACGACGTGAAGAAGTCAATAAAGCCCGGGTCCTCGTGCATGAGCTTCGAGTAGGCCTCGCGAGACAGGTCGGAAATCTCCGACATAATCTCGTGGGCGCGAGCTGGGTTCTTCAGGTCATCGACGTCGAGCAGAGTCGACTCAATCGTTGCCGAAACAAGTGCGGCGAGGTTCCTGCGTGCCGCTGCAGGGTGACCGTACTTGGCAGAGATAATCTCGCCCTGCTCGGTGATACGCACCGACCCCTGGACTGCACCCGACGGCTGCGCCAGAATTGCCTCGTAGGACGGTCCGCCACCACGGCCAACGGTACCTCCGCGGCCGTGGAAGAGACGCAGGCGAATGTCGTTGTCCTTCGCGGCTGCCACGATGGCGACCTCCGCGTCGTAAAGCGCCCAGTTTGCAGCGAAGTACCCGCCGTCCTTGTTGGAGTCGGAGTAGCCGAGCATGACTTCCTGCAGATCTCCGCGTGCGGACACGTATGCGCGGTAGACCGGAATGTCCCACGCAGCACGCAGCACGTCGGCACCAGCCTGCAGGTCTTCGATGGTTTCGAACAGCGGGATGACGTCAACAGAACCGGTCGGCTGGGAGCCATTCGGGCGAATCAGACCGACTTCCTTGAGCAGAATCATCGGCTCCAGCAGGTCGGAGACCGATGTACACATCGAAATGATGCAGTGCGGTACCGCGTCGTGACCGTACTTGCGCACCGCACGAGATGCCGCACGCATAATGCCTAGCTCGCGAGCCGTAGCTTCGGAAAGATCTGCGGAAGTCGAAACCAGCGGACGGGAGGACTGCAGTTCCTTGGTCAGCAGCTCGACCTTGTCGGCTTCCTTCAATCCCGCGTAGTTGTCCACCACACCGGCAGCGGAGAACAGCTCGGTGAGGATTTCCTCATGAGAGTCCGAATTCTGGCGGATATCAATCGAGTACAGGTGGAAACCAAATACCTCCACTGAATCCATCAGGTCGCGCAGGCGGTGATCGGCGATGAGGTCATCGTGGCTGGACCGCAGGGAGTCGTCGATAATCGAGAGCTCTTCAAGTAGCTCCTCGGCGCTGTCATACGGAGTGAATTCCGACCAGTCGCCCTCGATGATGGACTCGTCGAAGAAGTTCACCGCTGTTGCCGCCACGCGCCCGCGGATACCGTGAACCGCACGACGGTACGGCTCATCTTCGCGGTTTGGTACGTCATTGTGGCCGCGGCTGGCCAAGCCGACCAAATCTACGGTGACCTTGGTCAGGCGGTCGCTGAGACTGAGCTCGCGCTCCAGCAGGTGCAACTGCGAGAAGTAGTGACGCAGGATCGTACCTGCTGCCCTATCGGAGGCGTAGCGCAGCGTCTCCTCCGTCACGTATGGGTTGCCGTCGTGGTCACCGCCAATCCACGAGCCCATGCGAATGGTTGGATTAGCCGGCAGCTTGTCGCCGCCGAGCTGACGCAAGTGCTTGACGACGTCTCGGTTAATCTGTGGCACAGCTTCCAGCAGAGAAAGCTGGTAGTAGCGAAGACCAACTTCGACCTCGTCGCGAATATCCGGGCGGTTCATGCGAATCAGAGCCGTTTGCCACAGCGTCAGGATCCGGCGACGGATATCGGCATCAATCTCAGCGAGTCGGTCCGCGGTGCGCGCATTCATCGGGGCTGCCTGGATCTCGTGGCGGCGCCGCATTGCAGCCGTGATGTGCTTCTGCACATCGAACACTGTGCGACGACGAGTTTCCGTTGGGTGTGCGGTCAGAACCGGGACGACCTCAATGTGGTCCATCATGTCCGCAATGGCGCTGCCGGAAACCTTGGCGTCGCGAAGCTTCTGCCATGTTGCCTCCAGCGTGGAGTCCTGCGGTGGATCGCCAGCATCGAGAGATGCCTCGATGCCCAGCTCCTCGTGCAAATCCTCAGCGAGGTTGGCCAAAAGTGCGAAGTGCGTGAAAGCACGGATGACAGGGCTTGCCTCGGCTGGGTCAATATCGCGGAAGAGGCCGGTGAGCTTCTCGATGTCGCCATCGCCACGATGGAGTTCGAAGGCTGCACGGCGAGCATTTTCGACCAGGTTAAAGACCTCGTCACCCTCTTGCTCGCGGATTACCTGCCCAAGAATTCGACCCAGGTGGCGAATATCCTCCCAGAGCAAGTCCTGCTGCTTCGCGGTAGCGGTCGATGAGGATTGCTCATTGCTTGCAGTGTGTCGGTCAGTGTCACCATGTACTTGTTCGTTCATTGAGCACGTCCTTTGAAAATTGCCGGGCATTCCAAGTGGAAAGCCTCGGGAAATGTATCGCGCTAAAACATTGCCAGTCGGTGTGCCTGGATTGAGTCCGCCTAAAGGCAATAACCCCGAATCGGTTTTATGAGAATCAATAAAACCAATCCGGGGTCGCGCATGGCGCCTATCTTATCAGTTGTTCTGAATTTATATGCACTTAGGCGTTCTGAGCGGCATCTGCAGCAAGTGCGCAGAGCTTCGCGAATGCTTCACCGTCGAGCGAAGCGCCACCGACGAGGCCGCCGTCGACGTCGGGCTTGCCGACGATCTCAGCGACGTTCTCGGCCTTGACGGAACCACCGTAGAGGATGCGCATCTCCTTTGCGATGTTCTCGTCCGCAATTTCTGCGACGGTCTCGCGGATAGCTGCACAGACTTCCTGCGCGTCTGCAGCCGATGCGACCTTACCGGTGCCGATAGCCCAGACAGGCTCGTAAGCGATGACGGTCTTGGCCAGCTCAGCGTTGGTCAGGTTAGCCAGGGAGCCCTTGACCTGAGAGACAACGTACTCGACGTGCTCTTCGGCCTCTCGGACCTCCAGCGGCTCGCCGACACAGACGATTGGGTTCATGCCCTCGCGCAGTGCTGCCTTGGCCTTCTTTGCGACCAGCTCATCGTCCTCTGCGTGCATATCGCGACGCTCGGAGTGACCGACGACGACCCAGGTGCAGCCGAGCTTTGCCAGCATCGATGCGGAAATCTCGCCGGTGTAAGCGCCGGACTCGTGGACTGAGACATCCTGCGCGCCGTAAGTGACGCCGAGCTTATCGCCCTCAACCAGAGTCTGGACCGAACGCAGGTCGGTAAACGGCGGGATGACAGCGACGTCAACCTTGTCGTAGTACTCCTTTGGCAGAGCGAACGCGAGTTTCTGCACCACACCGATAGCTTCGAGATGGTTCAGGTTCATCTTCCAGTTACCAGCAATAAATGGTGTACGTGCCATAGTGGTGGAATTCACTTCCCTATCAATTAGCGGATTTTTAAGCGATGAAAATCCGGTGGTGGAAAAATCTTAGTCTTCCAGGACGGAGACGCCCGGCAGAGTCTTACCCTCGAGGAACTCCAGCGAAGCGCCACCACCAGTGGAGATGTGGCTGAAGCCGTCCTCGTTCAACCCCAGAGTACGTACTGCTGCTGCGGAGTCGCCGCCACCGACGACGGAGAAGCAACCGTTGTTAGTGGTGGCATCGATGATGGCCTGTGCAACCTCGCGGGTACCAGCTGCGAAAGCCTCCATCTCGAACACGCCCATCGGACCGTTCCAGAACACAGTCTTGGACTCAGCCAGCACCTTGCCGAATGCCTCAGCGGAAGCCGATCCGATGTCCAGGCCCATCCAGCCTTCCGGAATCTCGGTGGCATCGACGACCTTGTTTTCAGCGTCAGCAGCGAACTTGTCGGCCACGACTACGTCGGTTGGCAGAACAATCTTTTCGCCGTAGAGGTCCAGCAGATCCTTACAGGTGTCAATCATCTCTTCCTGCAGCAGGGACGCACCAACGTCGTAGCCCTTGGCAGCCAGGAAGGTGAAGCACATGCCGCCGCCGATGACCAGGGAGTCAACCTTCGGCGCGAGAGCCTCAATAACGCCCAGCTTGTCGGAAACCTTGGAACCGCCGAGCACGACGGTGTACGGCTTCTCCGGGGTCTCTGCGACCTTGCGCAGAACTTCAAGCTCAGCCTGAACCAGGTTGCCGGCGTAGTGCGGCAGCTTCTTAGCGACGTCGAAGACGGAAGCCTGGGCGCGGTGAACAACACCGAAACCGTCGGAAACAAATGCTCCGTCCGGAACAAGTGCGGCCAGCTCGGCTGCGAATTCGGCGCGTTCTGCCTCGTCCTTGGAGGTCTCGCGCGGATCGAAGCGGACGTTCTCCAACAGGAGTACATCGCCCTCGGTCAGACCATTTGCGCGCTCGTGCGCGTCCTCACCGGAGACATCACCGGCGAGCGCGACGTACTGCTCCAGGCGCTCAGATAGCGCCTCAGCGACCGGGGCCAGGGAGAACTCGGACTTAACCTCGCCCTTCGGGCGACCCAGGTGAGCCATAACAACGACCTTGGCGCCGGCCTCGACAAGCGCGGACAGGGTGGGCAGCGAAGCATCGATTCGACCCGGATCGGTGATAACGCCGTCCTTCAACGGAACGTTAAAGTCGGAGCGGACGAGGACGTAACGGCCTTCAATACCTTCGTTGATCAGGTCTTTGACAGTCTTAACAGTCATCTCAATGAAATCCTTGTGAAAGTGTGTAAAAAACGGGCCGTGGGTGGCGTGCCCTACTCAGGCGCAACCACCCCGGCCCGTTCGGGGTCTGGGATTAACCAGGTGAGTTATTAGAGGCGCTCACCGACGTAGACAGCCAGGTCGACGAGGCGGTTGGAGTAGCCCCACTCGTTGTCGTACCAGGAGACAACCTTGACCTGATCGCCGATGACCTTGGTCAGCGGTGCGTCGAAGATCGAGGAACGCGGGTCGCCCTCGATGTCCTTGGAAACGATTGGGTCCTCGTTGTAGCCCAGAACACCCTTGAGCTCGCCCTCAGCAGCTTCCTTGATGGCAGCATTGACGGACTCGACGGTGACCTCGCTCTTCGCAGTGAAGGTCAGGTCGGTGACAGAGCCGGTCGGGGTCGGAACACGCAGTGCGTAGCCGTCCAGCAGACCCTTGAGCTGCGGCAGAACCAGAGCGACTGCCTTTGCAGCACCGGTGGAGGTCGGAACAATGTTCAGTGCAGCAGCGCGGGCGCGACGCAGGTCCTTGTGCGGAGCGTCGTGCAGACGCTGGTCACCGGTGTATGCGTGGATGGTGGTCATGAGACCGCGCTCGATGCCGAACTTGTCGTCCAGGACCTTAGCCATCGGAGCCAGGCAGTTGGTGGTGCAAGAAGCGTTCGAAATGATGTTGTGCTTCTCCGGGTCGTAGTCAGTGTGGTTAACACCGACAACGAAGGTTGCGTCTTCGTTCTTAGCCGGAGCGGAGATGATGACCTTCTTGGCGCCAGCCTCGATGTGAGCCTTGGCAGCGTTGGCATCGGTGAAGAAACCGGTGGACTCAATGACGATGTCGACCTCGTGCTTGCCCCACGGCAGGTCCTTCGGGTCGCGCTCAGCGTATGCCGCGATGCGCTTGCCGTTGACGGTGAGGGACTCATCGTCGTAGGTGACCTCTGCGTCAAGCTTGCCCATGATGGAGTCGTACTTGAGCAGGTGAGCCAGGGTCTTGTTATCAGTGAGGTCGTTTACAGCAACGACTTCCAGGTCAGCGCCCGCAGCGAGCAGGGAGCGGAAGAAGTTGCGGCCGATGCGACCAAAACCGTTAATACCTACACGAACCGTCACAATAATCTCCTTAATGGATTGGCGAATCGATGCCACTTGTCAGGGCGCTGATTGCGCTCCAACAGGTTCACTACAGAAGTGTACGTTGGGTTTTTCATTCGCGCAGCGGTGGTTTGGTGCGAAAATCCCAAATAAACGGAGATTTATCAAAAATTACGCACCTGACTAGGCATAACAGGTGCTTTACTCGTCAACTTCTTTGTCAAAAAGTTCGTCTGTAACGACTGCAGTTGTGGGGGGAATTCCGAGTTCGTTTGCTCTTTTGTCCGCCATGGAGAGCAAACGGCGGATGCGTCCTGCGACGGCGTCCTTGGTCATTGGCGGATTTGCCAGCTGCCCAAGTTCTTCCAGTGAAGCCTGCTTGTGCTCGATGCGCAGCTGTCCTGCAGACACCAAATGGTCTGGTACATCGTCACCGAGAATCTCTAAAGCACGCTCTACTCGCGCTGCTGCAATAACGGCCGCACGAGCCGAGCGCCGCAGGTTGGCATCGTCGAAGTTTGCCAAACGAGTGGCCGTCGCTCGCACTTCACGACGCATTCGCTGTTCTTCCCACTGCAGGCGAGTAGTCTGGGCTCCCATTCGCGTCAGCAGCGCACCGATTGCATCGCCCTCCCGGATGATTACACGATCGCCACCGCGGGATTTATTCTCCTTGCTCTTAGCCGTAATTCCGAGCCTACGAGCACATCCCACCAATGCGAGTGCCGCTTCAGCAGAAGGAGCAGTGACTTCCAAAGCTGAGGAACGCCCCGGCTCAGTCAGTGAACCATGTGCCAAAAAAGCACCCCGCCATGCAGCTTCTTGATCAATTTTCTGCCCCATGATCAGCTTGCGTGGTAGCCCACGTACGGGACGTCCCGCAGAGTCAATCAGGCCAGTTTGCCTAACGACGAGTTCCGCGCCATCAGTTACCCGCACGATGTACTTCGAGGTCTTTCGCAACCCACCGGGAGATAAGACATTGAGGCTGGCTTTGACATCGTAGAGTTCGGCCAGCATGGAGCGTAGGCGGCGTGCGACAGCGCCGGAATCCAACTCAGCCTCCAGCACAATCGAACCTGCCACCAGGTGGAGTCCTCCTGCGAAGCGGAACAGGGTCGAAATCTCCGCTGCCTGAGCGCTTTCCTGCGAAACTGACACGCGGGCTAGTTCGTCTTTGACCTTCGCCGTCAATGCCACGATGCTGTCCATCCTCATTTCATGTGTGCGAGCTGGGTTTGGGCCTGGTTAATTTAGGTAAAATTAACCCCATTTGAGCTTTAGCAATAAACCTCAAGGATAGTATCCGGTACCAATCGAGTGGCAATTAGTTGATTGTCTATTGCATCCTCGCAGGAGAATGCATTAAAACCCTCGACTGGCCGGACGCTTTAGAGGAACTGACGAAGTGCGACAGCTAGTTTCTCCGGCGAATGCCGACCCGTCAGAGCTCCGTGGTCATCAACTTCTTGCACATCGGCGAAGACAACCTGCGCGTCTAGGCTATCCGCCGCTCGCTGCAGGTATTCTCGTTCGGTATCCGCGAGCGGCGTGTTGTCGTCGACAAGCACGTAATTGAGCTTCAAGTTAGGTGCATGCTGCGTGAGCATATGGATGTGCCGTTCGGAAGAAAAACCGGCGGTCTCCCCCGGCTCGGCGACAAGATTCAGCACCACGACGGTTGTGGCATTGGTTTCTTGCAGAGCATCCCGCAGCCCGGGCACCTGAAGATGTGGCAGAACCGAAGTAAACCACGAACCCGGACCCAGCGTCACCAAATCGGCATTGAGGATAGCTTCAATGGCCTCCTCGGATGCCGGCGGAGTCTCAGGAATCAGCCGGATTCGGCGCACCTGGCCAGGTGTCGTGGCCACTGCGACCTGGCCACGGACCTGGCGCACAACGCGAGCATCCTGCTCCAAGCCAACGACTTCGGCCTCAATCTCTAGCGGGATCGGCGACATGGGCACGACTCGACCCCGGATTTGCAGCAACCGGCCAATTTCGTCAAGCGCGTCGACTTCATTTCCCATCACACTGGTGAGGCCAGCGATAATCAGATTGCCAATCGCATGCCCTGCCAGTGCGCCAGTTCCGCCAAAGCGGTGCTGCAGTGTCTTTTCCCACAGATCGCCTTTTTCCGTATCTGCGGAAAGCGCGGCGAGTGCCATGCGAAGGTCTCCAGGGGGAATCTGCCCCAGCTCACGACGAAGGCGACCCGAGGATCCGCCGTCGTCGGCAACTGTGACCACCGCTGTGACATGGTCCGCAACCTGACGGTCAGCTCTCAGCGTGGCAAATAGACCATGACCGCCACCCAGACTGGTAATTGATGTCAATTTCTACACCTCCACTAAAACCGCTAGTTGCGGTCAATATCGCGGTGGACGACGTTGACGTTGATCCCGGAAACTCCCTCGAGCTTCTTAGCCAGCGCCTCCGACATGGCCACACTTCGGTGATGGCCTCCGGTGCATCCCACAGCGATAGTCATAAAACCCTTGCCCTCACGGCGGTACCCGGGCAAAACCAATTCAATCAAGTTTGTGACGTTGTCCAAAAACCCCTGAGACTCAGGTTGGGACAGCACGTAGTCGGCCACGGCTTTGTTGGTACCGCGGCCCGCACGCAGCTCAGGTACCCAATAGGGATTGGGGAGAAAACGGACGTCGAAAAGCATGTCGGCATCGCGCGGCGCACCGTGCTTAAACCCAAATGATTCGATGGTGATCTGCTGAATCTTGCTAGCGGTATCCGACAACTGATGCTCTAACTCACGGCGCAAATCGTGCACGCTCATGTCAGAGGTATCCACTACTAAATCCGACATGCCCTTTATTGGCAGCAACATCTGACGTTCAGCGGCAATACCCTGTGAAAGCGTGCCATTTTCCTGCAGCGGATGGGTGCGGCGGACAGAGTCGTAGCGGGCGATGAGGGTGTCGTCGTTGGCATCAAAGAAGATGACATAGGGCTGGCGCCCCTCATTGCGGAGTCCGTCGAGCACCTCCCCCAAACTGCCGGCGAACGCGCGCGAGCGCACGTCGGTGACGATAGCGAGGCGCTCTACTGGAGAGTCCGCTTCAAACGACAACTCGACCATGCGCATAATCAACTCCGGGGGCAGGTTGTCTGCGACATACCAGCCCATCTCCTCCAAGACGCTGGCGGCCGTATTGCGTCCGGAACCGGACATGCCGGTAATCAACACAAGTGACTTTTCAGCCTGAGGGGAATAACCCGAAGTAATCATGCCATCACTCTAATACAATTCCGCCCAACCGCTCTCGGTTTTACTAGCGGAAGTAAACCCCCTAGCACTGTTTCAAGTGCGGTTTTAGCCACTTGTTTACCTACTTCTACGCCTACTCTCCCGGACCGACATCCGAGTTTGGCTCTGACGACTTCTCGTCTGGATGGAGGTAATCGTAAACAGTTTTCGCGAGCATCGGCCCGAAACCAGCCACTTCTTCGATCTGCTCGACGCTGGCCTTCTTCAGCGCCGCAACGGAACCAAAGTGCTTGACCAACTCACTGCGGCGTGCTGGCCCCAGCCCCTTAATGCCATCAAGCACCGACGAGCGCATGCGTTTAGATCGCTGCTGACGGTGATAATTAATGGCAAAGCGGTGCGCCTCATCACGAATTCGCTGGATTAGGTACATCGCTTCCGAATTACGCGGCAGAATGAGTGGCTCATCATCGTCGGGAATCCACAGCTCTTCTAAGCGCTTGGCAATTCCCACCAACGTCACATCGGTGACCTCGAGTTCATCGAGGACCGCCTGTGCGGCTGCGACCTGCGGTGCACCACCGTCGACGATGAACAACTGTGGCGGGTAGGCAAACTTGCGGTTACTCCGCGACTGCTCATCGACGGCATCAGTCGTCTCTTCGACGAACATCTCGCTTGCATCATCGGGCATGGCGAGCTTGTCCTCGTTATGGCGCAGAAAACGACGGCGCACCACCTCAGCGATAGAACCGACGTCGTCCGAGCGACCGTCACCCGCTGCATCTTTGATTCGGTAGCGGCGGTAGTCGGACTTCTTGGGCAATCCATCCTCGAAGACCACCAACGAGGCCACCACATCGGTGCCCTGAATATGCGAGATGTCAGTGCACTCGATGCGCAGCGGCGCTTCATCCATAAATAGCGCGTCCTGGAGTTCGGAGAGAGCCTGCGATCGAGTAGTTAGATCTCCACTTCGCTTTAGCTTGTGCTGGCGTAGCGCTTCAGCTGCATTTTTCTGCACGGTCTCCATGAGCGTCCGCTTGTCACCGCGTTGTGGGACGCGAATATCTACATTGGTGCCACGAATATCGGCCAAAAATGCAGTAACCTCGTCAAGATCGTCGGGCGTGGCCTGAACGAGAATTTCGCGTGGCACAACCTGGGCGGCAGTGGTTGATTCATCGCCGTCGACATCCGCGTGCTTGGCGGCGTCGCCATAGAACTGTGTCAGGAACTGCGTTAGCAGCCCACCCAAGCTGGGGTCAGTTTCTCCCTCTCGAAACTCCGTAGTCGCGTACTCGCCGGACTTCTCCACTACCCAGCCGCGCTGACCGTAAATACGTCCCGCCCGAACATGGAAAATCTGCACGGCCGCTTCCAGTTCGTCGGTTGCTAGCGCAATAAAGTCGGCATCGGCGGCGTCGGAAAGCACGACTGACTGCCGCTCCATGACCTTGTCGATGGCAGCGAGGTTGTCGCGCAGACTAGCGGCGCGCTCGAAGTCTAACTCGCCGGCAGCTTCCTCCATTTCCTTCTTTAAGCGCCTCGTGACCGGGCCCGTATTTCCCGACATGAAGCTGGTAAAACCACGGACAATTTCGCGGTGTTCCTCGGCACTGACACGGCCGACACAAGGCGCCGAGCATTTGTCGATATAGCCGAGCAAACAGGGCCGCCCCAGGGCTTGCTGCCGGTTGAAGACTCCCTTTGAACAGGTGCGGGCTGGGAAAACTCGTGTAAGCAAGTCGAGCGTTTCTCGGATAGCCCACGCGTGTGAATAAGGCCCGAAATAACGCACGCCCTTCCGGCGCGGTCCTCGGTAGAGAAAGAGCCGCGGGTACAGCTCTCCAACGCTGACGGCCAACATCGGATACGACTTGTCGTCGCGGTACATCACGTTGAACCGCGGATTAAAGCGCTTGATCCAGGTGTACTCCAACTGCAGCGCTTCGACTTCATTGTGGACGACAGTCCACGTCACCTTCGAAGCGGACTGCACCATTTGGCGGGTGCGGGGATGAAGCCGAGTTAAGTCCTGGAAATAGTTAGACAAACGCGCACGGAGATTCTTCGCCTTGCCGACGTAGAGAACGCGCCCGGTTGAATCGAGAAAACGGTACACCCCCGGCTCCGTGGGAATGGTGCCGGGGGCGGGACGGTACTGAGAAGGGTCAGTCACTTACGGTGTCCTTAAAACGTGTCCTTGGGTTAGTCCTCCGGCATGAACTTGTCTTCAAGTTCACGGAACCGGCGGATGTCTTCCACGACGCGGCTGCCGTCGGCCGACTGGATCGCGAGCATCGGCACAAACTCAAAGTCAGGCAGCTCCAAGCGAGCCCAGCGGGACTTCTTTGGAAAACTCAGGCCGTAGATATCGACCCACGGGTAGAACTTCGCATTGAGCAGATTGCGGACTTCCACGCCCCTGGCATTGACGCGAACGCGAGCCCGAGTCAGTAGCAGAATCACCCCGGCGATAATCAAACCAATCATCGGGAAAGCCAGCTGGTCAATAATGGTCACCGAAGCTCCGGTGTTACCAAAGTCCACCACGATACCCATGAAGATATGGATAGCGAAAACCACAACTGCAGCGATAATCGCCCACAGACGCAGCTTTTGCGAGGTGATTTCCAACAGCCATTTGTCTTCGCTACCGGTGTCGACGGCAGTCGAATTGCTGTGGCGTTCGGAGTTACCCATTCTTACTCAGCTCCACCTTCACGAAGGGACTTCAACACTGCGACGGTATGCAGCGCTGCGGCCATGGCCTCGCGACCTTTATTCTCCGCGGCGCCCTCACCGCCGGCACGATCAATTGCCTGCTGTTCAGTGTTGCAGGTCAACACACCATTGCCAACTGGCGTTTCACAGTCCAGTGCGATCCGCGTCAGGCCCTCAGTCACCGAGTCGCAGACATAGTCGAAGTGCGGCGTACCACCGCGGATAACGCACCCCAGCGCCACCACGGCGTCGTGAGTTCGCGCGAGCTGTTGCACCACAACCGGAATCTCCAGAGCACCGACGACAGTCACATCCGTGACTACAGCGCCGACCTCCTCGGCCTGGGACAGCGCTTCACGACGAAGCTGCCCAGTAATCTCCTCGTTCCAGTGAGAGGTGACCAGACCGACGGTCACACCAGTGGAATCGGGAACGGAAATTTCAGGAAGACCTGCGCCACTCATCTACTGTGCTCCTTCTGTCGAAATGCCGTGGGTCTCCATGTACTCATCCAACCAAGGAAGTTCATGGCCCATGCGTTCGCGCTTTGTCAACAAGTATTTCAAGTTATCCTCGTTGACCTCAACTGGCACCGGGACTCGGCGGCTCATCTCCAACCCATATCCGCCTAGGCCGGCACGCTTGGTCGGATTGTTCGTCAGCAGCGCCATAGTGGTGACTCCAAGATCCTGCAGAATCTGTGCACCAGTGCCGTACTCACGTGCATCCGACGGCAAACCGAGCGCAAGATTGGCATCAACGGTGTCAGCGCCTTCATCTTGCAAGTGGTAGGCCTGCAGCTTCGGCATCAGACCAATGCCTCGGCCTTCGTGACCGCGCATGTAGAGGATGACGCCACGCCCCGCTTCGTGAACCATGCGCATGGAGTTGTGCAGCTGCTGACCGCAGTCGCAGCGGCGAGATCCCAGTGCGTCGCCAGTGAGGCATTCGGAGTGCACACGCACGAGGACGTCCTGACCATCGTTGGAAGACACATCCCCCACAACGAGAGCGACATGCTCAACACCGTCGATAAGGCTCCGGTACCCAATGGCACGGAACTCGCCGTAGTCGGTCGGCAGCTTGGTTTCGACAACGCGTTCAATCAAGTGCTCGTTGTGGCGACGGTATTCGATCAGCTGCTCAATGGAGATCAGCGCTAAATCGTGCTTGTCGCAGAAGCGACGCAGTTCCTCCGCGCGCGCCATACCGGTCGGGTCTTCCTCGGAGACAACCTCACACAGCACGCCAGCAGGACGAAGCCCTGCCAGGCGGGCGAGATCGACCGCAGCCTCGGTGTGGCCGGCACGGACGAGGACGCCACCATCGCGAGCTCGCAACGGGACCACGTGTCCTGGTCGGGTGAAATCGTGCGGGCTCGACGTGGGATCAGCCAGAGTACGAATGGTGTTCGCACGATCTGTGGCGGAAATACCGGTCGTACCGGTGTTGGCATCCACGGTCACTGTGTATGCGGTACCGCGGGCATCCTCATTCTCTGACACCATCGGTGGCAGATTCAGACGCTCGCAGTCCTCGGCGGTCAGCGGCGCGCAGATGTAACCAGAGGAATAGCGAACCATAAAGGCAACAAGTTCAGGCGTTGCCTTCTCGGCGGCGAAGATGATGTCGCCCTCGTTCTCACGATCTTCATCGTCGACGACGACCACGGCCTTACCGGCTGCGATGTCCGCAATGGCCCGCTCTACAGAATCGAACTTAATCACAGTCTTGTAGCTTATCTTTCCAACATTTTCTCGACGTACTTGGCTAGCACATCGACTTCCAAATTGACCTTGGCGCCTACCGCGGTCGAACCAATAACGGAGTCCGTCAGCGTCGTCGGTATCAGGCTGACCTCAAAGAACCCCTCGCCTACTGCAGAGACGGTCAACGAAGTACCATCCACGGCAATTGAGCCCTTTTCCACGACATACTTGGAGAGATGCTCCGGCAGCGAAATCCGCACTACTTCCCAGCGCTCCCCTGGCGTGCGCGAAATAACCTCGCCGGTGCCATCGACATGTCCCTGCACGATATGGCCGCCGAGGCGTTGACCGACTGCGGTTGCACGTTCGAGGTTGACCTTGGAGCCGACCTCAACCTGGCCGAGGCTCGACCTATCCAGAGTCTCTTGCATGAGATCAGCGGTAAAGAAATCATCGCCAAACTCCACGACGGTCAAACAAACGCCATTGACAGCAATGGAATCACCGTGGTGCACGTCGTCAAGCACGGTGGTCGCGCGAATGGTCAGAGTAATCGAATCGGCTTCGCGGTGGATTTCGCGAATTTCGCCGAGTTCCTCAACAATTCCCGTAAACATAGTGGTCAGGAAAATCCTTTACCGTTTGTTATAAATTGAAAGATTTTTACAAAATTAACTCTAGCCGGTCTACCCGCGATCTTTGCCACTGCGGAGAGCCGTAATCAAAATGTCATCTCCCAGAGTCTCGACCGCGACGGTACGAAAGCGCGAGATGTCAGTGATGGTGGTCTCATGGTTGGCCGATGTCACCGGCAGACCAGCTCCGAGAAACGCCGGGGCAATGTAAGACTCAATCGCGTCGACAGCATCGGCTTCTAAGAAAGCGCTGGCGAGCCGTGGGCCGCCTTCTACCAGCACGTCAATAAGTCCCATATCCGCCATTGTCTCCAGCGCCACTTCCACATCGTGAGTGCGAATGTGGCGGAAGTTATCGCCGCGGATATTCGCACCGGCGGCGACCTCCGAGGTGCCGATCGCGATGCGCAGGGGTTGCGTTGACAGCTCCTCGCCGTCTGGTGTGCGCGCGGTCAATCGCGGATTGTCAGCGAGCACTGTTCCCGTTCCGACGACAATCGCTTGCCGACGTGCACGATCGATATGTACCCGTGCCCGCGCCTGCTCCCCCGTAATCCACTGCGAGGTGCGGTCGGTAGCGGCGGCGAAACCATCCAGCGTGCCCGCCGTCTTCAGCGTGATGTGTGGGCGCCGAGTGCGCTGCCAGTGTAACCATGGACGCAGATAGCCATCCGCCACACGATTGCGTTGGAACTCCTCGACCACGTCGATTCCCTTGTATCGCAACCACTCGCTGCCGCCAGCGGCCACGGGATTAGGATCGGCGACCGCAAATATGACGCGGGAAACTCCGGCTGCCGCAAGTGCCTCGGTGCACGGTGGTGTACGGCCGATATGATTGCACGGCTCTAGTGTGACCACTGCAGTACCGCCCTGAGCTCGTGCCCCCGCCATTTCCAATGCCTGTGGCTCTGCGTGTCGGCCACCTACCGGCTCAGTTCCGGCCACACCTACCGCAATCCCTGCGGTATCGAGGATGACGCAACCAATCGGTGGATTGGGATAGGTGGTGCCTCGAACTCGCTGGCCGGCTTCTATGGCCAATGCCATAGCTTGGGCGTCAGTCAGCGGCTGTGCGGAGACGAGATCCGGAAACTGTGCCACCGTGCTTCACCGCCGTCTACTTAGCTGCAGCAGCAGTTGCCAGAGCGCGCAGCTCATCGATTGCCGCGGCACGATTCTCAGCGCCGAATACGGCCGACCCTGCAACGAAGGCGTCGCAACCGGCGGCGGCAGCGGATTCGATGGTCTTGGCGGAGATACCACCGTCGATCTCGATCAGAGTATCCAGACCTTCGGCATCAATGCGTTCACGCAGCTTCTCGACCTTGGCCAGCTGATCCGGCATAAAGGACTGGCCCCCGAAACCGGGTTCGACACTCATGACCAGCACCTCGTCGAATTCGGCGAGGTGATCCAGCCACGGCTCAATTGGGGTACCCGGGCGCAGCGAGAACCCGGCCTTCACGCCCTGAGAACGAATGTGGCGTGCCAGTGCGATGGCGTCGTCGGCGGCTTCCACATGGAAAATAACCGAGCTCGCCCCCGCCTTAATGTAGGTGTCGACCCACTTCTCCGGGTTCTCAATCATGAGATGGACATCCAAGTACTTGTCCGTCACCGCAGCTACGGCCTCCAGCACCGGAGCGCCGAAGGACAGGTTGGGAACGAAGTGGCCATCCATAACGTCGATATGTAGCCAATCTGCATTGGCTACAGCCGCAACCTCGCGGTCGAGGCGAGCGAAGTCAGCAGCGAGAATGGACGGGGCAATAATTGGTGCGCTCATAACCTCTGAGCCTAGTCGTTCTTGCGCAAAACTGAGAAGAACATCGCATCGGTACCGTGGCGGTGTGGCCACATCTGCACAGATGGATACGGTCCGACATCGGTCATCGGCGCTACCAACTCGTGTGCATTCAGCTCAGTCACCGGCAATTCCGTCACTGCCCTATCGACAATTCCCCTGGTTTCCCGCAGATGCGGAGAACACGTGGAATAGACGATGATGCCACCCGGCCGTGCCAGACGCACAGCTTCACTGAGCAGTTCAAACTGCAGCGCAGTCAAGGAGTTCAGATCGGACGCCGACTTCCGCCAGCGCGCTTCCGGGCGACGGCGAAGCGAGCCCAAACCAGAGCACGGCGCGTCTACCAAAATGCGGTCAAAGCCTGCCTCCAGCCCGGTATCGCGACCATCCGCAACCGTTACAGTCACTGGCAGCCCGGCCGTGGCCTTCTTCACCAGTTCTGCGCGAGTCGCAGATACCTCAACAGCATCGAGCTTCGCGCCCTCAATAGCAGCGATGCCACCGATGAAAGCTGACTTACCACCGGGGCCGGAACACAGATCTAACCAGCGGCCGCTGTCTTCACCGGCAACGGGTGCCATGGTGACGGCACGCGCAATGAGCTGAGAACCCTCGTCCTGCACCGCAGCCAAGCCCTGTCGGACCGGCTCCAATTCTCCTGGGGCACCGGAATCCAAGCGCACGCAGTACGGCGACCACGGTCCCTCTTCACCGCCGGTGATCAGTGCCAATTCCTCAGCAGTAATCTCGCCCGGACGAGCGACCAAGTGCACCAACGGGCGCGCATCGTCGGCAGCGAGTGCCTGCTGCAGCTCACCGGCTTGTGCACCGAGTGCGCGGGCAAACTCCATCGCAATCCAGCGCGGGTGGGCATGCTTCATCGCTACGTAGCTAATCGGATCGGTCGCAGGATCCGGCGCGACCTCAGCCACCCATTCGCCTTCGGTCTTCGAGGAAACTTTCCTCAAAATGGCATTGACAAAGCCGCGCGCACCAGGTCCCGCTACCTTCGCCACCGCCCGCACCGAGGTATCGACCGCCGCGTAGGCATCGACGCGCGTACGCAGCAGCTGGTACGTGCCCAGGCGCAACACATCCATCACCGGTCCAGCAATATCGTTTAACGGGCGTGACGACGATGCCTCAATCACGGCATCCAACAGGCCTTCCGCCCGCAGTGTGCCGTACGTCAGCTCAGTTGCAAAAGCAGCATCCCGACCCTTGAGCTTGTGTGCCTTCAGCAACCTGGGCAGCAGCAGGTTCGCGTAAGCATCATTCTCGCGAACGTCGGCTAGTACCTTCAGTGCGACCTTGCGCGGTTGGTCAATGCCACCGCGATTGTCCCCACCTCTGTTGTCACGGTTACGGTTGCGGTCATTGCGGTTCTGTCCGCTGCGGTTGCCGCGCTGCCGTCCGCCACCGGTGTGGCGGGGTTTGTCGTTGCCCATTTACTCGCAGACCTTTCCGCCGGGTTGGCTACCTCGCGCCCAGTCGGACGCATCCATCATCTTCTTACCCTGTGGCTGCACCTTCACCAGCTGCACATAGCCATCGGCACAACGCACAGATACTCGGTGCTTCTCCACTACCAACTCACCCGGTGTGGCGGCTGCCGCCTCCGGAGCAGCTGCCTTTCGCACCTCGTCGACCGCGGCGCTGTCCTCGTCGGAAAGCGGGGTGAGCTCTCCGACCTTCAAACGTGCGCCGTCGAGAGTTGTCCACGCACCTGGGGCAGGCGTGAATGCACGAGCGCGGCGGTCAAGAAGATGTCGCGGCTGAGTCCAAACGATTCGGGCATCCTCCGGCCCGAACTTAGCGGCGTAACTGACATCCTGTTCTGGCTGAGCGGTCGGACGCAACGCACCGGCTTCGATGCCGTCCATGGTGGCGGCTAGAAGATCCGCGCCGGAGTATGCCAGGCGGGTCAAAAGGTCGTCGGCATTATCGGTCGGGCGAATCGCTTCGGTGACGGTACCGAAAACTGGTCCGGTATCCAGACCCTTTTCAATCCGGAAAGTACTGGCACCCGTGACTTCATCGCCGGCAGCGATAGCTGCCTGCACCGGCGCGGCACCTCGCCAAGCAGGAAGCAGTGAGAAATGCAGATTGACCCAGCCGTGCGTCGGTACATCGAGCAATTCCTCCGGCACGAGATTGCCGTAGGCGACCACCGGGATGCAGTCGGCGTTTAATTCGCGGATCTGCTGCTGGATCTCTTCATCGCGCAGGGTCGTCGGGGTGAGCACGGGAATGTCGTGTTCCAAGGCCAGAGCCTTCACCGGCGAGGGCGAAAGCGACTTACCGCGGCCACGGCGGGCATCGGGGCGAGTGAGAACAGCGACGATTTCATGACGGGAGTCTTCGAGCAACTTCTTCAGTGCAACGACAGCAGGTTCCGGGGTTCCGGCAAAAATCAGGCGCACAGTAAGTGGATTCCTTCCTGGTGGACCTAGTTGTTCTAGTTAATCTAGTGATGAAACTCGGGGCGCCACACCCAGGGGTCTAGGCGCAGGTGAGTTAACCGCGGTTGAGGAACCAGTCCTGCTCACGCAGAGAACGCATCGCGGTCTTGCGCTCGTCGCCCTCGAGACGCTTCAAAAACAGCACACCATCCAGGTGGTCGCTTTCATGCTGCACACAGCGAGCCAGCAAATCATCAGCTTCGAAGCTCACCGGTGTGCCGTGGCGATCCTGGCCAGTAACGCGCACACGTGCGTGTCGAGTCACGGGTCCATTAATACCCGGGATAGATAGGCATCCTTCGATTTCGTGGACAGTCTCGTCGCCGATGGCTTCCCATTCCGGATTGACGATGTGCCCGCGGGTGCCGTTGCAGTCGTAGACGAAAACGCGCTGCAGCACGCCGACCTGGTTTGCCGCGAGCCCGACGCCCTGTTGCTCGTCCATCGTGTCGAACATGTCATCAATCAGGTGCGACAGCGTCGCGTCGAAATCAGTGACGGTATCCGCCTTGGACAGCAACACCGGATCGCCGAAAAGACGTACCTCACGAACTGCCATGAACTTAGAGCCTCCAAGAAAACTGGTGTGAATCAAGCGATAACGCGCTCATTTTAGCAGCTAGCCGAAATTAATCGGATCGACGACAACGCGCACCGGCGTCGGGTCCTTCCTGGTCGCTCGAACGACCTGTGCTGCCTTCAACGCCGCTCCCACCGCCCGTGCTTGCCGACGGTCACAGCGCACCAACATCCGCTGAATAGGTGTACCCGGTTCCACGCCTGCTGGTGGTCTGGCGTTGCGGGGAAGGTCTACCGGCCCCAGGATTTCCGCGCCCGATGGAACCTCCAGGGACTCCATGAAGTTACGCAGGCCCTCTTCAGTCCCGTCCACCGCTGCCACGTGAAAGGCCGGAGGCAGAGTGGCGGCTGTACGGTCGGCCAATTCCCTGTTCGCAGCGCCTACCGCGTCCCATGCCAGAAGATCGGCCACAGTCGGGACTGCAGCATCCGCATCGATAACCACTGCCCCTCCTCGCTCCCGCGGTCGCGCAAGCGTGACAGCTCGAGACCAATGCGCATAGGCCTCTTCATGAGCGCGCAAGTCCTGCCGGCCGAGCATCGCCCAAGTGTCCAGCAGCATCACTGCACCGTAGCCCTCCGGCGCATAAGGCTCGGCTCCCGGCGTGGCCACCACGACCCTCGGGCCTTCGGGAATGTCGTCAACAATCCGTTCGCCAGAGGAAGCGACGACTGGGAATGGACTGAAAATACGACCAAACTCTTCCGCCGTACGTTCACTGCCGACCACGACTGGCCGAATCTTGGTGGAACCGCAGCTATGGCAACGGTGGTGGATGTCGATGCGGCCACACCACCGACAGGTCGGCGGCGCCGGATCGTCCGGGTTATCGGACGGTGGAATTCCCAGTGGACCGTTACACCAGCGACAGCGCGCAGGAGCACCACAGGAACGACACGACAATGTCGGTACATATCCCTTGCGGGGTACCTGGACCAGAATCGGAAGCTCTTCGCGCAGCGCGGCTTTTGCCCGTCGAAAAGCGATGGCAGGAAGGCGTCCCCTACTGACGTCATCCGGGTCTTCGGAAGTGTCCGTGGAGGCAATCATCTCCGGCATGGATTCAGCGAGGGCGTCGGCGCCTGCAACCAGATTGTGCGCCCAACCTGAGGAGACCAGCAGCTGCACCTCTGCTGTACGGCTATACGATGCAAAAATAAGAGCGCATCCCTCCTGCGCACTTCGCGTGACCAGCACCTCGCGAGAGTGGACGTAGGGTGCGCGGGGGTCTACGAGGTTGTCATCGCCATCATCGACAATCACTGCTAAACGCAGATTCTGCACTGGGGCGTACGCTGCCGAACGCGTGCCGACGACTATGCGCCCCTGGCCGTGCAGGATATCCAGGTACCGGCGATAGCGGGACTCGGGCCCGAGACCAGCCCCGAGAAGAGTGAGCTGACGGGCAGAAATGAGCTCGCGAAAAGCGCTCTCGAAGCGCGCCTGCATGCGTGCGTCCGGCACAATGATGAGAACACCGCCACCATCGCGGGCGACCGAAACGCTGAGCGCGGCGAGCATGGCTGCCACCTGTTCCCCTGGAACTGGCTGCCACGCTGCGCGTGCCGGGGCGCCCTTGCGGACGGAATCGACAAAGGATTCGCCGAAGACATAGTTGCCCCAAGCGGAAAGATCCGGATCCTCGGTGGCAAGCTTTCCCAATTCCTCCCACGTCGGGGGCATGTTCTCCTTGCGGGCACGTTCGGCCCGTGCATGGCGGGTTGGGATGGCGGAGCGAATGATGTTTGAGCGTGTTGCGCCGTAATACTCCGCCAGAGAATCCACCAACCGTCGAAGCTGTGGCGGATAGACAACCTCAGTGCTGATGACATCCTTGAGATAGGACAGTTTGCCGTCGTGAGTGGGCGTGGCACAGCGCTCCAGCACCAGCGCATTGACCAATTGGCCGTGGAATCGAATCCGCACCCGGCAACCGACAACCGCTTCCTCCGCTAGCGCGCGCGGAACCAGGTAATCGAAGGGGCGATCCAACTGCGGCAGCCCCAAAAGTGGAAGCACCCGCGCGACTGGCAGCTTCTCAGCTGCGGCGGCGGGTGCGAAGGGGGCGTCGGTCATAGAGTCTTACTCTACTTCCCCACCCCAGGGTCATGCTGGCGGGTGGTGTTTATCCCAGGCCAGCGGCTGCGCGGAGCTCTTCAACACGGTTGAGTTGCTCCCACGGCAGGTCCAAGTCAGTTCGGCCGAAGTGACCGTAGGTGGAGGTCTGCGCATAAATCGGGCGCAGCAAGTCCAGGTCACGAATAATAGCGGCCGGACGAAGGTCGAAGACCTTGTTGATAGCCTCGCGGATGGCGTCGTCTGAAACGTGACCGGTGCCGAAAGAGTCGACGTAAAGGCCTACCGGGCGAGCGCGGCCGATAGCGTAGGCGACCTGAATCTCCAGGCGGTCAGCCAGACCCGCAGCCACGGCATTCTTCGCAACCCAACGGGTGGCATAAGCGCCGGAGCGGTCCACCTTTGACGGGTCCTTACCCGAGAATGCGCCGCCACCGTGGCGAGCCATACCGCCGTAGGTGTCGACGATAATCTTGCGGCCGGTCAGGCCGGCATCGCCCATCGGCCCACCGATAATAAATTGGCCAGACGGGTTGACCAGCAGCTTCAATTCATCGGTAACAAAGCGCTCGCGCAAGTTAGCGTCGTCGAGCACCCAATCGACTACGTGAGTCTTAATCTGCTCGGTAATCCACTCCTGGGTCACATCCGGGTCGTGCTGCGTGGACACCACAACAGTGTCCAAGTACACCGGGTTATTGTCTTCGTCGTAAGCGAAGGTGACCTGAGTCTTACCATCCGGTCGAAGCGATGGGACGATGCCTTCCTTGCGTACCTGCGTCAAGCGGCGAGCCAGGCGGTGTGCCAGCGCAATCGGTAGCGGCATGTACTCCGGAGTTTCGTTGGTAGCGTAGCCGAACATCAGCCCCTGGTCGCCAGCGCCCTTGAGATCTTCTGCTTCGACTTCGCCATCAGAGCTGCGTGCTTCCAGAGAAGTGTGCACACCGTCGTGAATATCTGAGGACTGCTCACCGATCGAAACGGAGACGCCGCAGGTCTTGCCGTCAAAGCCCTTTTCAGAAGAATCGAAACCGATCTCCTTCAGTCGACTCCGGACAATACCGGGGATGTCAACGTAGCTCTTCGTGCGAACTTCGCCAACAACATGGACTAAACCGGTAGTCACCACAGTCTCAACGGCGACCATCGATGCAGAATCCTGCGCGAGCATAGCGTCAAGGATGGAGTCCGAAATCGAGTCGCAAATCTTATCTGGGTGCCCCTCGGTAACAGATTCACTGGAAAACAGCCGAAGATTAGAGGCCACGAGCAGTACAACTTTCTTCTAGATCATTTCCCCACGCCTGCGGTGTCGCTGCGGCGTGGGTTTTCGTTTGATTCGATAATTATAGACCAAGCGGTTCAGTCGCCGTAGTAGGCCTCCGCTACTCCGCTGGCTGAGGTTCCTGTCGCAGCTCGGAAACTGCATCCAAAATCGAACCGGCCACCGAGAATTTTGAGCCCCGCGGCACGTCCCACTGCTCGCCATCGAGAGACAACAACCATCCGACATTGTCCGTCGCACCGAAAGTTTGCCCACCTGAGACGTCGTTACACATGAGCAAATCGCAGCCCTTGCGCACAATTTTCTGCTTCGCAAGCTCGAGTGGCGTCGTCGTCTCGTCGCCGGTCTCAGCCGCAAAGCCCACCATCGTCGTGGTTGCCGGAATCTCGCCCGCTTTACGCCGCTCCACAGTGGTAGCCAGAATGTCAGGGTTTTCTACGAGCTGGATGTTGCTCAAAGCGTCGTCTGCGACGCCCTTCTTCATCTTGGCCCCAGCGGTCGATGCCGGACGGAAGTCGGCGACGGCAGCGGCAAAAATGCAGACATCGGCCAACTTGGAGTGTTCGTGGGCGGCCTTGGCCATCTCCAAAGTGGAATCAACCTTTACAACATTCGCGCCCAGCGGTGTCGGCAACTGATCTGTATGTCCTGCCACCACAGTGACCTGAGCGCCACGCTGTGCTGCCATCTCAGCTAGCGCGAAGCCCTGACGCCCTGAGGAGTGGTTGCCGATAAAACGTACCGGGTCGATAGCCTCACGGGTGCCACCGGCAGTAATCATGAAGCGCACGCCCTCGAAGTCGCGGCGGAAGTGGCGCGGATTCTCGACTGCCGCTAATGCCAGCGAAACTATCTGCTCTGGCTCCGGCAGACGACCTGGACCAGTGTCCTTACCAGTCAAACGGCCATGGGCCGGATCGAGGACAATAGTGCCATGGCGACGAAGAATCGCGACATTATCGCGCGTAGCTGGATGGTTCCACATCTCAGTGTGCATGGCAGGAGCCAGAACCACCGGGCAGGTCGCCACAAGCAAAGTTGCGGTGAGAAGGTCGTCGGCACGCCCGTGTGCGGCACGCGCCATAAAGTCGGCAGTCGCGGGAACCACGACGACGAGGTCGGCCTCCTGCCCCACGCGGACATGCTGAACTTCATCGACTGCGTCAAAAACCGTAGTCGACACCGGGTTCCCCGACAGCGCCTCGAAAGTAGCCGCACCTACAAAATTCAATGCGGACTCGGTGGGAACGACGCGAACATCGTGACCGAGTTCCTTGAAGCCACGAACAACGTGTGCGGCCTTATATGCAGCGATGCCGCCGGCAACCCCGACGACAACCTTTAAACATTCGGATACGTCAGCATTACCGGCGGCATGCATACAGATATCTCCCCTTAAGGAAATGCTCTAGCCCTCAGTGTGGTCCAGCAGACCAGCGTTGATTTCACGAAGAGCGATGGACAGAGGCTTCTCAGCGACCCCCGGAGTAACCAGCGGGCCAACGTACTCCAGCATGCCTTCGTCAATCTGCTGGTAGTAGTCATTAATCTGGCGTGCACGCTTGGCAGCGAAGATAGCCAGAGCGTACTTCGAAGAAGCCTTACCAAGCAGCTCATCGATCGGCGGATTGGTAATACCAATTGGCGGGTCGAACACTGCCTCGGTGGCGGTATTTTCCTGGGTCACGAGAAATCTTTCCTCAATAGAACGTGAGTTACTGGGGTGACAATAGAAACCGTCGGAGCAATAGAAACACCATTGCTTGGAAACGATTTCTACTATCGATGATGTGGAGTCGCCCTGTTACTTGCCAGTAGTCAGCGCCTGAGCGATGGCCGCCACAGCATCATCGACATTGTCGTTGACAACAACCTCATCGAATTCGTGCTGAGCATCCATTTCCACTCGCGCGGTTTCCAGGCGACGCTTGACTTGCGCCTCGGTTTCCGTGCCACGACCAGTGAGCCTGCTGACGAGAATCTCCCAGCTTGGCGGAGCCAAGAACAGCAGGTGAGCATTCGGCGCTACCTTACGGATGGAGCGGGCTCCCGCCAGATCCACCTCAACGAGTACCGGACGTCCCTCGGCGAGAGCTTTATCCACCGGGCCACGCGGCGTTCCAGAACGCTGCAGACCACCGTGGATTTCAGCCCACTCGAGCATCTCTCCTGCATCAATATGCTGTTGGAACTTCTCCGGGGTCACGAAGAAATAGTCGCGGCCATCGACCTCACCCGGCCGTGCGGCGCGGGTGGTCATGGAAACGCTGAAGTACAGTCCGGGAACCTCGGCACGGAGCCGACTGACAACAGTGGATTTTCCCACACCGGCAGGGCCGGCAAGGACTACCAGCTGACCGTTTTCATTCCCGGCCACTGCGACTAGTCCTCCACTGCGTAGCCGAAGCGCTCCAGCAGAGCGCGACGCTGACGGTCACCCAGGCCACGCAGGCGGCGGGTCTGAGCAATCTCCAGGTCATTCATGATGTCCTGTGCCTTGACCTTGCCGACCTTCGGCAGAGCCTCGAGCAGAGCGGAGACTTTCATCTTGCCGATGATCTCGTTCTCGTCAGCCTGCTTGAGAACCTCTGGCAGGTCGATAGCGCCACGCTTCAGCTTGTCCTTGAGCTCTGCGCGTACCTTGCGGGCCTGAGCTGCCTTCTCGAGTGCTGCTGCACGCTGCTCCGGGGTCAACTGCGGAAGGGCCACGTGTTCCTCCGTAAAAATAGATTGGTTAGCTTCTTATTTACTTGCACGAGCCTCGCGTCCACCAAGGGCAGGCAACGACACCGTGCTTAACGATTGGAGACCGTACCGCACTTACCGGTTGTTGAGGCAAATGCTGACGGGGTGTCGATAAAAATGACACCAGGGCTTTATCCGCCCCACCTTTCGGTCGTGGTCAACCAACTCCGGCGATTGTAGCACCGTTTGCCCAGGAGAATGGAAATTGACCACGGTTTTTGTACGAAATCTCCCAGGAATCGTCACAGTAACTTGCCCATACCTACTCCGCCGCCACCTGAGGCTCATTAGGAAAATCTCGGCAGCTAGGTACGGAAGAAGCCCGCAGGGGCACCTGTTCTATGAGGTGCGCCCTGCGGGCCTCTGCCAAATCGTCGATTCGCTGCTAACTCTCGGATAGGAACGGAGCCGCAGCTTCAATAGTTGCGCGCCGCAGCGCAGCAGGATCAGGCCCAGCGGAGAGAATTGCACGCGAAATATTTGGCAGTGCAAGCCCCTTGGATTCCCCTGCCAGACGATCTACATCGGCCGGGGTTCCACCCTGAGCTCCCACACCGGGCATGAGAATGGGACCGCGCAGGTCACTGAGCACCGGGGCGTCGTCAAGCGTTGCGCCAACAACAACGCCGATGCTGCCCGCCTTTGCACCAGCGTCAATCTGGCGGGCATTAATAGCGGCTGCCTGGTTGACCATGGTCTGAGCCAGACTCTCACCCGAAACGGTCGCCTTTTGTACGGACGCACCTTCCGGATTGGACGTTGCGGCCAACACGAACAGGCCGCGTCCGTTCTCCAACGCCAACGAAACCGCCGGATCAAGAGCACCGAACCCGAGGTACGGAGAAACCGTCAGAGCGTCGGCTGCCAGCGGCGAGCCATCCGATAGCCAGGCATCAGCGTATGCAGCCATCGTCGAACCGATATCGCCACGCTTGGCATCTGCAATCGACAGCGCACCGGCGTCCTTCAGATCTGCCAACGTCCGCTCCAGGACGGCAAAGCCCTTGGAACCGTAGGCTTCAAAGAACGCCACCTGGGGCTTGACGACGGCAACGATGTCACCGAACGCCTCGACGCATGTGGCGGCAAAACGCTCTAGACCGTCAGCCGAATACGGCAACTGCCAGGCATCCAGCAGCCCCGGGTGCGGGTCGATGCCCACGCAGAGCCGACCGCGCTCGGCGACAACCTCGCTGAGGCGATCGCCGAAACCTTTGACTGTCCGCACTGCGGAACCTTCAGCCTTCGCGGTCATGTTAGGCCTGCTCCTGAGCAGCCAACTCTGCCGGGTGGAGTTCCTGCAGAGCCTTAACGCTCATCTCACCGTTGCGCAGTGCCAGAATGCCCTGCAGTGCGGCGACGGCCCCCTGAGCGGTGGTCACACAAGTTACGCCCTGGCTCACAGCAGCAGCGCGAATCTCATATCCGTCAGAGCGTGCGCCAGCAGAACCGGACGGGGTGTTGATAATGATGTCAACCTCACCGTCGCGAATCATGTCGACGATGTCGCGCTCGTCCGTCGGTGCTTCGGAATCAGTCGTACGCTTTGCGACGACCTCACACTCAACACCGTTGCGGCGCAGCATACCGGCCGTACCCTCCGTTGCCAGGATGCGGAATCCCATATCCGCCAGCGTGAGGATCGGGAAGACCAGAGTGCGCTTATCGCGGTTGGCCAGCGAGACGAAGATCGTGCCCTCGGTCGGCAGCTCACCGAAACCGGCCAGCTCGCCCTTGGCGAAAGCGGCACCAAAGTTGTCGGCCAGGCCCATGACTTCACCGGTGGACTTCATCTCCGGGCTCAGCAGGCTGTCGAGAGCGCGGCCCTCGAAGTCGCGGAAGCGGTTGAACGGCAGGACCGCTTCCTTAACCGCAATCGGAGCGTCAGCAGGCAGGGAGCCACCGTCGAAGTTGGACGGGATCATGCCCTCTTCGCGCAGTTCCGCGATAGTAGCGCCCATCATGACGCGGGACGCGGCCTTAGCCAGCGGAACCGAGGTTGCCTTGGAGACAAACGGTACGGTGCGAGATGCACGCGGGTTGGCCTCGATGACGTAGAGGGTCTCGTCCTTGAGTGCGTACTGAACGTTCATCAGGCCCTTGACACCGATGCCATGTGCCAGTGCCTTGGTGGATTCACGCACCTTGTCGATGATGCCTGCCGACAGAGTCATCGGAGGCAGCGCACACGCGGAGTCACCGGAGTGAATACCGGCTTCCTCGATGTGCTCCATAACGCCGCCGAGGTAGACCTCTTCCCCATCACACAGTGCATCAACATCAATCTCGATGGCGCTGTCCAGGAAGCGGTCAACCAGTACCGGGTGCTCATTGGACAGCTCGGTAGCGCGGTTGATGTAGTCCTCCAGAGTGGCCTCATCGTAGACGATTTCCATGCCACGGCCGCCGAGGACGTAGGACGGACGGACCAGCACCGGGTAACCGATACCAGCGGCAACCTGGCGAGCTTCTGCGAAGGAGGTGGCGGTACCGAACTCCGGCGCCGGCAGCTTGGCCTCAGCCAGCACCTTGCCGAACTCACCGCGGTCCTCAGCCAGGTCGATTGCCTCTGGGCTAGTGCCGACAATCGGAACGCCTGCGGCCTGCAGACGCTCCGCCAGGCCCAGCGGGGTCTGGCCACCGAGCTGAACAATGACGCCTGCGACCTTTCCGGACTGGCTCTCAGCGTGGTAGACCTCGAGGACATCCTCGAAGGTCAATGGCTCGAAATAGAGGCGATCTGCGGTGTCGTAGTCGGTGGAAACCGTTTCCGGGTTGCAGTTGACCATGACGGTCTCGTAGCCAACGCGGGAAAGCTCGAGGGCCGCGTGGACACAGGAGTAGTCGAACTCAATGCCCTGGCCGATACGGTTCGGACCAGAACCGAGGATGATGACCTTTTCCTTCTCGGTCTGCGGGGCGACCTCGGACTCAGCAGCCGGGTCCAGCTCGTATGCCGAGTAGTGGTACGGAGTCTGTGCTTCGAACTCGGCGGAGCAGGTATCGACAGTCTTGAATACCGGGTGGATGTTCAGGCGCCAGCGCAGCTCGCGCACGCCGTCTTCCCCGGCCAACTCCGGACGCAGCGCAGCAATCTGAGCGTCGGACAGGCCCCAATACTTAGCCTCACGCAGCAGGTCGGAGGTCAGCACCGGAGCGTCGATAAGCTCCTTGCGGATATCCTGCAGGTTTTCCATCTCGGCGATAAACCACGGATCCAGGCCGGAAGCTTCGTGGATCTGCTCGATGGAAGCACCCAAACGCTGAGCCAGCTCAACGTCGTAGATGCGGCCTTCAGTCGGACGCTTCAGATCTTCAAGGACAGCGTTGACATCGTTTGCGCGCTCACCTGCGAAGTCCTCATCCGGAACAGTCCAGAAACCAGCTGGCTTGTTCTCCAGCGAGCGCATGACCTTACCGAGCGCGCCGATGTAGTTACGGCCGATAGCCATGGCCTCACCGACGGACTTCATGGTGGTGGTCAGCGTATCGTCAGCACCTGGGAACTTCTCGAAAGCAAAGCGTGGAGCCTTGACAATCACGTAGTCCTGCACCGGCTCAAACGCTGCCGGGGTTTCACCGGTGATGTCGTTGGTGATCTCATCAAGGGTGTAGCCGATAGCCAGCTTGGCAGCAATCTTTGCAATCGGGAAACCAGTTGCCTTGGAAGCAAGCGCCGACGAGCGGGAGACACGCGGGTTCATCTCAATGGTGATGATGCGGCCGTCATTCGGGTTGATGGCGAACTGGATGTTACAGCCACCGGTGTCAACGCCGACCTCACGCAGAATTGCGATGCCTTGGTCACGCATGGTCTGGAACTCGCGGTCGGTCAGAGTCATCGACGGGGCGACAGTCACCGAGTCACCAGTGTGGACACCGAGGGCATCAACGTTTTCAATGGAGCAGACCACGACGACGTTGTCGTCGCCATCGCGCATGAGCTCGAGCTCAAATTCCTTCCAGCCGAGGATGGACTCCTCGATCAGAACATTGGCCTCGGGCGATGCGGCCAGGCCGCCACCTGCAATACGGTCGAGGTCTTCCTGGTTGAAGGCCAGACCGGAACCCAGACCGCCCATGGTGAACGAAGGGCGAACAACGACCGGAAGACCGAGCTCTGCAACAGTCTCATGGACTTCTTCCATGTTGTGGCAGACGCGGGAACGAGCGGACTCGCCACCAATCTTGGCGACGATGTCCTTGAACATCTGGCGATCCTCACCGCGCTGAATGGCCGGAATATCAGCACCAATCAGCTCGACATTGTACTTCTCCAGAATGCCCTCGCGGTCCAGCTGAATAGCTGCGTTCAGAGCAGTCTGGCCACCGAGAGTTGCCAGGACAGCGTCAATCGGGTTGCCCTCTGCAGCTTCCTTGGCCAGGATCTTTTCGATGTACTTGGTTTCAATCGGCTCGATATAGGTGGAGTCTGCGAACTCCGGGTCAGTCATAATCGTTGCCGGGTTGGAGTTGACCAGCGTGACTCGCAGGCCTTCTTCGCGTAGCACGCGGCAAGCCTGGGTGCCGGAGTAGTCGAACTCGCAGGCCTGACCGATAACAATCGGGCCGGAGCCGATAACCAGTACGTGGTTGATGTCTGTACGACGTGGCATGGTGTTAGGTCCCTTAGCCCTTTCCTACTTGTTCGAGTTTCCGGTTGCGGACTTGTTGAAATCGACCTTCTGGATCAGCGCCAGGAAGTCATCAAAGAGAGAGTGCGCATCGTGCGGGCCGGCTGCGGACTCCGGGTGGTACTGCACAGAAAAGGCCATGCCGTTCTTCAGTGCGACACCTTCCACGACGTCGTCGTTAAGGCAGGTGTGCGTAACCTCTGCCTCGCCCCACGGGGTATCGAAACTCTCGCCGGCCTTGCCTTCAAGTGCGAAGCCGTGGTTCTGAGCGGTGATAAAAATACGGCCAGTGTGGTGGTCCTTCACCGGAACATTGACGCCGCGGTGACCGAAGACCAGCTTGTAGGTACTCAGGCCGAGTGCGCGGCCAAGAATCTGGTTACCGAAGCAGATACCGAATAGCGGCATACCGTCATCGAGGGCAGCCTTGGCGACCGCAACCATCTCATCAGCGGTTGCCGGGTCACCCGGGCCGTTGGACAAGAAGACACCGTCCGGCTGGTATTCCTTCTTAATATCTTCGTACGGAGTGTTAGCCGGAACAACTACGACTTCCAGGCCACGCTTAGCCAGCTCACGCGGGGTGTTGGACTTGATGCCCAGGTCGTAGGCCACAACACGTGCCTTCTTCTCCCCCTGTGGTTCCACGACATAGGCCTCATCGGTGCTGACCTCGCGAGCCAGGTCCGCGCCCTTCATCGCAGGCTGAGCGCGAACGATTTCCACCAGCTTATCGACGGGCTGCTGTGCGTCCTCACCGGAGAAAATACCAGCGGCAATCGAGCCATTGTCGCGCAAATGGCGAACCAGCGCGCGGGTATCAATCTGGCGGATACCGATGATGCCCTGTGCCTTCAGTTCATCTTCCAAGCTGCGCTCCGAGCGCCAGTTGGAGGGAATGCGCGACAAATCGCGGATAATAAAGCCAGCTGCCCAAATCTGGTTTCCGCGGGACTCGTAGTCCTCATCGTTCCAACCGGTGTTGCCGATCTGTGGTGCGGTAGCCACAATCAGCTGGCGGTGGTAGGACGGGTCCGTCAGGGTTTCCTGGTAGCCCGTCATAGCGGTGGTAAAAACTGCCTCACCCAGGGTTGTACCGGTGGCGCCGAAACCGCGTCCGCGGAACACTCGGCCATCTGCCAATACCAGGACTGCCGCTGTAGCGGCCGCGGCCTGCGACTCGTTGCTCACGTTATTGCCTTTCAGTTGGGTAGCGTGCGAGGAATTTACATTAATCATACGGGACGCATGTGAATGTTTATGCGTTGACATGAATATTATCCAGCGACCTCTCCGTTAAGAGCGGTCACCTTACCGCGCAGCACGGTAGCTGCCACGGACACGGCCATCTCCATTTCCTCATATGGAGTGTTCTCAGACTTCGACGCCAGGTCTTCGCCGCGGACCGTCCACTTTTTGCCCGGGTCAACAACGGTCAGGTTGGCAGGCTCACCGACAGCAATCGGACGGCCGTGCCCCGGTAGCTTCACGATTTGAGCGGGACGCTCACTCATGACCTTGGCCAGCCAGCGCCAATCACAATCGCCCTTCAAAACGAACTCTTCGGCGATGATTGGCATCGAGGTCTCCAGACCAAGCATGCCGGGCTTAGCGTGCTCGAACTCGCAGCACTTTTCTTCAGAGCCGTGCGGAGCGTGGTCGGTAGCGACACAGTCAATGATCCCGTCAATCAGAGCCTGACGCAGAGCCAGGGTGTCGCGCTGCTCACGCAGCGGCGGATTGACGCGGTAGACGCCGTCGTAGGTCTCCAACTTCTCATCGGTGAGAATCAGGTGATGCGGGGTAACCTCGGCGGTCAGCGGAATATCATGCTCCTTTGCCCACTTGACCAGCTCAACCGTGCCTTCGGTGGAAGCGTGGCAGATGTGCATGCGTCCGCCGTAGTCGCGAGCCATAATGGCATCTCGGGCCACGATGGACTCCTCAGCTACGCGCGGCCACCCGGTCAGGCCGAGTCGTGCGGCGGTCGGACCTTCGTGAGCCGATGCATCTGCGGTCAGACGCGGATCTTCGCAGTGCTGCGCCAGCAATACGTCTTCGCCGCGGGCGTATTCAATCGCGCGGCGCATAATCAGCGGATTGTCAACGCACTTACCGTCATCGGAGAACATGCGTACCTTCGCCTGCGAGTCTGCCATCATGCCGAACTCAGTCAGCGTCTCGCCCTTCAGCCCCTTAGTAATGGATCCGACCGGGTGAACGTCGCAGAGGTTCAGCGCCTGGCCCTTGAGCCACACCGACTCAGCAATCGAGGGGTCATCGGTTACCGGCGCGGTATTGGCCATAGTGAACACTGCGGTGAAACCACCGCGTGCTGCGGCAGCGGAACCAGTGGCCAGGGTTTCCGTATCTTCACGGCCCGGCTCCCGCAGGTGCACATGGATGTCAACCAGGCCTGGCAAGAGAACGAGGGAGTCGAACTCCAGGACCTCTACCCCGTCCTCAACCGTGAGGTTTTCGCCAATCTCAGCGATGACGCCATCTTCAATCAAGACGTCGACGTCTTCGCCTTCACCGTAGGGACGCACACCCTTCAGCAGCAGCTGTCCCCGTGCGGGTGCTGCCAATGGTCCTACCTCGGGGTACGAGGCTTCGTCATACTCATTGCGATTCGACATTTATGCCTGCCCTTCCAAGTTGGCGGAAACACCTGAGGTCAGCAGTGTGAAAAGAACTGCCATGCGGACGTGGACACCGTTGGCTACCTGCTGCAGCACGGCGGTGCGCGGCAGATCAGCGACGGCGTCGTTAATTTCCATGCCACGAAGCATCGGACCTGGGTGCATCACGATGCAGTCGTCGCGAAGCATCTTCTCGCGAGCCTTCGACAGCCCGTAGCGAGTGGCGTATTCGCGATGGGATGGGAAGAAGCCTCCGTTCATGCGCTCCTGCTGAACGCGGAGCATCATCACGGCATCAGCATCGCGGATCTCGTCTTCCATGCGGTAGGCAACACGCACCGGCCAGGTCTCGATGCCAAACGGCAGCAGCGTCGGTGGCGCGACGAACACGACCTCGGCGCCGAGCTTGCTCAGCAGATCGGCGTTAGAGCGAGCGACGCGAGAATGCAAAATATCGCCAACGATGACGACCTTGCGCCCCTCAATTCCACCGAGGCGCTGACGCAACGTCACTGCGTCCAGGAGAGCCTGCGTCGGGTGCTGGTGCTTTCCGTCACCCGCGTTGATGATCGATGGGCCGTTGCCAAATTCCTCAGTCCACTTGGCGATCAGCTGTGCCGCGCCCGACGATGGGTGCCTAACGACGATGGCATCGCCGCCGATAGCATCCAAAGTCAGCGCGGTGTCTTTCAGACTTTCGCCTTTCTTCACAGAGGAAGAGGAAGCCGAGATATTAATAACATCGGCGCTCATCCACTTACCCGCAGTCTCAAAAGAAGAGCGGGTACGCGTGGAGTTCTCGTAAAAGAGGTTGTAAATAGTGCGGCCGCGCAGGGTCGGCAGCTTCTTAATTTCCCGACCGCGGATGACCTCCTTGAAACGATCGGCCTCATCCATCAGGCCGACAATTTCATCCTTGGTCAAATCCGCAATGCTAATCAGGTGTTTCACTGTTCCTCCGCCCGGGTGAGAATAACCGCGTCACGGCCGTCAAGTGCCTCTACCAGCACATCGACGTCTTCGTCGCGGGAAGTTGGCAGATTCTTACCGACGTAATCGGCGCGAATTGGTAGTTGACGATGACCACGATCAACCAGCACTGCAAGCTGAATTACTCGCGGGCGACCGATGTCAGCAATAGCGTCGAGTGCGGCGCGAATCGTGCGACCTGAGAAGAGGACATCGTCTACGAGAACAACGGTGGTGCCGTCGATTCCGGAGTTTGGAATGTTCGTGGGCTGCAGGGCGCGGTGCGGGCCCTTGCGCAAGTCATCCCTGTACAGGGTGATATCAAGCGATCCAGTTTCCGGGCGAATGCCGGAGAACTGTTCAATCAAATCGGCTAGCTTCTCCGCCAGCGGTACGCCACCAGATGGAATGCCGAGGAGAACTACGCGCCCAGCATTTGGGCTATCCAGCGCAGTTTTTTCAATAATTTGGTGCGCGATGCGCGCGATGGTACGTGCAACTTCGTCTGCATTGAGCAGCTCGGTTGTTTGCGGCGTTCCTTCGCTCATCGTGACCTCCTTCCCCGCCTCTCAGTGCGGTCCGTTAAAGGATGTCTTGATTGTGGATATTTAATTATCAGTTTGCATGACTCGCAACTACGGGCGCGGTGCAAACTTCCGCTGACCAGAATAGCACTCACACTTAAATTGCCTCTAAATGCAACAAAACTCCAAGCCCCCAAAAAAGGGACTTGGAGTTTCAGACAATCCGCGAGAACCGACTGTGATCGGCTCGCAGTGAGCCCGGCCGCTTTGATTGGCTAGGACCCGTTCTCGCTCTTAGCCACGTCTTCAGCCACCAGCTTGGCAATATCGCTCATGTCCAGGCCGGTAATCTTAGCCATCTCATCGGAGTCAGCCAGTGCCTTGTCAGCTTCCTCATTTGCAGCAGCCTGTGCCTGAATAGCCTCGTCGAACTGGGACTCGCCCACCGAAGTGCTAACAGCTGCTGCTGCCAGGCGTGCCTGGTCGGCAATCTTGGCCTCGGCATCGAGAACTGCGTTGATGTACGGTGCCGCCACATCAGTGGAGTATTCCGATGCCAGCTCAACGCCTTCCACCACGGCCACACGCGGAGGCACGTCGGAGTTGTAGAACAGCTCCCAGGTGGAAAGACGCAAGATAGCACGGTCGACTGCCGGTAGGCGACGCAGCGGCCACTCCTCCGTCAGGTACGAGGAAATCGTCGAGTCGATACCGATAATTTCCGCAGCTACACCGCGCACGATCTGCTCGGTGTACTCCGCAATTGGATTCACATCCAGATCTGGATTACGGACCATTTCCAGCCGCTCTTCAAGAAGCTTGACGACGTCGACGCCTCGCTGCTCGGCCTCAAATAGCAGATCTACCGCACGACGGCGCGCACGGTAGCGCGCGCCGTGGCGCTTGTAGTTAGGTTCGCGAACTTTCGCGGACTCCTGCGCATCCGGGGTCTCGACGGACTTGTGATCCTTTTCAGTCATGGATGTGTATGTATCGCTCTCAACAAAAGGGTGAACTAGATGAGGGAATTAGTGGTTGACGCGGGACAGGTAGGAGCCGTCACGGGTGTCGACCTTCAGTACGTCGCCGGTTTCGATGAACAGCGGCACCTGAATCTCAGCGCCAGTCTCCAAAGTTGCCGGCTTGGTGCCACCGGTGGAGCGGTCGCCCTGCAGACCCGGGTCGGTCTGCTCAACCTTCAGTTCAACCGAAACAGGCATTTCAGCGAAAAGAACGTTGCCCTCATGGAAGGACACCTGGCAGGTGGTTTCCGGAAGCAGGAACTTAGCACCCTCCGGCATCTGAGCGTCCAGGATGGAAATCTGGTCGTAGGTCTTGTCGTCCATGAAGACGTATCCTTCACCGTCGTGGTACAGGTACGTCATGTCGCGACGGTCGACGGTAGCAGTCTCAATCTTGACGCCAGCGTTGAAAGTCTTGTCAACAACCTTGCCGGTCAGAACGTCCTTCAGCTTGGTGCGGACGAATGCCGGACCCTTACCTGGCTTGACGTGCTGGAACTCCACGATCTGCTGAAGCTTGTTGTCGTGCTTGATAACTAGACCGTTTTTAAAATCTGCGGTGGTAGCCAACTAAACTCTCCTGAAATTGTTAAAAAGCTCTCTGACGAAACCACGATACTCCGTATCTCATCGAGAGAAAAATAAAACGCCGTGATGTTAGGCTCGCGGTTTCGACAGCTGCGTAATAATTTCCGGCTCGGTGTCGGTGATAATCAACGTATCTTCGATGCGCACACCGCCGAACCCCGGCACATAAATACCAGGCTCGATGGTCAACGTCATGCCAGCTGCCAACTTCCCCTTGCCGGTGCGACCAGCAAA
This sequence comes from Corynebacterium sp. HMSC064H12, assembly GCF_001809925.1. Taxonomy (NCBI): domain Bacteria; kingdom Bacillati; phylum Actinomycetota; class Actinomycetes; order Mycobacteriales; family Corynebacteriaceae; genus Corynebacterium; species Corynebacterium sp. HMSC064H12. The sequence continues at coordinate 29,987 of NZ_KV799364.1, read as the reverse complement.
TGGAGCCTCATGCACCTCAATACCGATTCCGTGGCCGGTGGAATGAACGAAGTGCTCCCCATAACCAGCCTTTTCAATAATGTCCCGGCATGCTGCGTCTACAGCCACAACATCAGCCCCTGGCACGGCCGCTTTTACGCCAGCCAGCTGGGCTTCCAGCACGACATTGTAAATCTCTCGGGCCTTCTCGTCTGCGAACTCCACCCCGGCAACAATCGCGCCGTCCAAATCTGACGACGTATTGTTCGAATCGCTTTCGCTTGACGACGTTCCCGCCTCACCGGCAAAGAGGGTACGTGTCATATCTGAGTTGTAGCCCCCGGCAAAGGCGCCAAAGTCAATAGTGACCAGGTCACCTGCCTCGATTACGCGATCTTCCGCTCCGTGGTGTGGCTTGGCGGAATTCGGGCCGCTCGCGACAATCGTGTCGAAGCTAGGCCGATCGGCGCCATGCATGCGCATGCGGTACTCCAACTCTGCGGCGACTTCGCGCTCCGTGCGGCCGGCGACCACGATGCCGTCGTGAAGCAAGTCCTCGAATGCGCGGACCGCGATGTCAGCGACGTGGCGCAGAGCGACGAGTTCTGTATCGGACTTGACCTCCCGCAGTTTAGAGACGACGCCCGTAGTCGATACCAGCTCGAGTGCCTGTGGCCGGGCATCCTCTAGCTCTTGATAAGCGGCCATAGTGAGGAACTCAGATTCAACACCAAGACGCGAGATATCCAGCTTTCGGCATTGACCGACGAGTGCCACGCCGGTGTTGCGGGCGGTGAGTAACTCCACGTCCGGTGCCTGTTTGCCAGCCTGAACCGTATAGCGGCCGTCGGTGGAAAGCAGCGCTTCCCCACTGGCCGCAACAATCAAACCAGCATTCGAGCCGTGGAAACCTGTAAGCCAACCAACATGCGTCGGATCGACTGTGAGGAAACCGTCGCAGTCGTTGTCGGACAATGCGTCGATAAGAGCGGCTCGGCGGGCGGCGTAGTTCGTGGAGATATCTGTCATAGTTTCGTACTCACCCTTCTCAGTGCCATGGAATACCCATCAGTTCCGCATCCGACGATAACGCCCGCGGCAAGCGCCGACAGGTACGAGTGGTGCCGAAACTCCTCCCGGGCGTGAATGTTTGAAATATGGACCTCGTGGAAGCCCGCGCCGTCGGCAATTTCGGCAAGCGCGTCACGTAGGGCGACGGAGGTGTGTGTCAACCCCCCTGGATTGATAATGACTGGCCAACCGTAGTCGGCAGCTTCGTGAACCCACTCGATGAGTTGACCTTCATAGTTGGATTGGCGGCAATCCACTACGACGCCAAGCTCCTTGGCTAGGGTGCGAAGTTCAGATTCGACATCGGCCAAAGTAGTGGCACCGTAAATTTCTGGCTGACGCTTGCCTAGACGATCGAGGTTCGGGCCGTTCAGAACAAGCACGGTCGGAATCGCCGTTGTGGCATCAGTTGCTGCGCGAAGAGAGGTCATGAGCGGGCTGACTCCTCCGATGCGGCGTGCCCATTGTTGCAGAGCAGTTCGTATGCACGCTCGAGGTCATCCATTCCCGGGCCTTCAAGACGGGCTGTTTCACCGGGGTTGTCCAGAATAACGAATCGGATCGCACCATCGCGGTTCTTCTTATCCCTGGTCATAGCATCGTAGAGCTCGGTAAAACGACCTGCCTGGTAGGTCGTTGGCAGCCCAATGCACTCTAGGATGCGACGGTGGCGGTCTACGAGTTCCTGATCAATATGTCCGGTGATCTTGGCCAGCTCAGCAACATAAACCATGCCTACAGCTACGGCGTGGCCATGGCGCCAGCGGTAGTTTTCAAAGTGCTCAACGGCATGACCGAAAGTGTGGCCATAGTTCAGGATCTCACGGAGGCCAGATTCCTTCAGATCCTCAACGACAACGCGTGCCTTGACAGCAATCGCGCGCTCGACCAGTTCTGGCAGGTCACCGTCAACATCGAGGCAGGCCTGCGGGTTTGCCTCGTAAAGATCGAGAATCTTCGTGTCCGCGATAAATCCAGCCTTGATAATCTCTGCCGAGCCCGCAATCAGCTCGGCCTTCGGCAAGGTGCGCAGGACGTCAAGGTCACAAAACACCGCGGCAGGCTCGTGGAAAGCGCCGACCAGGTTCTTGCCGGCTGCAGTGTTGATACCGGTCTTACCGCCGACAGCCGCGTCGACCATGCCGAGCAGCGTCGTCGGGACCTGGATAACCTTCACTCCACGCATCCACGCGGCGGCGACGAATCCACCGAAGTCTGTGGCTGCACCGCCGCCAATCGCGATTACCGCGTCACGCCGGCCCAGACCGCGTTCACCAAAAGTGTCCCAAACTGTTTCAGCAACTGCGAGCGTCTTGCCCTCCTCCGCATCCGGAATCTGGATGCTGAAAGCGTCGACTCCCTTGTCCGCCAGTGCCTTGATGACGCCGAAGCTCAGCTCTTGAACGCTCCCCTGGTGAATTACCGCAACCTGGGAGGCAAAGGTAGCGGCCTCCGCAATCTGCTCGGTGAGTCCATGCCCCATGGTCACCGTGTACGGGGATGGGCCTTCAACACGGATTGTGCGGGTTGAGTTCATTGTCAGTCCCTAGTCGTTAGCGTAAGAAATGTATGGAGTTGCTGGTTATACGGCAGTGATTAGCTGCCGCCTTTTAAGAGTCGCCAGTTAAGCCTCGTCGCAGGTTTCATCGAGGTAGCTGAGGATCTCGGCCACAACGCGCTGCGGGGAACGTTCGTCGGAACGCACCTTGAAAGTGGCTGCATCTTCGTAAAAAGCTCGGCGAGCCTCATAGAGCGCGCGGTAATGAGCCTCAGGGGCATCCGCCTGGAGCACCGGGCGCGAATTGTTACCCGCTGTACGACGGACCCCCTCTGCAATGCTGATCTCGAGGTAGACGACGTTATGGTCTGCCAGCAGGTCACGGGTCGCCTGCGAAATCACGGCACCACCGCCAAGTGAGACGATTCCGTCGTGGGTCAGAGCCTCCGCCACGATTTGTTCCTCGATACGGCGGAATTCCGGCTCTCCCAGCTCGGAAAAGACTTCCCCACAAGTCTTGCCCATGCGCTGTTCAATCATCTCATCGGTATCGGTGAGTCTTGTGCTCAATGCACGAGACAGTCGACGACCGATGGTGGACTTTCCCGATCCGGGCGGTCCGACAAGGACAATAGTAGGAACGGACATTCCCCTCGTTTTACCCTTCTTCGTGTGCGCGACTGTGGCGCTATTTCCAATCAAGGCGACGTCGAGTCTGCTCCAAGTAGCCCTCAACGTTACGCTTGGTTTCCTCCAGGCTATCGCCGCCGAACTTTTCCATCACTGCACGCGCCAGTACCAGCGCGACCATTGCCTCTGCGACAACACCGCCGGCCGGGACCGCGCAGACATCAGAGCGCTGGTGGATTGCGGTAGCTGCATCGCCGCTGGCCATATCGACGGTCTTCAGCGCACGCGGAACGGTCGAAATTGGTTTCATCGCAGCACGCACAACGAGAGGTTGAGCATTAGTCATGCCACCCTCCAGGCCACCGGCGCGGTTAGTTTCCCGATCCACGCCGTCGTCGGTACGCACCATTTCATCGTGAGCCTCGGTGCCACGGCGACGGGCTTCCTCAAAACCGTCGCCGATCTCCACGCCCTTGACGGACTGAATTCCCATCAAGGCAGCCGCAAGCTGCGAATCCAGACGGGCATCACCGGAAATGTGCGATCCCAGACCCACCGGCAGACCGTGGACAACGACCTCGACGATGCCACCGAGGGTGTCGCCCTGCTTCTTGGCGGCCTTGATTTCGTCAATCATCGACTCCTCCGCAGCTGCGGAGAATGCACGCACTGGCGACTCGTCAATCTTGTCCTGATCAGCGAAGGTCGGCAGTGGCCCCTCGTAGGGCTCCGAACGACCGATGGAAATAACGTGGCTGACAACTTCCACACCGAGAGTCTCACGCAGAATTAAGCGTGCCACAACCGATGCCGCCACACGTGCTGCAGTCTCGCGAGCCGATGAACGCTCCAGGATGTTTCGAGCATCGGTGTGGTTGTACTTCAGCATGCCGTTGAAATCGGCATGCCCCGGGCGCGGGCGGGTTAAGGTGGCGCCACGAGCTGTATCCAAAACAACTGGGTCAACTGGATCCGGGCTCATGACCTCAGTCCACTTGGGCCATTCGGAGTTGCCGACCATAATGCCAATCGGCGATCCCAGCGTCTCACCATGTCGAATGCCAGTCAGCAGGGTGACCTCATCAGCCTCAAACTTCATTCGCGCCCCGCGACCATAGCCGAGGCGGCGGCGTGCGAGGTGGCGTGATACGTCATCTGTAGTCAGGGGAAGTCCGGCTGGCGCGCCTTCTACGAGAGCGATAAGCGCTTTGCCGTGAGATTCACCCGCGGTAGTCCAACGAAGCATAGGTATCATAATGTCACGTTTGCCGTACTTCTTGTGCATTTGGGGGCATACAAGTTTCAAATATGCCCCATTTCATCGCCCCTGGTCTACCGCTTCAGGGGACTTGTAGGTACCCTCCGCTTATCCCCCACACAATGGCGGTTGCTGCAAGCATCGCAGGCCCATGAGGCACGCTCGCCGGTACAGGCGCTGTTTTTGCTTTACGACGGTCACCCCAGCCCCGCTTTCCCGCGGTGACTCCTGCCATGAGGAGAGTGAGTCCGGCAGCCAACAGAATTGCCACTGCAATCCAAATTGCTGTCGCCACTGGCTCGCCCGATACCAGACCGACACCGCCCCCGAGAATTGCTGCGAGCTTCACATCTCCAGCCCCCATAGAGCGTGGGTTGAAGATGAAGACTGCTACATAGAGGCCAAACCAGAGGCCTATTCCTGTTCCTATGGCTGCGACTGCACTGGCGAGATTGTCAGCCAAGGTGCTCTTTTGCTGGAGCACCATTCCAGTGGTTGCTATCAGACCCACTGCCCCTAGCACTAACCACCAGTTCGGTAGTCTTCGCCGAGTCACATCCAACCAGCAGCCAATACCGCCCCAGCCGAGTACAAGCATCACGACTAGGAAATAGAAAACCCGGTCAAGGTAGACCGGGGCAATCCTGTGCTGTCCAATCGGAGACAGCCCTATCTCAGTTATTCCCCACCCCATAACTTTGGGATTGTAACGGTTGTGAGCTAGTTCGGCAGCGCTGCACGCATCGCCTCGACATCGGGAGTGCGTCCAGTAAACTGCTCAAACTGTCCCACCGCTTGATGTAGCAACATGGACAATCCACCGACCGCCTGTGTCCCTCCGCGTTCCGCTGCTTTCACAAGTGGGGTTGGCCAGGGATTGTAAATGACGTCGAGAATCTTCGGTGCTCGAGCGAGGTAGCCAGCAACCGACTCAATTGCGGCTGACGGCACCGTAGAGACCAGCACGTCGGCATTACCAGCAATATCTGCCAGGTTTGGAACATCAAAAGTCACCCAAACAAATTCCATCCCCAGCGCGGCAGCTAATGGTTCAATGTCATATGCGCGCTCGGAGCGCGCTACCACGGTCACATGATTGACCCCCAGCTGCGACAGCGCCCAAAGTGCCGGCCGTGCTGTGCCACCGGCACCAACAACAACGGCGCGGCCACGTGGTGCGTTCGTGCAGTCTATCTCGCGCAGTGCTCCCAGTACGCCGTCGCCATCGGTGTTGTCGGCAAACCAATCCGAATCGCGACGGACCAGAGTGTTCGCTGAACCAATGAGCCTCGCGCGCTCACTGACTTCATCGGCGAAGTCCAGCGCGGCAAACTTGCCGGGCATCGTGACGGAAAACCCCTGGAAACTGGGGTCTGCGCCACCAACGACGTCGGCAAGCTCTTCGGCGTTGCATCGGATGCGGTCATAGTGCCAGTCATTCATTCCCGCAGCGCGGTAACCGGCGTTGTGAATAGCCGGCGAGTACGAGTGATCAATCGGATCTCCCAGCACGGCTGCGCGATGAGTTATAGGCATAGGAGTTCTACCTCTTAGCGGTTGGAATCCAGCACGCCATTGTTGCGTGACTCGTCGATAGCGGCCTCGTGCTCTTCGAAGGTCGTGCTAAAGACAGTATTTCCTTCCTTGTCCACCGTGACAAAGTACAGCCAGGTGCCGTCAGCCGGATTTTCCATGGCACGAATCGCCTCGATGGAGGGCGAAGCAATGGGGGTTTCCGGCAGCCCCTCCTTGGCGTAGGTGTTCCACGCGGTCTTTCGCGCGCGGTCCTCATCCGTGGTTGCGATTTCCTGATCTGGCAGGTCGTAGTTGACTGTCGAGTCGAACTGCAGCTGCATCGGTTCGTCGAGACGGTTGAGAATAACGCGAGCGACCTTATCGAAGTCGCCATCTGGCGCCTCCATCTGGATCAAAGAAGCTGCGGTAATCAGCTCGTATGGAGTAAGACCAACCATGTCCGCTGAAGCCATGAGACCCGTGTCCTCATAATTCTTCACCGATTCCTTGACCAATTTTGCAAGCATCTGTTCGGGCGTCTGCTGCGGGTCAAGGTGATGAATACCCGGCGTAATGAGTCCCTCAAGACGACGAGGGTCGTTGCCACGCGCAGCTACCGCGTCCCGTGCCCATTCTGGAACACCCAGCGCGGCCAAATCGGCCTCGCCAGCAGCACGTTCGAGATCGGCCTTGGATACGCAGTCATTGTCTTCAACACAAGTGGCCTCAGAAATAAGCGAGAAAATTCCCTTACGTACATCCGATGAGGACACAATGCGGGTATCGGCGAAACGGGCGCCAGTCGGAATGTCAACGGTACCGACCTGATTTTCGACATCCAGAAGAGCCTCGACGGTCTCGTCGGCCTTCATCCGCTGATGGAGTCGGTAGAAACCAGGCTGCAATTCACTTGAATGAGAGTTCTCATTCGCGGCCTGGATGAACGCACGGGAAGACTTGACGACGCCGCTTTCCACCAACTGGTTGGACAAATCAGTAAGTGACGTGCCTTCACTGACCTCAACAATCGTCAATGGACCCTCAGCTTTGCCATCGTAATCGTCAACAATGCCGCCACGGTTCCAGACGAGGCCAATCACTCCGAGGACCAACACGCATAACAGGACAGAAGTCACATTGATTGCCACTGCCGTTTGGCGGTGACGAACTCGAGACTTTGTCCCACCGCTGCGAGCACCAGCGCGGTCCCGGTCGGCACCGCCGCTATCAGTGCGGCGCGCAGTCTGCGCGTCTTTACTCATCAATAATCTCCTCGAATGCAGCTCACTCTCCCATCGGTATCAGCAAGGAGTCTTCCCGTTCGGGTACGACACGCGACTGATAACGACTGGTGCGACATAGCTTTACGACGAAGTCGTAGCACTAGGTTGCATTGTAGGTGTGAATCGCCACTTCAACTTTTCAAATCCTATGCACGCGACAAACGTGCTTAGGTATTACACACTTAATAATTGCGCAAAGGTGGGTGAATTGTCACCTTTCGGTAACTTTTGTGTGCCCCCTTAGTCGGTATTTCCGTCCAAAGCTTTTGCCCGTCTGTCCAACCAGGACTGCAGAATTTCTACTGCCGCAACCTGGTCAATAATCTTCCGCCCGGACTTAACATCAATACCTGCTGCGTGCAGCCGTGATTGGGCCATTACCGTCGTCATCCGCTCGTCGGCGTAATGCACTACGACTCGGTCACCGAGTCGGCGCTGCAGCCGGAATCCAACGTCAGTAGCTTTCCGCGCAGAAGTCCCGAACGAGCCGTCGAGCATGAGGGGCATGCCGAGAACAATCTCGACGACCTCAAGTTCAGTGGCAAGTTCCACGAGCCGGTCAATATCCGGCCCGTCAGGATCTTTTCGCCCCGTTGCTCGAGTGACTGTTTCAACCGGGGTCGCCAGGATACAGTCGGGGTCAGAGACCGCGACGCCAACGCGGACATCGCCGACGTCGATTCCGAGCCGTCGACCCCGACCGGGATCATCCTGACCGGGGGTATCAATACGGGGCTTAGCCATTGTTTACTGCTCTTCCGATAGCACAGCCGTTAATTGGCTACTTGGACAGTTCGGCCTCAACCGCGGCCAATGCTGCGTCGATTCCGGAAGCATCAGAGCCGGAGCCCTGTGCCATTGCCGGTTTACCGCCGCCCTTGCCGCCGACCTCAGCGCCCATCAGCTTCACCAAATCGCCGGCCTTAATACCGCGATTGACGGCTTCATCCGAAACCGAGGCCACAAACGGAACCTTGCCGCCAGCGTTGGAAATCAACGCAATGACGCTTGGGCGATCCGCAAGGCGCTTCGCCAAGTCATTAGCCAGCGAACGGATGTCCTTCATCTCCGTACCGTCGGGAAGCTTAAGGCCGAGGTAGGTGACATCGCCGATGGTGCGAGCGGACTCCAGGTGAGACGCGGCATTGGCCAGCAGCTGTCCGGCCTTGAAATCAGCGAGCTGCTTCTCTGCAGCCTTGAGCTTTTCAGCCAGTGCTGCAATGCGGTCTGGCAGCTCAGCAGAAGGAGCCTTGAATTCAGTGGCCAGTCGTTCAGCCAGGAGACGCTCGGTGGACAGGTAGCGGAAGGAATCCATACCCGAGTAAGCCTCAATACGGCGCACGCCCGATCCGACCGAGGACTCGCCCAGCACAGCTACCGGACCAATCTGCGAAGAATGCGAAACGTGGGTACCGCCACACAGCTCAATTGAGAACGGGCCACCGACCTCGACAACGCGGACGATGTCGCCGTAGTTCTCGTTGAACAATGCCATGGCACCAGCTGCCTTGGCCTCTTCCAAAGGCATCTCGGCAGTATTGACAGCCCAGTCGTTGTCGACAGCCTCATTGGTGATCTGCTCAATCTCACGGAGCTGTTCCGGTGTGAGCTGCTCACCGTACTTGAAGTCGAAACGGAGGTAGCCCGGCTTATTCATGGAACCAGCCTGAGTTGCAGTATCCCCCAGTACCTGACGCAGAGCACCGTGAATCAAGTGAGTTGCAGTGTGCGCCTGACGAGCACCGTGACGCCACTGCTCGTCGACCAAAGCTTCAGCGGAGACACCCGGAGTGAATTCACCAGCGGTGACAATGCCTTTGTGCAGCCACAGCTTCTTGCCCACCTTTTGAACATCGTTGATGTGGACCACAGCGCCGGAATCAGTCACGATACGACCACGGTCAGCCAGCTGACCGCCGGCCTCGGCGTAGAGCGGAGTGCGATCGAGGATAACCTCAATCTCATCGCCCTCTGCGGCAAACGACTGCTTCTGGCCATCGGCAATGATGCCAAGAATCGTGGATTCGTCGGCAAGCCGATCGTAACCAGTGAAGGACGTCGGGTGTTCATCGATGAACTCGCGGTAGACATGCAGGTCGGTGTGAGACTGCTTCTTTGCCTGGCTGTCGGCCTTTGCGCGCGCACGCTGCTCAGCCATCTCGCGATCGAATTCCTCGCGGTCGATGGTCAGGCCGGCCTCTTCGGCCATCTCGATGGTCAGGTCGATTGGGAAGCCGTGGGTGTCATGCAGGGTGAAGGCGTCGTGACCGGATAGAACGGTTTTACCCTCTGCCTTGGCCTTGGTGGCAGCACGTTCGAACAGCTCCTCACCGGCGGACAGAGTCTTGGTGAAGGTCTTTTCCTCGGCGACGGCGACGCGGCGAATACGGTTCCAGTTCTCCGCGATCTCTGGGTACGACGGGGTCATGGTCTCGGCCGCAATACCAATCAGCTTCTCCAGCACTGGACCGTTAGCGCCGAGCAGACGCGCAGAGCGGATGATGCGGCGCAGCAGGCGACGCAGGATATAGCCACGATCGGAGTTCGAGGGGGTGACACCGTCGAGCATCAGCATCAAGCCGGTGCGGCTGTGGTCGGCGATGACGCGGAAACGGATGTTGTCCTGGTGGTTGGAGCTGTACTTCGAACCGGTGAGCCGCTCAGCTTCGTCGATAACCGGACGCAGCAGATCGGTTTCGTAGACGTTGTCGACACCCTGTAGCAGGAAAGCAACGCGCTCGATGCCCATACCGGTATCGATGTTCTTCTTCGGCAGTGGGCCAAGAATCTCGAAAGAGTCCTTGCCTGTTCCTTCGCCACGCTCGTTTTCCATGAAGACGAGGTTCCAAATCTCGATGTAGCGATCCTCGTCCGCCTCTGGGCCACCGTCAGCACCGTACTCCGGGCCGCGGTCGTAGAAAATCTCTGAACACGGGCCACACGGGCCAGGCACACCCATGGACCAGTAGTTGTCCGCCATGCCTCGGCGCTGAATGCGCTCTTCCGGCACACCAACCTTCTCGTGCCAGATGTCATGGGCCTCATCGTCATCGAGGAAAACCGTCACCCACAGCTTCTCAGCCGGGATGCCAAAGCCGCCGTCCTCAACAGCACCAGTCAGAAGGCTCCATGCATGAGTGATGGCACCTTCCTTGAAGTAATTTCCGAAGGAGAAGTTACCCGCCATCTGGAAGAAGGTGTTGTGGCGGGTGGTGATACCCACCTCTTCAATGTCCAGTGTGCGCACGCACTTCTGAATTGAGGTCGCGGTGGAGAAGTCCGGAGTCTCATTGCCGAGGAAGTAGGGCTTGAACGGCACCATGCCGGCATTAACGAACAGCAGGTTCGGGTCATCCAAAACCAGGGAGGCACTGGGGACCTCGGTGTGTCCCGCCTTTACGAAATGCTGGATGAAGCGATTTCGAATTTCATGAGTCTGCACGGTGTTCTACTTCCTCGTTTCACGTCGAGCGTCCGAGATGTTTAATACAAAACTAGCAGTCTACCCGCTCGGTTCGAGCAACTTTAAAACCACCCCACCGGCACCCCGTAGATTCCGACCGATCTCGCCTACTTCGATTTCCGGCGGCTCCCCCGGATAATTCGGCGAATGCGTCCGAGGTATTCAGCCATGCCGTTTTCACGACCGTGATTGGATGGGACGAAATAATCAGTGCCCACCAACTGATCTGGTGGATACTGTTGGGCGACGACACCCATGGGGTCATTGTGCGGGTAGATATAGTCCACCGCGTGACCAAGGTCCTTAGCCCCGCTGTAATGTCCGTCCCGCAAATGTGGTGGCACCGGTCCGGTCTTCCCGGAACGAACATCCTTCAATGCCCCGTCGATTGCGCTTATGACCGAATTCGACTTCGGTGCTGTTGCCAAGTGAATCGTGGCCTGCGCCAGCGTCAGCCGGGCTTCCGGCATCCCTATCAAGGCAACTGCCTGCGCCGCGGCGACGGCGGTTTGCAGAGCTGTCGGGTCGGCCATACCGATGTCTTCGCTGGCCAGAATAACGATTCGGCGGGCAATAAACCGAGGGGCTTCCCCACCCTCAATCATCCGCGCCAGGTAATGCAGGGCAGCATCGACATCAGATCCGCGAACGGACTTAATAAACGCGCTGGTGACGTCGTAATGCTGGTCGCCGTCGCGGTCATAGCGAACCACGGCTCTGTTGATCGAATTGGCAAGCGACTCAGCGGTAATCTGCTCACCATCGGCGACGGCTTCTGCGGCTGCCTCGAGGTACGTGAGGGAACGACGAGCATCACCAGCTGCCAGCGCAATGAGCTGTTTACGTGCATCGTCTGTCATACTGACGCGACCATTCAGGCCGCGCTCATCGGTAAGTGCTCGATCAATGAGCGTGCCGACGGCTTCGTCGTCCAGTGACTGCAACTGCAACAGCAGTGACCGACTGAGCAGCGGGGACACCACTGAGAAGGATGGGTTTTCCGTCGTTGCCGCGACGAGAAGGACAATCCGGTTTTCCACGGCACCCAACAGGGCATCCTGCTGGGTCTTGGAAAAACGGTGCACCTCGTCGATGAAGAGCACCGTTTGAATGCCCTGGTTAACGAGCGTGCGACGAGCAGTGTCGATAACCGCACGCACTTCCTTTACCCCGGCATTAAGCGCGGAAAGCGCTTCAAAGTGTCGTCCAGTCGCCGCGGAAATCAAACTGGCGAGAGTGGTCTTGCCAGTTCCGGGAGGGCCAAACAAAATAACGGAGGTGTCGCCGCCACCTTCGACCAGACGGCGCAACGGTGCTCCGGGGGCTAACAGGTGGTCTTGACCAACGACTTCATCGAGGTTTCGCGGTCGCATCCGAACCGCCAACGGCGCGTGTGCACCTGGGTGAAAATAGGCGCTCGCATCGGAGTTCAGGCCAGTGCTTGCTGGCCCCGCACTCCGACCTTGGCTCTTGGCCGCTGTAGGTCCGGCGACCGAAGGCTCGTCGAAAAGCCCTGGAGCGTCATCGGCGGAGCCGTTTGCACCGCCTGACGGCAGCTTATTCGGATCCGCCACGTGTGCCCTAGCCTTCCTCTTGCTCTAAGAAATCGATGACTGCATGCGCGAACTGTTCCAGCTCGTCGGCACGATCGTCCTCACACTTATGGGCGAACTGTGCAATCGCGCGAGCCGTGTTAGCCATGTCGCGCCGCTCCAGTGCTGAGCCGCCAACTTCCGGCTTCAGGTCCGTGCGTCCTTCATGCCCCACCCACAGCGCTTGTTTTGGAGAACCGAAGAAGGAAACCGTTGCGGAGATGAAAAACCAACCGAGCAACGCCGCAGCGATGAACGCCATCAAACGGCGGTCGCTCGTGCCGCGATACCAATGGTCACGAATCTCTTCCATCCAGGCACGGACAAACACGTCGACCTCTGCCTCCGATGGACGCTCCACGAAAACGTGCAGCGGGAAGCCTGCGACGACGCTGGCCACGTCGAAGATGACATCGCGGTAACCAGCCCACTCATAGTCGAGGAACTGGACCTTATCCGCCAGCAGAATGTTGTCCGGGGCGAGGTCAAACGGAGTAAACGCCCTATGCGTGCCCTTCTCAATTCGACGAGCAGCATCCTCACCGAAAGAGCGCACAGCGTCGGGAACAGGAATGCCGGACCCCTCGACAGCTCGCATACCAAAGCGAATCCCCGACACAATGCCGTGGTCACGCGCCTCGAGAGCCTCGCGATCGACCTTGTTCTTCACCCACATACGACGACGCAGGGTCTCAAATCCCTCTTCACGAGTATGCGTGTGAATATGCATCCGACCCAGCGAAGCGCCGAGGCTGCGGAATGCGCGCAATCGTCGCTCTTCATCGCCACGAAAGAGTACGTCCGCAAGAGTGTCCACGACACCGACGTCGCTGAGAACCAATAGCTGCTTTGAAACATCGTAAGCAAGAAGCTGAGGCCCCGGGCGGACGTCGTCAGGCAGTGTATTGATGAACTGGTACGCCACGACTTCCCGTAAAACGGCGGGATCGACGCCTTCAGTCGTCGTAGGAATTTGCTTTACGACGACCGTGCGTTCCTGCATAAAGGGATTTGTGGCGACCCGTACGCGGACAACAAGAGCGTTTGACTGACCTGTAAGTACTTCTGGATCCGACAACACTGGAGTGCCGCCGAATCGTGCGGAAAGCAGTGTCTCTGCATCTTTAACTACGCTGTCAACTTCTGCTGCAGCGTCGTCCGAGTACTCCATTGAATGCCCTTTCAATGAGCCAGTTTCAGTCAGGCGATACGGATGTTGCGTTGTGGCCAGTACCGCCTTGGTTAGGAGGAATTGGCGCCACTCGCGCTGTTCACGCTGGAGTGGCAGATCACATTCCTCGCAATGTGATTTCTTTGTTTACTTGCTGTCGCCTGCGTCGGCTGCTGCCTTAACGCCGTCTGCCTTCTGCTTTGGCTTCGGCTTGAAGTCGATACCGGTCTCCTTGCGCTGCTGAGCGGTAATCGGAGTCGGGGCGTCAGTCAACGGATCAACGCCGCCACCGGACTTCGGGAAGGCGATAACTTCGCGAATGGAGTCAACGCCGGCCAGCAGGGAAACGATACGGTCCCAACCGAATGCGATACCACCGTGCGGCGGAGCGCCGTACTGGAAGGCATCCAGCAGGAAGCCGAACTGCTCCTGTGCCTCTTCCTCGCCGATGCCCATAACATCGAAGACGCGCTTCTGGACATCTGGGCGGTGAATACGAATGGAGCCGCCACCAATTTCGTTACCGTTGCAGACGATGTCGTAGGCGTAAGCCAGTGCGTTGCCAGGATCCTTGTCGAAGGTATCCATGTGCTCTGGCTTCGGCGAGGTGAAGGCGTGGTGCACAGCAGTCCACTGCGAGTGGCCCAGGGCAACGTCACCGGAAGCGGTAGCGTCGGCAGCCGGCTCGAACAACGGTGCGTCGACGACCCAGGTGAATGCCCAGTCGCCTTCCTTGATAAGGCCGAGCTTCTTGGCAATCTCTCCACGAGCAGCACCCAGCAGTGCACGGGAGCTCTTAGCGTCACCTGCAGCGAAGAAGATGCAGTCACCCGGCTTCGCGCCTACGTGCGCCGCGATGCCTTCACGCTCTGCGTCAGTAATGTTCTTGGCAACCGGGCCGCCCAGAGTGCCGTCCTCCCCAACAAGGATGTAGGCCAAGCCCTTTGCGCCGCGCTGGCGGGCCCAATCCTGCCAAGCGTCGAGCTGACGACGAGGCTGCGATGCGCCACCGTCCATAACAACTGCACCGACGTAATCGTTCTGGAAGACACGGAAAGTGGTGTCCTTGAAGAACTCGGTGCACTCCACCAGCGGAATGTCGAAGCGCAGGTCCGGCTTGTCAGAACCGTACTTCTCCATGGCCTCCTTGAAGGTCATGCGTGGAATCGGGGTCTGAACAGTGACACCGGCCTCGGCGAAGATAGCAACCAGAATCTCTTCTGCCAGCGCAATGACATCGTCCTGCTCGGCGAAGCTCATCTCAACGTCGAGCTGAGTGAACTCCGGCTGGCGGTCAGCGCGGAAGTCCTCATCTCGGTAGCAGCGGGCGATCTGGTAGTAGCGCTCCATGCCAGCGACCATAAGCAGCTGCTTGAACAACTGAGGGGACTGCGGCAGTGCGTAGAAAGTGCCCGGCTTCAAACGAGCCGGCACCACGAAGTCACGAGCACCTTCCGGCGTAGAGCGAGTCAACGTCGGGGTCTCGATTTCGGTGAAGTCGTGGCTGTCCAGCACCTTACGGGCTGCGCGGTTGACAGCCGCACGGAGACGCATAATCTTGGCCGGGCCTTCACGGCGTAGGTCTAGGTAGCGGTACTTCAGGCGGGCTTCCTCGCCGACAGTGCCAGAAGTTCCAACATCCTCGAGCTGGAACGGCAATGCCGCCGACTCGTTGAGGATGGTCAGCTCCGTAACATTGACCTCAATTTCACCCGATGCCAGGTTCGGGTTTTCGGAGCCCTCCGGGCGCTTCTCAACGACACCGGTGACCTGAATGCAGTATTCGCTGCGCAGGTGGTGTGCACGCTCAGCAACTTCGCTGTTGCGGAACACAACCTGGGCGTAACCGGAGCGGTCACGCATGTCGATGAAGATCACGCCACCATGGTCACGGCGGCGTCCTACCCAACCGGTCAGGGTTACTGTGCTGCCGGCGAGGTCAGCGCGGAGGTCTCCGGCAAGATGCGTACGAAGCACTGCGAATTGGTCCTTCCAAAATTGGTGCTATAGGGATTAACGCTGTGGATAGCGGTTTCGTCCGTGTAGTCTACCTTGAAGCCAGAAAGGTGAGAAGAAGACCCCGGCTATTTTGCTTATTACCGGTCATCGCCTTGGGCCTACCTCGGGCTTCATGTACTCACTTAGACAAAGTTCTCCGTAGATCCTGACGTTGATTTACATGCGGATACTATGACGCAGCGCTATTCAATGGCCCGTTTTCCGCACCTTATGCAATAGTCTTACTCCTATGACCTTCCGGAATGACTTCCAAAAGAGCTCGGCTCGTGCCGAGCGACGCTCGGGTGGTGGCCGCGCTATCGCCGTAGGCGGTGGCGGTATCGGCGGCCTTGTCCTCATCGGCCTGTACTTACTTCTCGGCGGCGACCCGGGACAATTGGGACAGCTGACAGGTGCCCAGAACAACCAGTCCTCGCAGACTGCACAGCAGTCCCCTGGCGAGGATCCCTGCAAGACCGGCGAAGATGCCAACAGCCGCATCGATTGCCGGATGGAATTCACCGGTATTTCGGTCGACCGAGTCTGGGAAGAACAACTCCCCGCACAGGCCGGCATCGAGTACACGAACCCAGGCTTAGTCCTCTTTGAAGGCTCCACTCAGTCGGGCTGCGGCGCAGCGTCCTCGTCCACCGGCCCGTTCTACTGCCCCGCCGATCAAACGGCCTACTTCGACACGGAGTTCTTTAGCACCCTGGAGCGCATGGGCGGAGGCAACGGACCGCTCGCACAGGAATACGTCGTGGCCCACGAATTCGCCCACCATATCCAAAGGTTGGAGGGCACACTCGGCCGCAGTAACTACAACGAACCGGGCCCCGATTCCGACGCTGTAAAGATCGAGCTGCAGGCCGACTGCTACGCGGGTATCTGGGCTCATTACGCGGACAAGGGGCCGGACGCAATCCTCGAACCGCTTTCCGACGAGCAAGTTGCCGATGCCCTCAAAACTACGAAGGCCATTGGCGATGACACCATCCAGCAGCATTCCGGCGGTGGTGTTCAACCGGACTCCTGGACCCACGGCTCGGCCGAGCAGCGTACGAAGGCATTCCTCACCGGCTACAAGTCAGGAAAGATGTCTCAGTGCGACACTCTCGAGCGCGGCGTCTACAGCTAGACTCCGCACTCAACAAATGCGCGTTTCCTAGATGCGCGACTGCAACTCCTGAACCAGTGCATCTAGGGCGACTGCGTGCTGCTCGTGGGACTCAAGGTTCTTCAGCTGAACCTCGCCCGCGGCCAATTCAGACTCGCCGAGGACCAACGCAAATCGGGCTCCAGCGCGATCGGCACCCTTCATCGCGCCCTTCAGACCGCGGCCGCCGTAGGACATATCTGCGCGGATACCCGCTTGGCGCAGCTTATTGATCTGCACCGCCATAGCGTGAGCGGCTTCTTCACCGAGCGCAACACCATACACATCGACGCGTCGACCATCGCTGGCATGCTTGCCCTCTGCTTCCAGTGCGAGCAGCGCGCGATCCACACCCAAACCAAAGCCAATTCCAGACAGCTCTTGGCCGCCTAGCTGCGCCATCAGCCCGTCGTAGCGACCACCGCCGCCGATACCCGACTGAGCACCAAGGCCGTCGTGAACAAACTCGAAGCACGTCTTGGTGTAGTAGTCCAGTCCGCGCACCATTCGAGGATTGATGACATAGGGCACCTTCATGTCATCCAACAGTCCAGTCACAGCTTCAAAGTGACCGCGAGCGCTGTCAGAAAGGTGGTCCAGCATCAGCGGCGCGTCGGCAAGCATTTCCTGCATTTCCGGTCGCTTATCGTCGAGGACGCGCAGCGGGTTGATGTTTGCACGGTGGCGCGTTTCCTCATCCAGAGGCAGGTCAAACAAGAACTCCTGCAGCTTAGCGCGGTATTCAGGGCGGCAGGTGTTGTCGCCAAGGCTTGTCAGTTCAAGGTGGAAGCCTTCGAGCCCGATACCGCGGAAACATGCGTCGGCAAGCGCGATGACTTCAGCGTCCAGCGCAGGATCATCGACGCCGATTGCCTCTACGCCCACCTGCTGCAACTGACGGTAACGGCCTGCCTGCGGGCGTTCATAGCGGAAGAATGGCCCCGCGTAGGAAAGCTTGACCGGCAACTGACCGCGATCCAAATTGTGCTCAATGACCGCGCGCATCACGCCCGCGGTACCCTCCGGGCGCAGGGTGACGGAGCGGTCGCCGCGGTCGGCGAACGTGTACATCTCCTTGGTGACGACGTCCGTCGATTCACCTACGCCACGTGCAAAAAGCCCGGTGTCCTCGAAAATTGGCAGCTCAATGTGCTCATAGCCCGCAAGTCGTGCGCGGTGCTGGAATGAGTTTCGCACCGCCTCGAATTCGCGGGAGACCGGCGGGACGTAATCCGGCACGCCCTTGGGCGCGGAGAATGGCTTCAACTTCTTTGGCTTCTGGCTAGAGTTCACCCCGCTAACTCTACCTGCCAACTCTCACGAGGTGTCAGCCAGGCTAGGTGAGGTTTTGCAGGAACGGGTTGGTCGCGCGCTCCTCGCCTATCGACGATGCGGAGCCATGCCCCGGAAGAATCATGAGGTCATCCGCCAGCGGGAGGACCTTATCCTTCAACGACTGCTGCATGTGCTCCGGACTACTGCCCGGCAAATCTACGCGACCGATAGCCCCCTTAAAGAGGACGTCCCCGCTGAAGATAATCTCATCTTCCCCATCGGAAGCACGCAGCATTACACAGCCCGGAGAGTGACCCGGTGCGTGAATGACTTCGAAATTCAACCCTGCCCACTTTACTTCGTCGCCATCCTCGAAGAAATCGGCTTTCGTATAAGCCTGCATGGAATCGATGTCAAAGAGGTGTCCGAAAGAAGAACCGCCGAGCTTCGGATTGGCCAGCAACACATTGTCGCTTTCGTGAATGAAGACGGGAATATCCCAGAAGTCGGCGGCCTCCGCGACATCGCGGACATGGTCGATATGACCATGGGTCAGCAGAATTGCTTCCGGCTTCCAATCTCGCTTCTCAACCTCGCCGCGTACTACCTCGAACGCCCCCATGCCCGGGTCAACAATGACGCATGGGGTGGACAGGCCGTCCATTTCCGGAGCGCCTGTTGCCACGTAGCAGTTGGTCTGAAAAGGGCCGGCTGCAAAACCAAATATCTCCATGGCGCTCCATTGTAACGATTGTGTACAGCCCCCGGCAGGCTATTTGCGCCTTCCAACAACGGGAAGAGAGCACCTTTCCCCTTGCTCGTTGGCCTGTCATCTCGCAAATGGGAAGCAATCCCGGGCATAATGGTCGATTGTGTACGCGACGGTGACCGACTGAGCTGTTACTTCAAATGCGGTCACTATCAATGGGCAAAATCGTCCGCTGGTGTTCCGTCACCAGCAATAGATGACTAACAGATACGGAGAAAGACTAGTGGCCAATAATGAGCAAAGGCGCAAAGATGCGATGCGGACGCTCGAGCGCGAACTTAAGCGCCGTGCACGTGCCGAGAAGCTGAAGCCACTGGGCGTTGTCGTAACTACCTTGGCTATCCTGCTCTTTATCGGTGGCGGCATCTACTTGCTGACCACGGCTGGCGGCGCTGACGACAATGAGGCCGCTGATGAATCCACGACTCCAGTCGAACCTGCAGCTCTGACAGCTACTCCTGTCAGCGGTGAAAAGGTTCCAATGAAGCGCTCTTCCCCACTTCCGGAAACCGTGACCTGTGACTACCCGGATGATGGCGAGGCATCGAAGGACATAGATAAGCCAGCTACCGACAACGTTCCCGCCACTGGCACTGTAACCATCACCCTGAAGACTAACCAGGGCGACATTCCGATGGAGCTGGACCGCGCTATTTCACCTTGCGGCGTCAATGCAATTGAGCACATGGCCAAGTCCGACTACTTCAATGACACTGTGTGCCACCGTATTACCGGTGGTGGCCTGAACGTTCTGCAGTGTGGCGACCCGACTGGTACCGGTACCGGCGGCCCGGGCTTCAAGTTCGCTGGCGAATGGCCGGTCAAGGATTCTGGTCTGGATCAGAATACCCCGTTGGTGTACCCGAAGGGCTCTATCGCCATGGCAAACCCGAGCGACCCAGATGCCAACGGCAGCCAGTTCTTCCTCAACTGGGCAGATTCTCAGCTGCCTCCGCAGTACACCGTGCTTGGCTCCATGACTGACGAGGGCACCAAGACGGTTGCGGACATTGCGAAGAACGGTATCGAGGGCGGCGGTACCTCTGACGGTAAGCCAGCTAAGGAAGTCCGTATTGAGAAGGCGGAAGTCAAGTAGCTGACTCAACTGACTGATTCAGAAATTAATCAAAAACAGGGCCAAGGTGTTTCACCTTGGCCCTGTTTTAATACCTACGCGGCCTCATCCTTTTTCACATATCGATGGGCTGCTAAACCGCCTACTGACCAGAAGTAATGCGGTAGACATCGAAGACTCCCTCGACACCGCGCAGAATGTTGAAGATATAGCCCATCTGCTTAGTGTCCGAAACCTCGAAGCTAAAACGCATTACGGCAACGCGGTCATCGGAGGTATGGGAGGACGTCGACAGGATTGAGACCTTCTGATCGGAGAAGACGCGAGTAATCTCCGAGAGCAGTCCATGACGGTCAAGTGCTTCGATTTGCACCGTAACCATGAAGACCGCACCGGAGGAATCTGTTGCCCAGGAGACCTCGATAATGCGCTCCGGCTCCTGGTGCAGCTTCTCCGCATTAGTGCAGTCCGTACGGTGCACACTGACCCCACCGCCGCGGGTGACGAAGCCAAAGATGGCATCGCCCGGCACAGGCGTACAGCATTTGGCAAGCTTAGCGGCCATATCCGCGCTGCCTTCTACCAACACACCCGTGCTGTCAGCGCGGCGCGGAGTGTTGTGCACGTTCATCTTTGAAATTGGCGTGCGGGAGACCAACTGCTCTTCGGCATCGTCCGCGCTCGAGAACTGCGCCATCAGCCGGTGAGTCACATGCTGCGCTGAGACCTGCCCCTTACCGATAGCGGTATAGAGCGCATCGACATCCGCATAGTGCAGCTCGGAGGCAATCTGCTTGATGGACGCCGGAGTGAACAGGCGGTGCATCGGCAGACCGCCGCGCTGTACCTCTGCAGCCAGTGCGTCACGGCCGGCATCGAGTGCCTCCTCGCGGCGCTCTTTGGCAAACCACTGACGGATCTTTGCCCGCGCACGTGGAGTTTTAACAAACTTCTCCCAGTCCTTAGACGGACCGGAATCG
Organism: Corynebacterium sp. HMSC064H12; assembly: GCF_001809925.1. Lineage (NCBI taxonomy): Bacteria > Bacillati > Actinomycetota > Actinomycetes > Mycobacteriales > Corynebacteriaceae > Corynebacterium > Corynebacterium sp. HMSC064H12. The sequence goes on along the minus strand of NZ_KV799364.1, from coordinate 9,274 downwards.
GCATCCTTGGACGTGAAAATCTCGACGCGGTCGCCAGTTTTTAGCGGTGATTCCAACGCCACTAGCTTGCCGTTGACTTTGGCACCAATACATCGGTGACCTACTTCAGTATGGACCGCGTAGGCAAAGTCGACCGGCGTGGAGTCCGCAGGCAATGTGATGACATCGCCCTTAGGTGTGAACGCAAAAATTTCAGTGACTGAGAGGTCATAGCGCAGGGAGTCCAGGAACTCGTTAGGATCTGCGGCCTCCCGCTGCCAATCCAGCAGCTGACGCATCCACGCCATCTGATCGACTTCGGCGGAATCTCCCTTGTGAGAGCCCTTGGTTTCCTTGTAGCGCCAGTGTGCGGCAATGCCGTACTCAGCGTTGTAGTGCATCTCATGGGTGCGAATCTGCACTTCTAGCGGGGAGCCACCTGGACCGATGACCGTTGTGTGCAACGACTGGTAAACCCCGAAACGCGGCGCGGAAATATAGTCCTTGAATCGCCCCGGCATAGGTTTGAACAGCGAGTGGACGGCACCCATCGCGGCATAGCAATCCTTGGTCGTGTCCACCAGAACTCGAAGTCCGACCAGGTCAAAAATCTCGTCGAACTCATGGCCGCGGACAATCATCTTCTGATAAATCGACCAGTAGTGCTTCGGCCTGCCCTGTACCTCAGCAGCAATGTGAGACTCCTTCAGATCCTTCTGAATCATCTCGGAGACTTCCTGGATGTACCGGTCCCGCTGCGGCGCTCGATCTGCGACCAAACGCACAATCTCGTCGTACTTCTTCGGGTACAAAATGGCGAAGGAGAGATCTTCCAACTCCCACTTCACGCTGGCCATTCCCAAACGATGCGCCAGCGGTGCAATCACCTCGAGGGTCTCACGGGCCTTCTTAGCCTGCTTTTCCGGCGGCAGGAAGCGCATTGTGCGCATGTTATGCAGCCGGTCAGCCACCTTGATAACCAGCACGCGCGGGTCCTGGCTCATGGCGATAATCATCTTTCGCACGGTCTCTGCCTCGGCGGCGGAGCCCAACGCGACCTTATCCAATTTGGTCACACCGTCGACCAGTCGTGCGACTTCTGGGCCGAAGTCCCGCTCCAGGTCCTCCAGCGTGTAATCGGTATCTTCGACCGTGTCATGTAGCAGCGCTGCCACCAGCGTGGTGGTATCCATGCCGATCTCGGCGGCAATAGTGGCGACTGCAAGCGGGTGAGTGATGTATGGCTCGCCGGATTTCCGGTACACGCCGTCGTGAAGGCGCTCGGCGGTATCGTAGGCACGCTGAAGCACAGCCAAATCTGCGCGCGGATGCACCTGTCGATGCACCGCGACAAGGGGATCTAGCACCGGGCGGATTTTCGTTCTGTTGCCGGTAAGGCTTCGCGCTAGGCGGGCACCATAACGGCGTGCGGGCCCTTCAGCCATGACTCATTCACCCCTTATTAACCACGTACAAAGGCAGATCAGCAAGCTTCTCCCGAGCTCCCAGGCCTTCAACCTCCAGCACGGTGCACAGCCCGGTTACCTCGACACCAGCGGTCTCCAGCAGGGCGCGAGCTGCACACAGGGTGCCACCAGTTGCCAACACATCGTCGACAAGTACGGCCTTCTTGCCCTTCAGCTCAAACCCACTAGCCGGAATCTCAAGCGCGGCCGTACCATATTCCAGTTCATAGGTCTCGGTCAGCACAGGCGGTGGTAGCTTACCCTTCTTACGAATAGCGAGCACTCCCAGTCCAAGCTTGTACGCCACCGCAGAACCCAGCAGGAATCCACGCGCATCTAGGCTGCCTATAACATCAGCCCCGAACTCTTCCACCTTGGCGGAAATCTCGTCCACAATCAGGGCGAACGTCGTGGCGTCGGCAAGCGCCGGCGTCAGGTCCTCGAAGAGTACGCCCTCAACTGGAAAATCGGGCACGAACCGAATCTGATCGGCTAATGCCTCACGCGCGTGTGCATACGACACAGGTTTAAGCTCCTTTTCGGCGAAAAGAAAAAGTGCGGGTACCTGTCAACGATACCCGCACAATGCGCTTTTAAAGTAGTTTCACCCGAACCACTGGGAGGCGCTACCTCCTACTGCCCCGGACGCCAGGACAGCGGCTTGTCTTCATCGCCCTCAAGCTTCGGAGTCGTCACCGTTCGTTTCGGCGTCGACGGCTCCATCTCGCTTGCCGACGGCTCCTTCGAGCCCGAGTCCTCCGCAACATCAGTGGTGGCGGAATCGGTGCCCGAACCGGCTCCCTCAGATGCCTTTGCGCGGGCAGACAGTACCGCCTCTTCATGCTTGCGGTATTCACGCTGCCGCGACTTAAGAGACACCAACAGCGACGAAGCCAGGAAGATCGAAGAGAACGTACCTTGAATAATGCCGATGAGCTGAACGAGTGCAAGGTCCTTCAGCGTTCCGACCCCTAGCATGCCCACGGCGATGACCATCAGTGCCAGGATTGGCAGGAGCGTCGACACCGTGGTGTTGATAGAACGCATGATGGTTTGGTTGACCGCCAGGTTCACCAACTCGGCGTAACTTCTACGGGTCGATGAACGATAGCCTGCCGTGTTCTCGTCGACCTTGTCGAAAACCACGACGGTGTCGTACAGGGAGAACGACAGCACTGTCAGCAAGCCGATAATGGTTGCCGGGGTGACGTCAAGACCAATGAGCGCGTAGATGCCCATAATCACGATTGCATCCACAACCAGGGCGAGAATTGCGGCAATGGCCATGTCGCGCTCGAAGTGAATGGTGATGTAGATGAACACCAGACCCAGGAACACCACTGCAGCCAGCAGCATTCGGTTGGTAATCGAAGAGCCCCACGACTCCGACACGGTCGAGTCACCAATGGCATCCGGGGTCTGCTGCCCCTGTACATCGACGGGCTTGAATGCATCATTCAACGCGATACGAGCACTATTAATCTCGTCCTGAGTCAGCTTCTCAGAGGTGATCTCCAGGATTCGGCCCTCACCAGAACCGATAATTTGCACCAGCTCCGGCTTCACGCCGGTCGCCTCGGTGAAAACCTCCTCGGCCTGCTCAGTTGTCACTGAGGCCGGCGGCATAGTCATCTTGGTACCGCCCTCGAAGTCGATACCGAAGCTGAACCCGCGAATCAGCATCGCTGCGAAAGCAACAACGATGATGGCGACGGCAATCTGGTACCAGCGCTTCCGCTTGCCGACGATGTTGATTCCACCCTCGCCGGTGTAGAGGCGGCGGAAGAAGGAGTCGTCTTTCACGCTTTCTGGCTCAGTGATTAGCGCCGGATTCGTCTGAGTAGTATTCATGGATTCCTACTTCCCCTCATTCGCGCTGGAGTGAGCTGCACCGGTGTCGGCAGCCGTACTGGCGGAGGCATCGGAGGCTCCGGCCTTCTTACCGGCAGCTACAGTCTTATTCCTCTGTGCAATCTCCATGACCGAGCCGAAGCCGTTCATCGACGGCTTGGACAAAGCTGGCCACTTACGAGTAGCCAGGATGACCAACGGCGCAGTCACGAGGAAAGCCGTCACAATGTCGAATGCTGTGGAGAGACCAAGTGTGAATGCGAAACCGCGGACATCGCCAACGGCCAGGATGTAAAGAACCACAGCCGCAATGATGGACACAAAGTTACCCGAAAGGATGGTGCGCCGTGCTCGTCGCCAAGCGTGCGGAACCGCGGAGCGGAAAGTTCTACCCGCGCGGATTTCGTCCTTAATGCGTTCGAAGAAGACGATGAAGGAGTCAGCCGTTACACCGATGGAGATGATGATACCGGCGATGCCAGCGAGATCGAGCGAGTAGCCAATCCAACGACCAAGAAGGACAAGGACGCCGTAGACCATCGCTCCAGCTGCTGCCAGCGAAACCAGCGAAATCACGCCCAGGCCGCGGTAGAGAGCAATCGCGTAGACGACAATCAGGGCGATACCGATAATGCCGGCAAGCAGACCGGCTTCCAAGGAAGCCGAACCAAGCATGGCCGGGATAGTCGTGGTGGTGCCGCCCGGCTCGCCGTCCTCACCTGCGAACGACAGCGGCAGTGCACCATAACGCAGGTTATTGGCCAGCCCCTGTGCCTCGTCGATTGAGAAGTCGCCCGTGATGCGGGTGGCAGAACCAACTGGGGTTGCCTCCTGAATCACCGGGGCGGAAATGACCTTCGAGTCCAACACGATAGCGACCTGCCGCTGCAGGTAGTCATTGGTCAACTTGGTCCATGTGCGAGCGCCGGTGTCATTCTTCCCGGACTTGAAGCTAAAGGAGACCTGAATCTGACCAGACTGCTGATCGTAACCACCGTTAATCGGCGCATTGGTATCAATAGCGTCGCCGGACAGACGCTGGCCCTTGGCCTCGTCCTCCTGCCCAATCAACAGCGGAGCCTTGCCCAGGAAGATGGCTTTACCGCCTTCGGGCGCACAGGTCACCAGCGGCTTGGCCGGGTCATCGGCACCCTGTAGCGGATCAACTGCATCGCGGTTATCGCAGGTCATCAGCGCAGCGGCTGCAAACTGTGTCGTTGGGTCTTCGGACTGGCGAGTCGCCAACAGCACGTCACGAACCTTCGTACGCAGCTCGGCCGCTTCAATTGAGTTCGCCGGCTTTGCCGGAGCTGTTGCGTCCAACTTCGGGGCCTCGCCCAGCGACTTGGACAGCTCCTCGGGAACCGGCTGATCTGGGTTCTGTTCCTTGAAGGCATCAATTGCACGCTTCTGCGTTTCGTTCATGTCCTTGTAGAGGTCATCAACACGCTTGGCGGCGTCCTCCTTCGACAGGACACCGACTGACACCCAATCTTCAGCAGTCTTCTTAACTACCTCGCCAAAGGCAGCTTCATCAGGGCCCTGGGTGGGCTGTTCTACCGGACGGAAGAAGAGCTGCGAAGTCTGGCCGAGCGTACGCGCCTCCTGTGAGTCTTCACCCGGCACGGTAATGACCAGCGTGTCACCGTCGGTGACAACTTGAGCGCCGCTGACGCCCATGCCGTTTACGCGGTTCTCCAGAATCTTGCGAGCCTGGTCCAGCTGATCGCGCGTCGGCTTTTCGCCCTGCGGCACCAAGGTTACTCGGGTACCACCCTGCAAGTCGATGCCCAACTTTGGCTTGGCTGATCCGCCGCCGGTGAAAAAGACGAGTGCGTACGTAAGGATGAGGAAGCCAACAAACAGTGCCAACAGCCACTGCGGCCAGTTCCTCTTGAATGTATTCGCACCGGATCTGGATTTGCTGTTCAAAGCAAAGTCTCCTGAATCGTGACGTTTAGGTACTTAAGCGCTTCGGGTAGAAACGCAGGTCTATAACCGCACCGCGAAATCGCGCGATACCAGGAAGAGGCATTGCGGGCGTCGCTAAGCAAAGCTATAAACACCAACCGCTAGAGAATAACCGATTTAGCGTAGTGCGCCGGTTTTGACTTGTACCTATTTAGTGAAAATCTTGCCCACGCTTGCCGACGGCGAAACCTGGGACGCGCCCGCTAACCCCACGGCGCACGCTACAGCTTGGATGCATGCAAACCAGCAGGGCGTGGGCGTGCAAAAAACTGCTACTGCTTTTCGGTGGAAGTGGAACCGTCTGTACCCGTGTTATCCGAGTTACTCGGAGTATTCGGGTTCTCGACCTGCTCATTGATGTCCGAAGCGGCATTGTCATCCGGACCGTGGCCGGTGATTTCTTGGACATCGCCGACGTGGTCATCTGGCGCATCGGAAACACGGCCACGTCGATCACGGTGAGCGTAGCTAGCTCCGGTACCGGTGGTGAGGTTGCGGGCAATGGCGCCCTTTTCCCACCGGGTCACGATGCCGTCAGCGATAATCAGGTCGACGGTTGTTTCGGTCGTATCAACGACCACACCATGCATACCGGAACCGGTGATGACCTCTGCGCCCGGGGCCAACTTATCCTGCATGTCCCGAATGGTGCGCACCTGCTTGTTCTGCTTGATGATCTGCCAAATTGGCAGCGCCAGGAACAAGAAAATAAGTAGGAGGAGAATAGTTTGATCCATGTCTGCCGAGTTTAACGAATTGCCAGCTAGCAATTCCACACTGCCCCGGCCAGGTCGATGAGAAAGCTATTCTCCGATAGTTCCCTCCGGAGGCTGCAACCCCAAGTGCCGCCATGCTCGGGCAGTTGCAACACGTCCGCGCGATGTACGCGCAATCATCCCGGCACGGACCAAGTAGGGCTCGCACACTTCTTCCACAGTCGAGGGCTCCTCACCGACTGCCAGCGCCAGGGAATTCACGCCCACCGGGCCGCCACCGTGCCCCTTGACCAGGGCAGTCAGCACTGCGCGGTCCAAGCGGTCCAGCCCAAGCTCATCGACATCGAAGACAATCAACGCCGCCTTGGCCGCACCAAGATCAATAACGCCACCGGAGTGAACATCTGCGAAATCGCGAACGCGACGCAGTAGGCGGTTGGCAATTCGCGGGGTACCTCGCGAACGCGAGGCAATCTCCACTGCAGCCTCTGGGCTGATATCCACCCCGAGGATCCCAGCGGCACGGGTAACCACCTTTGTCAGATCCTCGACCTCGTAGAACTCCATCTGCGCAGTAAAACCGAAACGGTCACGCAGTGGGCCAGTCAGCATACCCGAGCGCGTCGTTGCGCCTACCAGCGTAAAAGGTGGAATCTCGAGTGGAATTGACGTAGCTCCAGGCCCCTTGCCCACGATGACATCAATACGGAAATCTTCCATTGCCATGTAGAGCATTTCCTCCACGGGCCTGGCAATGCGGTGGATCTCGTCAATGAAGAGTACATCGCCCTCGAGCAGGTTCGATAGCATTGCTGCCAAATCGCCAGCGCGAATAAGCGCCGGACCGGACGTCATTCGCAGGGACGACCCCATCTCCTGCGCAATAATCATGGCCATGGTGGTCTTACCCAGGCCGGGAGGTCCCGACAGCAGAATGTGGTCCGGAGTCACATTTCGTCCCCGTGCCCCGGAGAGCACCAAATCCAGCTGCTCGCGGACCTTGGGTTGGCCGATAAACTCCCCTAACGACTTTGGTCGCAGGTTCGATTCCGCATCGACTTCCTCGACCTGAGCGCGGGCATCGACATCACGTTGTGCACCATTTCCCCCACCGCCAAAATGGTCGTTGGCTGCTCCATCTAAAGAGTCCCTGAAGGGATTGCCCGACACGTTAAACTCCGTGCGCTCGATATCGCTCATAGTCCCCTCATCCTAGTGCACTGCCATTTTTCATCATCAATGTAGCTGCAGGTCCTCGACCTGGATTTACTTTTCGCCCAATGTCTTTAGCGCCGCCTTCAGCGCCATTGATGTATCCAAGGTCGGATCAATCCGAACAACAGTCTCCGCTGCCTCATTCGCATCAGCTTCCGGGAACCCAAGCCCGACCAAAGCACCAACGACCTGATCCAGATCTGCCTTCAAAACAATGCCAGGCGCTGCTCCGCTTGCAGCTTCCTCCGGCTGGGATACCGCCCTATCCGCGAAAACCTCGACCTTATCCTTCAACTCAACCAACAGGCGCTCCGCCAATCGCTTGCCGACGCCGTTAGCCGCCTGGAGGGCCTTGGCATTCTTTGAGGCAACCGCATTGGCAATCTCGGCCGGCGACAGTACCGATAGAACAGACATCGCTACTTTTGGCCCCACTGTTGAGACAGTGCGCAAGAGCGCAAACATCTCACGTTCCTGCGAGTTGGCAAAACCAAAAAGCGTAATCGCATCTTCACGAACCGCCATTGTGGTCAACATGAAAGTCTGCTCATGCCTCACCAACTGAGAAGCTAACCTGCCCGTAATGGTGACCAAATGCCCGACACCACCGCACTCGATAACGCAATAGTCCGCACCGAGATCGATAACCTCACCGCGTAGAGATGCAATCACTTCTCACAATTCCTTTCACTACGGCTTCCCGAAAGACACCGAGATAAACGCCGAACTCACAAGTGTGCTCTAGCAGGCTCCCCTACCGCGAGGGATTCTCACGGCGAGAAAGCTCCAACTCCCGCTCCTCGTGTTGCTTAGCAAGCGCAGCCAAGGTGTCGCGCTGGCGTTGCAGAACCGGACCACGCCAACAGTGGCAGATAGCGATGGCCAACGCATCCGCTGCGTCCGCAGGTTTTGGCGGAGTTTCCAACCCGAGGATTCTCGTCACCATCATGGTCATCTGCTTCTTATCAGCCCGACCGTTGCCGGTAAGCGCCTTCTTTACCTCCGACGGCGTGTACATATGCACTTCCAAACCGCGTCTCGCCGCAGCGAGGACAAGGACACCAACCGCGTGCGCAGTCTGCATTACGGTGGACACATTGCCGCGCTCGAATACCCGTTCCATCGCAACCACGTCCGGCTCGTACTCATCCATCCACTGCTCCACGGCATTGGAAAGCCGTAGAAGACGATCCTCCAACGATGCCGTGGTTGGTGTGCGGGCGACCCCCACCGCAATGGGAATGACTTTCCTGCCCTGAGCACCTTCCGCAATGGAGAGACCACAACGAGTAAGGCCAGGGTCGATACCCATCACCCGCAGAGATCCAGCTCGATAGTTCACCTCTCCACTAATACCACATTTCGAACAGCTGTTTGTATCGTAGCTACACGGGGTACCAACCGTTGGTTCTGATAGGTTTAACACCATGAATTCACCGAAGAAGCTCTACGGCGTTCTCGCTGCAGCTGAAATGGTCACGTGGGCTCTGCTGCTCTTGGGGCTGGCACTGAAGTACCTGTTCAAAGTCACTGACATCGCCACCACCATCTTCGGCGGCATCCACGGTTTTACGTTCCTGTGCTACGTAGTCACCACCATCATGGTGTGGATCAACCAGCAGTGGAGCTTTGGCCGCGGTGTCATCGGCCTCGCCTCTTCTATCATTCCATTCGCAACCTATCCGTTTGAACGAAACACCCTGAAGGCAGGCCTCTTGGATCGGCCCTGGCGCTTTACCGACGAATCCGAGGAGCCACAGGGCATTTTCGAGTGGGCACTCGCGATGATTATTCGCCGCCCGTTTATCTCGGCATTCGTCATCCTGATTGTTCTCGCCGTGGTCTTCACACTGTTGCTGATGGCGGGACCTCCGACTCAGTGGTTCTCTTAAAACGGTTCTACTAAAACTTTCAGAAACCAAAATCGGGTTTATTGGCAAAAGTGTGTCCGTCTGGCGTGTCGACCGGTGCGTCGGCGGGCGGGCACCCTTCGCTACTTACCCCAATGCGAGTTACTGACTGCGTTTATGACAAAAATGACCTGGTAGGTTCAGGCGGTGAATGCATCACCACTTT
>NZ_KV799363.1:0-1374 GCF_001809925.1 Corynebacterium sp. HMSC064H12 | reverse complement strand
CCGTTACCGTGATGGTGCCCCCTCACGGGGCGCGGTCACCGTGCCCGGTATGGCTTATCTGCGTGAACATTTCCATAATCCGGGGGTGTTGCCACCGGACACCGGGGACAACCGCTGACAGCTAATAGGGACACGGACCAAACAGAGGTCTCGTCGTAACGTGGGTGCCTGCAACGGATGTCCAAGACACCTGTGACCAGCCGCAACAGAAGGGCACCACCATGGAACCGTCCACAAAACCCGACATCATCATCGGCCTCGACGTCGGCTAAACCGGCCACCATGCCTGCGCGCTGACCAACACCGGCGAGAGAATTTACGACAATCCACTGCCCAAAGACGAAGCCGCACGGCGTGAAATCTTCGCGTCCATGCAGGCCCACGGCAGCGTTTTCATGGTCGTCGATCAACCCAACACGATCGGCGCCCTGCCCATCGCCGTGGCCCGCGACTGCGGTTGCACGGTCGGAGACCTCCCCGGCCTGGCCATGCGAAAAGCAGCCGATTTCTACCCTGGACGATCAAAAACCGTCCGCCGGGATGCATTCATCATCGCCGACACCGCCCGCACCATGCTGCACACACTGCGGGCAGTCGACCGCGACGACGAGATACTAGCAGCGCTGAAGATGCTCGCCGGATTCCACGACGACATCGCCAAAGACGCCACCCGAACGAAAAACCGCCTTCGCAGCGTGCTCACACAGATTCACCCCGCACTCGAGCGTGTCTTTGCAGGTGAGATTCTCTCGCGCACGCTGGGTGCTGGACTCGCTCATCCACTACGAAGGTCCGACAAAACTGGCCGCCGCAGGTCGGGGCCGGGTCCTGAAGTGGATACGCAACCGCGCCAAGAAGGACCCTGCTGCCCTGGTTGACGCAATTTTCGCTGCCCTTGCCGAGCAAACTGTCACGGTACCCGGCACTGCGGCAGCAGAATTGGTCATTTCCCAGCTGGCGGCGAACATCAAAGCGCTTCAAGCACAGCGCGACACGATCGCCGGGCAAGTCGAGGAGATGCTCGAATCGTTCCCTCTTGCCCAGGTCTTGATGTCGATGCCCGGCGTAGGCATCACGACTGCCTCTAACATCGTGTTGTCCATCGGCGATTGCCAGGACTTCGCCGATGCCGCGCACTTGGCCGCTTACGCCGGCATCGCGCCGACCACCCGGCAGTCGGGTACGTCGGTCCGCGGCGAGTTTCCCACCAGGGCCGGCAATAAACAGTTGGAAAACGCGATGTTTCGATCGGCGTGGATCGCGTCGAACTGCCATCCCGCATCGCGCGACTACTACCTGCGTAAACGGGCTGAAGGACAGAAGCACAATGCCGCGGTAATGTGGCTTGCCCGGAGCCACTGCAACGTCATCTAT
>NZ_KV799362.1:0-7332 GCF_001809925.1 Corynebacterium sp. HMSC064H12 | reverse complement strand
CGCCGAGCGGACACACTTTTTGCTACTTAACCCTTTCTTTACTTAACCCGCATCCCCATCAACGGGCCCTACAAAAAAATCACCGCGAGAAAATTCTCGCGGTGATTTCACTGTGCCAGATGATGGATTCGAACCAACGAAGGCAATGCCGACGGATTTACAATCCGCTCCCTTTGGCCGCTCGGGCAATCTGGCGTGCACTCTTAAACGGTGCGAATGGAATGCTACCCACTACTCTGTCATTTACACAAATCGGCAGGTCGAGAGGATATTTCCCTACCTGGATTCACCCCTCAGCAGAACTCACCCCAGAGCAGAGCTCACCTCAGAGCAGTGCTCGCCCCTAGGCCCATCTCGCCGATGGAGCTCAATCCACTACCCCACGCGCTCCACGGTGTAGCGAGCAACGTGACGCAGGGCCTCCTTGGCCGCACAGTCAGGAAGGTCAGCGATGACGCGGTCGGACTCATCCAGCAGTTCATTGACCTTCTCCATCGCGCGAGCCACACCGTTGGTCTGAGCCAGGAGCTCGAGGGCCTCGTCGACAAGCGCGTCGTCGGAAACTGGGCCGACAAGAATCTCGCGGAGGCGGTCAGCGGCTGGGGTGTCCTCCTGCAGCGCGTAGAGAACCGGCAGCGTGAAGACGCCCTCGCGCAAGTCAGTGCCCGGAGTCTTGCCGGACTGATCGGTATTGGAGGAGATGTCGATGATGTCGTCGACAATCTGGAAAACGATACCGATTAGTTCGCCATAGCGGCGCAGCGCGTTGGAAATCTCGGCGGACGCACCGGCGTGATAGGCGCCGAGATAACCGGCCGATGCGATGAGCACACCGGTCTTTTCGGCAATGACCTTCAGGTAGCGCTCGATGCGCTCTTCTATCGGCAGGTCCAAGTCGTTGAGGCACTCTCGCATCTGACCTGTGACAAGAACACCGAAGGTCTCAGCGAAGTGAGCCACGCTCTCGGAACCGAGCTCCGCCAGCAGGCGGGATGCAGCAGCGAAGAGGTAGTCACCGGCCAGAATGGCGACGGTGTTGTCCCAGCGCGAGTTTGCGGAGGGCACACCGCGGCGCTTATCCGCTTCATCCATGACATCGTCGTGGTAGAGCGTCGCCAGGTGCGTCAGCTCCAGCACCGTTGCGGCGGTGATGACCTTATCGCTCTCCGGGTTCTCCCCGAACTGCGCGGCCAGCATGGTAAACATCGGGCGGAAGCGCTTACCACCAGCGTGAGCTAGGTGGGAAACCCGCTCGACTAGGAAGTCCTCGCCGCGCCCCAGCTCGGTAATCAGGAGGTCCTCGCTCTTGCGCATTCCCTCGGTGATTGTTGCTTCCAGCGCCTCATCAACGAAGTGAGAACTAGTGGCGGTGTGCTCACCAGTGCCCTGAGCACTTCCGGAACTAAGCCCGGAGTAGTCTCCAGTACGCATTCGAGACCTGCCTAACTGACGATAAAAGATAAGAAACTGCTAAATAAACTACCTTACGAGCATAGTGGCTAGCAGACCAGTTCCCATATTTGTTTCAACGTCGTTATACGCTGGGGCAATGACCTCAAGCCCGATTTCGCGAGTTTCCCCCACGTTCGACGGCACCGTCGCTCTACCCAGCAGCACTGACGTGCTCATTGTTGGCGCAGGCCCCACCGGCTCCGCAGCCGCAATTCACGCCGCCCGCGCCGGTTTTTCGGTCACTGTGGTCGACTCCCAGCGCTTCCCGCGCGACAAAACTTGTGGCGACGGGCTCACTCCTCGTGCCATCGCTGAGCTACGTCGTCTAGGGCTTGACGACGAGCTCCTGCGCCGCAACCGCAACCGCGGACTCAAGCTACACGGTTTCGGCGGCTCCATCACCGCACCTTGGCCAGATGATGCCTCGGGCACTTTCCCCGCTGTCGGATCCGCGATGCCGCGAGTTGAGCTCGACACTTTCTTGCTCAATGCCGCCGCTGATGCCGGTGCGCAGGTCTTTGATGGAGTCGCAGCGCGGAAGGTGGTTCTCGGAGCGCTGAACACTGGCGGCACGCGGGGTCATGGCGTGCGCGAGGTGGAGCTTTCCGACCGCGAGGGCAAGCCACACACCATCTCGGCCCGCTGGTTGCTCGTGGCCGATGGGGTCCGCAGTACCGTCGGCAAGCAGCTGGGGCGTGCGTGGCATCGAGACAGCGTCTTTGGCGTGGCCGCACGGTCGTATGTCAGCTTCGACAGCGCAGACGTAGCGGATGACTGGATTCACTCGCACCTGGAACTGCGCGACTCCGAAGGGCATACGCACCCGGGCTATGGCTGGATTTTCCCGCTGGGCGAGGGCCGGGCGAATGTGGGGTGTGGGGCGCTGGCGACGTCGGCACGCCCGGCGCGCACGAATGTGAAGAAGTTGCTGCGTGAGTACCACGGACAGGTGCGCGATCAGTGGCAGATGAGCGAGCCTGAGCACGTGACGTCGGCGTTGCTGCCGATGGGCGGTGCCGTGTCGAATGTGGCGGGGCCCAACTGGGCGTTGCTCGGTGATGCTGCGTGCTTGGTCAACCCGCTCAACGGTGAGGGCATTGACTACGGCATGGAGTCGGCGCGGCTGGCGGTGGAGCTGATTAGCTCGATTGGTGCGGGCCGCGATGGGCTGACGCACTCCTGGCCCGCCCTCCTTCGCGAGCACTACGGCACCGGCTTCTCGCTGGCTCGCAAGTTGGCGCTGACGCTGACGTACCCGAGCTTCCTTCCCACGGTCGGCCCGCTGACCATCGGCGCCCCGTGGGGAAGCCAGCTCATGGGTGTTGCCGCACGCCTGATGGGAAACCTGGTCACGGAACACGACCGCGACGTAGTGGCGCGACTCTGGCGCGCTTCGGGGAGGACAGCGCTGGCCTCCGATAAGTGGTTCGGGCGCCAGCCCTGGCAGTAGGAATCGCTTTACGACGGGCCCTGCGACAGGGCTTTGCTGCGGGCTAGCGAGCTACTGTGCGGGCTTGGTTGCCGAGTGCAGCGCTGCGATACCGAAGGTGAGATTCTGCCAACCGGCATCCTCCCAGCCAGAGGCATTGATGTCGCGGGCAAGCTGCGGCTGGTTTGGCCAGGCGCGAATCGACTCCGCCAAGTACACGTAGGCCTCCGGGTTCGAGGAGACGACCTTGGCGATCTGCGGCAGTGCCCGCATCAGGTATTCCTTGTAGAAGGTGCTGAACACCGGCATCACGGGGGTGGAGAACTCGCAGACTGTTAGCTGGCCTCCGGGCTTGGTCACGCGAGCTAGCTCAGCGAGGCCCGCCTTGTAGTCCACGATGTTGCGCAGACCGAAGCTGATGGTCACCGCGTCGAAGGTGTTGTCCGGGAATGGCAGCTTCATGCCGTCACCGCAGACCTTGGGAACATCGCGGTGTGCACCGGCCTTGAGCATGCCTCGGGAGAAATCACAGGCAACGACGTATGCGCCAGACTTTGCCAACTCCACTGATGAAACAGCCGTACCGGCGGCCAGGTCGAGGACTTTCTGGCCAGGCTGCAGGTTCAGGCGCTTTGCCGTGCGCACGCGCCAGTAGTGGTCAATGCCACCGGTGAGCACGGTATTAGTGATGTCGTAATTCTTCCCCACGCCATCGAACATCGAGGCGACTTCGCTGGGATTTTTCGTTAAATCAGCCCTAGACACGATGTCCAGATTACGCGACCGACTTCTGACGCGTAGCAGCACCTGCATGGGAGGCATCAATCGCATCTGCTGCGACCTTGCTTGACGTCTCGGCCGCGGAAACCCCAGAAACCTCCTCGTAGTGGCGAACCAGGTCTGCACACAGTGCTTCCCAGGTGCGCTCGGTCACGGTGTCGCGGCAGCGGTTGCGCAGCTGCTTACGTGCCAGCTCATCGTCAACGAGCAGCAGCTTGTCGACCGCCTCAGCCAAATCGCGGGTGAAAGTCTTGGGTTCCAGCAGGTAGCCGTTGACGTCGTTGGTAATCAGGTCGCGCGGGCCGCCTGCGTTCGGAGCGATGGCCGGCACACCGGAGGCGTGGGCTTCCTGTACCGCCTGGCAGAAGGTTTCAAAGTCACCGGTGTGGACGAACACGTCCAGACTGGCGAATGCCGCTGCCAACTTATCGCCGGTGAGCTGTCCGGTAAAGACGGCATTCGGCATCTGCTTCTGCAGCTTCTGCAGCTCCGGGCCATTGCCGACAATGACCACCTGAATATCATCGCGGCCGTTCAGCGCTGCCAGCCGCTCCACAGACTTCTCCGCCGCGAGCCTGCCGACATAACCAACAATCGGCTTGCCCTCCGGGCTCCACTGCTTCCTGAGCTCTTCACTACGCTTTGTCGGAGTAAAGCGAACCGCATCAACACCGCGGCCCCAGCGGTAGACATCACGAATCTTGTGATCCTGCAGGTCCTCAATAGTCGGCGACGACGGCGCCAGCGTTCGGGCGCAGGAGTTGTGAATCACGCGCGTCCACAACCATGCGGCCGTGGAGAGCCCCGCCAACTTGTAGTTCTTGGCAAAACCCGCAACGTCCGTCTGATAGATGGCCACAGCCGGGATGCCCAGTGCCTTGGCAGTCAGCGCGCCCGCACCACCGAGCACAAATGGCGAAGCCAAGTGGACAACATCCGGCTTAAACTGCGTCAGCGCCGACGCTACCCGACGGTTCGGCACACCAATCGGTAGCGAATCAATCAACGGCACCATCACAGTGGGCACACGCTCAATGCGGTAGTCGCAGTAGAACTCTGCCTCTTCCTGCCAGTCCCGAGCGCCCGGCGCAATCACCAGCGCCTCGTGTCCTTCACGGCGTAAGTGTTCCAACACCCGCAGCACGGAGTTTGTCACTCCATTGATGTTGGGCAAGAAGCTTTCAGCAATGATGGCAACGCGCATGGTGCTAGTTTTCCATCTCGTCGGAAAGCGAAAGTGACCCTCTGTTTACCTTTTGGGGATCTCTTTGTAAACGACGGGTTGCGCGCAACGACAACCACCACAACGGCGCGACGACGAGAAATGCAACCACAGCGATGCTGGTCGCCGGGAGAAGTGACAACGTCCATGTGCGTCCGGCGACGCGGACGACATTGGGATCAGTGCGGTCGTATTCGACGCGGACGCGCTGCCCCTCTTCCAGACCAACGGGATAGAGCAAACCGGTTGGCGGCGACTGAAAATCACCATTCTCGTCGACGAAATCAACCGTGGTGCGAAGGAGCTCGACCGAGCGCACGTTGGCTACGGACTGCCCCATGTTCGACTCGATATTGCGGTCATTAATGAAGCAGCCAACCACCATGGCCAGGCACGACAGCAACAGGCAAATCATTACAAAGAGCAGTACCTGACGAAGGAAGCGCGGCCAATTGGCCAGGGCAGTTTTCCACTGCATGGCGGTCGCGACCTCCTATTTTTCTGTCTCTGATTGTTTCCAGCTAGTGCTTGTCCAGCACCCCAATCTCCGCATTGTATGCCAGCTTGTGATGCAACTGCCGACGCGTCGCACGCGTGGTCGCCACCTCAATGACGCGGATGCCATCGACGTCGGTATCCGGGTGCAACTGCGCGAGCAGATCTGGGAGGCGGTCAACGCGCACGTGCTCGACCCCGTAAGCCTGGCAGATGCCCTCAAAGTCCACGCCCTGCGGGGTGCCGAAGATGCGCTCAAAGCTTCCCCGCAGAACCGGGCTGCCCGCCTCCAGCGTCTCGAAAATACCGCCACCTGCATCATTGGCCACCACGATGGTGAGGTTTTCCGGCCTCGGCTCCAGCGGCCCAATTGCCAACGCTGCGGAGTCGTGCTGGAACGTCAGGTCCCCCATAAGTGCAATCGTCCGCGGCGGGCGGATCTCGTCGGCATGCTCGCGGTCGGACGCCAGCGCAATACCGATTGCCGTCGCCACCGTGCCGTCGATGCCCGCGGCACCTCGTCCCGCATACGTGTTCACACCGGGGAAAGGCAGGCCCGTGTACGACGCATCGCGCACCGGGTTCGACGCGCCCAGCACCACATTGTCACCCGTGCGCAGGCTGTCCGTCAGAGCCGCCGCCACATGAAATCCGGTCAGCGGTTCCTCCGCTTCAATCGACTCGGTAAGCGTCTCTCGCACGGACTTCACCGCCAACTCGCTGGCGGCCTCACAGATTTTCGTCCACTGCGGGTCCTGCTCCCCCACAGTCTGCACATGCCTAACGACGGCCCTTGCGTTCGCCGTCACATCCGGGAACTCCACCCCAAAACCGTGGTTTTCCGCTTCGGAGACAACGGTCAGCTCGATATCCGGATTGGCCAGCAGCTTAGAGATACCTCGGTGCAGCGTCGGCCTGCCGACCAGCACGATCTGCTCCGGCGGAATCTGCGCGAAAGTGCCCGCCGCGAGCGGGTGCACCGGGTGCGCCGGCGCATACGCATTCGGCTCAGCGATGGTTGGCAAATCCTCCAGCGCCGGCAGGTGCGGGGCATTCGAACCCGCAATCACGAGTGTGCGGCGGCTGATGTCAATTGTGGCTGTGCTAGCCGCGTTGGCCGGGCCGGTTGCGGTGGCGGCCACGCCGACGTTGTTGCTGTTGGTAGGCGCAATCGTGGTCCAGGGGCCGCCATCGGCGCGGCCCTCGGGGATGTCGGCGACGGAGTCGTCGTCAGGCACGAGCGGTTCGACAAAACGGACGTTAAGGTGGCCGGCGCCGGATGCCATGGCGGCGACAACGCGATCAATGCGAGCGCGGATCTGCGCGGCGGTGGCCTTCGTGACCGGGGCGGTGCCGTCCAGATCGAACTCGACGACAGAGGCATCAGCGAACAGGCGGTCCTGGACGATGGTCTGGTTCGCGCCGGTGCCGCGATAATGCGCGGGGCGGTCGGCGGTCAGTGCCAACAGCGGAATGCCCGACGCGGTGGCTTCCACCATGGCGGGCACGAGGTTCGCCACTGCTGTGCCGGACGTTGTAATTACCGGGGTCACCTTGCGGGTGCGCGAGGCCAGGCCGAGGGCGAGGAAGGCGGCAGAGCGTTCATCGATGCGCACATGGAGGCGAACCTTCGCCGCGTCGGCGGCCTGGACCAGAGCGCGGGCGAGCGGGGCGGACCGGGAACCCGGGCACACCACGGCATCGACCATGCCGAGACGCAGCAGCTCATCGACGATGAGGCCCGCTACCACTGCGGATGGGGCCGTGGGGGCTGCGGGGGTATGGGACGTGGCGTCGGTTGCCGAGGCGTTGTCGTTCACCGAGGTGTCCGGGGTATGGGAGGTGTCCTGGTTGTCGTTCACACTCAATAGGCTACTTGCCGGAAGTTACTGACTAGGTTTATGTCAGTTTGGAAGCCGTTTTTCGGGCGGTAGGGTCAGGCGGTCATTGCATC
>NZ_KV799361.1:0-104661 GCF_001809925.1 Corynebacterium sp. HMSC064H12 | reverse complement strand
CCCGGAAAAGACACACTTTTCTTTACTTAACCCAAAAGACCCGCACCTTATCGGCGCGGGTCTGCACTGTGCGCCCGAAGGGATTCGAACCCCTAACCTTCTGATCCGTAGTCAGATGCTCTATCCGTTGAGCTACGGGCGCATTTTGTTGTTATTCAGTGACTCCGGGTGAATCCCTTGGCCCCTGCAACGAATAGATACTTTACTCATCCTGCGAAGTTTTACAAAATCCGCTGTTCAAGCAACCTTTTTGGGCGCTTATTCAAGTACATATTCGTTGCACGTTAACAACAGGTTTCGTAGCGGTTACCCCGGCCTATCCGAACAGGACCGACCGAGGTAACCCTGACCGAGGTAACGGAGAAACCGAGGAACTACTCGCCGCGGACCCAGCGGACAGCGTTGCCGAAGATGTCCTGCTCACCAATGCCCGGAATGTTGCGCATCAGGCCCTCGCGGAAACGCTCCGGGTGGCCCATCTTGCCCAGAATCCTGCCGTCAGCACTGACAATGCCCTCAATGGCGTAGGAAGAACCGTTCGGGTTGGCTGGCGCTGTCATCGTCGGCACGCCGTCGGCATCGACGTACTGGAAAGCGACCTGGCCGGCCTCGAACAGGCGGCGAGCCTCATCCTCGGAAACCACGAAACGCCCCTCACCGTGAGAAACCGGCATGAGGTGGGTCTGGACTGGCTCGAAATCGCGCAGCCACGGGGAATCCACGGTCGCGACGCGAGTAGTAGCGATGCGGGACACGTGACGCAGCTGGCGGTTGTGGGCCAGGGTCGGCGAGTCCTCGCGGAGCTGCGCCGGGTCGCCGTACGGCAGGAAGCCGGACTTGACCAGCGCCTGGAAACCGTTACAAATACCGAGCACAAGACCGTTGTCGGCCACGAACTCCTTGACGGCGGCTGCGACATCGTCGGAACGCAGGAACGCGGCGATGAACTTGGCGGATCCGTCCGGCTCATCACCCAGGGAGAAGCCACCGGAGAATGCCAGGATGTCGGAGTCCTGAAGCTTCTCGATGAACGCCTTCGTGTCCTCCGCCAGCATTGCCGGGGTCAGGTTGCGGATTACGTGGAACTCGTAGGTAGCGCCAGCAGCGACGAATGCCTCGGCCATGTCGTACTCGGAGTTGGTACCCGGGAAGACCGGCAGCAACACGTGGACATCCTTCTTGCCCGGGCTCTGCAGGTCAGTCTTGGTCTCGCTGACCTGGTTAGCGAACTCCGGCAGGGCCTCGCCCTCGTAGTCATTGAGCGGGAAGACCTCACGGTAACCGGACTCCATTGCCTCCAGAGCCTCGGCGACAGTGAAGGACTCCTCACCGAAGCGCAGCGTGCCCGACTCGTCGGTGGCACCGATCTTCACAGCACCCTCAACAGCACCCTCAACATCCTGACCAGCCGGAACAGCCACCACAATGGAGCCCAGCGGAGCCTCCGGAAGGGATGCCTCCAGGCCCACGCCATTGCCCACAGCCATGTTGACCAGGGTCGCAGCCAGATCCGCGTTAGTAACAGCCGAGGCCGCAGCCGGACGCAGCTCCCGCACGGCAGCAAATAGTTCGTTGAGCTGCTCGTAGTTCGGCTCCCCGGACTCGAGTGGCTTGTGCGCAAACAGGTAGAGGTCGAAGTTACCTGCCGGGATTGCAGCAGAGACAGCGTCGGTCTCGTCCATCGCGGCAACTGCGAAGGTCACCAGGGTCGCCGGCACGTGCAGGTCCTCGCCGTAGGTGCCGGACATGGAGTCCTTACCGCCAATGGCCGCAACCTGGAAGCCGTCCTGAGCCTCGAGCAGACCGAGCAGAGCCTGCGCAACCTCGCCCCAGCGCTGCGGATCCTGGTCCAGGCGCTGGAAGTACTCCTGCACACTCAGCCAGGCACCGCGCGGATCGCCACCGGCCGCTGCGAGCTTAGCCAGTGCCTCCACGACGGAGTAGGAGCCCATGAGGTACGGGGACTCGTCGGCAAGCGATGGCGAGTAACCCCAAGTCATGACGGACGCGGTGCTCGTGCCGCCATCGACCGGCAGCGTCTGGATCGACGCCTGCTCGTCGGTCTTCTGCGTCGCGCCACCGTACGGCATGAGCACGGTGGAGCGGCCGACGGTCGAGTCGAACTGCTCGATCATGCCCTCCTGGGAGCCCGCCGTCGCCGCACGCAGCGACTCCAGCACGCTCGCCGGTACCTGCTTTACGACGCCGCCCTCCGCAGCAACCATCTCGACATTCTGGGCGCGGTCAGCGCCGTTGGTGTCGATGAACTCACGGGAGAGGTCGAAGACAACCTCGTCGCCCATGAACATGCGCAGACGGCCAGTGTCGGTGATGTCGGCCAGCGCGACGGCCTCAATGTTCTCCTCGGCAGCGGCGGCGATGATGAAGTCGGCATCCTCCGGGCGCACGACCAGCGCCATGCGCTCCTGGGACTCGGAAATCGCGATTTCGCGGGCATTCAGACCGGCGTACTTCAGCGGCACGCGCTCGAGGTGAATGTCAATGGAGTCAGCCAGCTCACCAACCGCAACGGACACGCCACCAGCGCCGAAGTCATTACAACGGACGATCTTGGTGGCGACATCCTCGCGGCGGAACAGGCGCTGAATCTTGCGCTCGTTGACCGGGTTACCCTTCTGCACCTCGGCGCCGGAGCGGCCCAGCGAGTCTTCATCGTGGGCCTTCGACGAGCCGGTCGCACCGCCGACGCCGTCACGGCCGGTGCGGCCACCGAGCATGATCACCACATCGCCCGGCGCAGGTTCGAGGCGCTTGACGTTGTCTGCCGGGGCAGCGGCGACGACGGCACCGAGTTCCATTCGCTTAGCGACGTATCCCGGGTGGACCAGCTCGCGCACACCAGTGGTGGCCAGACCGATCTGGTTTCCGTAGGAGGAGTAGCCGGCTGCGGCACGAGAGGAGATATCGCGCTGCGGCAGCTTGCCCTCGAGGGTCTGCTCGCGCGGAGTGTTGATGTCACCTGCGCCGGACAGACGCATGGCCTGGTAGACCCACGAGCGACCCGACAGCGGGTCGCGGATTGCGCCACCGAGACAGGTCGAGGCGCCACCGAACGGTTCGATCTCGGTCGGGTGGTTGTGGGTCTCGTTCTTGAACATGAGGAGCCACTTGCGGTCATCGCCCTCGACGTCGACGTAGACGGAGCAGGCGTTGATTTCTTCGGAGACTTCCTGGTCATCCATGACACCCGTGCGACGCAGTTCGCGGCCCATGATGGTGCCCATGTCCATCAAGGAGCGTGGCTTGTGGGTGCGGCCGTTGAGCTCACGCAGCTCGTCGTAGCGACGCAGCGCGCGATCCAACTGCGCGGCAAAGCGCGGCTCGTTGTTCTCGATGGAGGTCAGCTCGGTGTTGAAGGTGGTGTGGCGGCAGTGGTCCGACCAGTAGGTATCCAGCGCGGACAGCTCTACCTCGGTCGGAGTGCGGCCCTCGGAGCGGAAGTAATCCTGGATGGTCTTCAGGTCGGCCAGCGACATGGCCATGCCGTCGGCTGCGAGCAGCTCGGCCAGGCCTTCGTCATCCAGCTCGGTGAAGCCCGGGTACTCCTTCAGCGGCTCGATCTCGCCCATGCTCGGACGGCGCAGGACGCTCAGGTTCTTCTCCCCCGATTCGACCGGGTTGATGAGGAAGGAGCGCACGGCGTCATTCACCGGAGCATCGAAAACATACAGCGTTGCCGAGGTGATCTGCGCCTGCGTTTCCGGGCGGAGCAGGCGCAGGGCCTGCTCGGCGGCATCGGCACGCTGGTCGTACTGGCCAGGCAGCGGCTCGACAGCAAGGTAGTTCCCCAGCTCGGCGGGGGCCGGGAGCTCGACCAGCTCGTCGACACGCGAATCAGCAACTACCGACTCACGCAGCGCGACAAGATCCTCCTCCGTCGCATCGAAAGCATCGTAGAGATAGTAGATTGCCACCTCGCCGTCCTGGCCGATCGAGGACAGCAGCGTAGCTTCCTCATTGCGGAACTCGGGCTTACGGCGAACGGCTAGACGGGCGTCCATCAAGGCTCCTATCGAAATACGGGGAGGGCAACCGGGGTCTAAGTCTATTGCAACTGTTCAGGATAGGAAAATGTCCCCCGGTGTGCGAGGCGGCGCGGGGCGGCGCGGGGCGGAAGCCCCGATTGACCAAGTACAAGGCCAGGCTAATCGGATTCAGCCGGGCAAAGGCTGCGCGGGGGTGTTGGAGGTACGGCCGTGGCGGCTCAGGGAGGTGGCGAGTCGGTCGGCAGGTCCGGGTTGGTGCCTGTTGCTGCGCTTTGCTACCTGTTGCTGCGCGTTGCTGGAGCAAGGGAGCTGGTTCGTTGTCTTATCGATGCATAGTTCACCTATCGATTCGCTATAGCCTGGCCACAAGTGAACAGCGCATCGACAAGTGCACACGTAGCACCCACAGCGCGCGCATAAGTGGCGCAAAACCATCGACAGGCCACGAGAAACCATCGATAAGTGACCGAACCCTGGCCACAAGTGAAGGACCGCGCTGCCCCGCCCCGCAATGCCCCGGCTCGCGCTGCACTGCCAGGTAATAAAAACAAAAAGCCCCGCACCTACAAGGTGCGGGTCTACATGGTGCGCCCGAAGGGATTCGAACCCCTAACCTTCTGATCCGTAGTCAGATGCTCTATCCGTTGAGCTACGGGCGCGTGTGGCGGAGGCGAGAGGATTCGAACCTCCGGCCCGTCGCAAGACAGGCAACTCCTTAGCAGGGAGCCCCATTCGGCCGCTCTGGCACGCCTCCAAAACCACTGGCATCGATCCCGCTTCAGCAAAGCTGTTCGCCATTGCGTTGGCAAGACCAAATAACCGCAGCCAATCCTACAGAACACAAGAATTGAAAAGCAAAACACCCGCGAAGCCACCAAATACGGCACCACAAATAGCGACCACACCTTGGGATTTTGCGGGGATTCCGTACTGCCCAATCCGGACCATGTTCTACAGTTAGGCCTATGACCAACGATGCATCTTCAGTTCAGCCCAAAACCCGTGCCGACCTCGAACAGGTTCCGGCCTATGTTCCGGGCAAGGCTGTGCCCGGCGCGCTGAAGATTGCGTCCAATGAAATGACCCAACCACCGCTGCCCTCGGTGGTGGAGGCCATCTCGCAAACCATCTCTGACCCAACTACCGGTCCGAACCGCTACCCGGACATGGGCGCGGTTGACCTGCGCATTAAGCTCGGCGAACACCTGGGCCTACCCATGGAGCAGGTCGCGGTCGGCTGCGGCTCCTCCGCTCTGTGCCTGCAGCTTGTGCAGGCCACCTGTGCGGATGGGGATGAGGTCGTGTTCCCGTGGCGCAGCTTCGAGGCCTACCCCATTCTCGCTCGCGTCGCCGGGGCTACTCCGGTGCCGGTACCGCTGGATGCGCAGGGTCGCAATGATCTTTCAGCTATGGCTGCCGCTATCACCGACCGCACACGTCTGGTTTTCGTCTGTAACCCCAACAACCCAACGGGGACGACCATCACTCGCGAGGCATTCGCGGAGTTTATGGCGCAGGTTCCGGGCGATGTTGTGGTCGCTCTCGACGAGGCGTACATCGAGCTGGTGGACGAGGCCACTCATGCTGCTACCCCGTTGGCGCATGAGCTGCTGGATACCTACCCCAACCTGGTTGGCCTGCGCACATTCTCCAAGGTCTACGGTTTGGCCGGGCTTCGTGTGGGCTACATGTTCGGCCCGGACAAGCTTGTGGAGGCCGTGAATAAGGTCGCTATCCCCTTCTCCGTAAACACTCTCGCGCAGATTGCCGCGCTCACCTCGCTCGACGCACAGGAAGAGCTCACCGCCCGCATTGCTGAGGTCCGCGCACAGCGCGTCGCCGTCACCGAGGCCATCAACGCCGCCACCGGCCGCGAGACGGTGCTGCCGAATTCGCAGGCCAACTTCATTTGGATTGACGAGGGTCGGATTGCGGATCTCTCTTTGCTTGACGACGTCTCGGTGGCCACCACCACGGATCTCGGTGACTTCTTGGCGCAGCGCAACATTCTCATCCGCTGCTTTGCCGGCGAAGGTGCTCGTATCACCATCACTACTGAGGACGAGACCTCGCAGTTGCTGGCTGTGCTAGGAATTGAGCGCTAGCAGCTATCGCTCAGCTAGCAGGTGCCAGCGCGGCCGGTGGTCGCGCCACCACTGCGCTCAATCGCCTTTGCGATGCGGTCGAGCATTTGCTGGCCGGTCTCATAGGTGCCGTCGTCAGGCTGGGCTGCGATAGCAACACCAACGAAGGTGCCCGGCTTCTTGCCCGGCAGATAGCCGAACTGCCGCACAAGGTAGACGCCTTCATCATCTGGGCCCCAACCGCCCTTGAAGTGGGCACCGCGGATGCGTCCGAGGCCGTAGGACTGCTCGTCGGCAATCTGCCCCATGAGGTCAGCAACCTTTGGGCCCGCCTCGATGCACTGCAAATTGGCGCCGAAAACGGCTTGGTCCCGCAAATCCCACTGCGTCTGTCCGAAGACGGTGTATTGCGCGCGGATGCGGTCAGTGCCCATGACGGTGCGGGCGTCGTGGCCCTCTCGAAGGATTTTATTGGTGGTCGCGCCTGCGGTCGCGTCATCGCCCAGGGAGTACCACATGGACTCAGCCGCGTCGTTGTCGGAAACCGTGATTGCAGATTCCACCTGCGCGTCTACGCCCATTTGGCGCACATAAGCCACCGCGATTGGCACCTTGGAGGTAGACCAGGCCGGACCAGTTTTGAAATCCCCCGTGGAAACCACTTCGGAATCCTTATCCGGCGTTGCCAGAGCGGCGCCGGCCAAACCACCGAATTCCTTTTGCGCGGACTTCACGGCCTCGACAACTTCGCGAGGCATCTCACCGGGCACAACTTTCCCGCCGGAGGATGCGCCTCCGGTGCCGTCGCCAAGCGAATTGGGCAGCGTCGGCGAGGGCATCGACGAGTCGGAGTCGGTGCCGATGGTGCAGGCGCTAAGACCGAGCGTGACGACGGCGGTTGCGGCCAGAGCTACTCGGAGACGTTTAGACAATGTGCACCGTCGCATTCGTACCGCCGGTGCAAGTGACAACCTCACCGTTATCGCGGCAGGTCATGGTGTAAGTCTTGCCAGTTGTTGGGCTGCTAGCGGTGACAGTACCGTTGAGCTTCTTCGTAAGTTGGTACTGCTCAACGAAGGAATTGCGCACATTGGTGGCAAACTGACAGGTTGTCGTGTTACCTCCGACATTTTCTGCATATACCAAGTTCAAATCACCCGGATCACCCGAGCCGGAGCAGTGGCGCCAACTCGATGGCGGCTGGAACCCTTCAGCGCGACGCTTCTGCTCAGCGGTCGACGACGTGGAAAAATCCTCAGCACTAGCTGACTGAACCGACTGGGGCGAGTTGCTGCCGGCCGAATTCACTCCCTTCGAATCGGAGAAGTAGAAGAAAGCCATTGCGCCGACGAAGAGAGCGACCGCAACGAGCGCCAGGACAATAACCGCGATGGTCAGCCCCTTGTTGTCATTGCTCGGCGCAGCAGCCGGACCAGCTTGCGGACCGGAGACATAGGGGGCGGGGCGGTACGGTTCAGGCTGCTGGGACTGTGGATACTGCTGCTGCAGATACTGGGTTTGCTGGTTCTGGGGCGGCTGCTGGGTCTGATGGTCCTGCGTTTGCCCCTCAGGCTGCTCCCACTGTGTCCCATCCACAGCGCTCCACGCATTTGCCGGCGTATCTGCAGAGGGCTGATCATCTGACGCGTCCGGATTTATGCTCCACTCACCGAACGAGTCGTCCGAGTGGTTGCTCCGATTCGTTGCCATTGTTCGACCTTTTCCCTCAATACCGTCCGCCAGTATGACGCTGAGTTTGTATTACAGCAAGACCGAGCTTACCGGTTTTGGCAAATTGCCCGTATTGTTTCAGGCCACAACGGTTTCGGTTCCATGCCATGCAGCTTTTCCACCGAGTGCCCCGGGTTGAAGTGGATTTCAGTTCCTGTATTCAACGAACCGTCGGCAATCGCGTCGGCGCCCCCTTGGCGATGGTGTCATTGACCACCAGTTTCTGAGCATGTGCGATACTGCCGAATCCCGCACATGTCCGCGCATGTCATACCTGCGGCCGGAGAGAATGCAGCAATGCGCGCAATACCGCGGTTACGTACGGTCCGACTATCCGTCGCTGACCCCACCACATACGCCAATTTTGAAGACAAATGAAGAAACCCCCAGTAGAACAACTACCGAGGGCTTCTGTCTGCGGAAGCAGGGGGATTTGAACCCCCGGAGGTGTGACCCTCGCTGGTTTTCAAGACCAGTGCATTCGGCCGCTCTGCCATACTTCCAACGACAACATCATAACCGCATACCGCCGTGAGGCAGCAAACGCCCTCATAACACCCCTTGCCAGCACCTTTCGCTAGCCTTCTCATCCCAAACCACACCCCAAGCATCCACCTCTACAGACATAACTATTTTTGCTAATTGCAAAAGAGCTTGAAATACCGCGTGCATAACCAGTTTTTGCATTACCTTTGAAGACTATGAAGGCAATCATTCAGACTGATCTTTCCAACCCCCGCGCCCTGGAATGGGCCGATGCTCCGGAACCGACTCTCGAGGATGGGCAGGTGCTGGTCAAGGTCAAAGCCGCTGGCGTAAACCGCGCTGACCTGCTGCAGGCCGCTGGCCACTACCCGCCACCGAAAGGCGTGACCGACACCCTCGGCCTGGAGTGCGCGGGTGTCATTGAAGAGGTCAAGGGCGACTCTCAGGGCTGGAAAGTCGGCGACGAGGTCTGCTGCCTTCTCTCCGGTGGCGCTTACGCCGAAAAGGTCGCAGTCCCGGCCGGCCAGATTCTCCCACTGCCACATGGCTACTCCTTCACCGAGGCCGCATCTATCGTCGAGGTTGCCTGCACGGTGTTCTCGAATGTCGTGATGATTGCTGGCCTAAAGGAAGGCGATCTACTACTGGTTCACGGTGGCGCGGGCGGCATCGGCACTTTCGCTATTCAGATGGCCAAGCGGCTCGGCGCTCGCGTCGCAGTCACAGCCGGTTCAGCGGAGAAGCTGGCTAAGTGCAAAGAACTCGGCGCCGACATCCTCATCAATTACAAAGAAGAGGACTTCGAGGAAATCGTCGCAGCTGAGGGCGGCGCCAATGTCATTCTGGACATCATGGGCGCAAAGTACCTCGACCGAAACGTCAAGGCCCTGGCGAAGGACGGCCACCTGGTTATCATCGGCATGCAGGGCGGCGTAAAGGGCGAGCTCAACATCGGCCGCCTGCTGAGCAAGCGCGGCTCCATTACCGCCACCGGCCTGCGCTACCGCGATCTAGCCGACAAGGCTCGCATCGTCAACGCCACAGAGGACACCGTTTGGCCAATGCTTGCCGACGGCACCGTCACCCCTCAAATTCATGAGGTCATGGATATGCGCGACGCGGCCAAGGCCCACGAACTGCTCGACAGTGGCGCGGTCAGCGGCAAGATTGTGCTGACCGCCTAGTTAGCTGACCGCCTAGTTAACCGAGCGAGGCAACTGCGCGCACGAGCTGGTCAATGTCGTGCGGCGTATTGAACGGCTGGAGGCCGACTCTCACGGCACCTCCAGCCTCAGCGATGCCCATGGCCTCCAACAGCGGTGATTCATACGCATCAACAATGCTGGTCACCAGGCCATTATCCAGCAGCCTGTCCACGACCACCTTCGCCGACACTCCATCGACGAGGAAGCTAACACGCGGAATGTGCTGTGCCCGCGACACACTCGCGAAAGAATCATCTTCGGTATCCATGCCGATGATGTACACCCGCGGCAGGGTCATCAGCGCCGCAATCAGGCGCTCCGACAACGTCGTCAAGTAGCGAGAAACCTGCGGCATCGCGGTTTCAATGCGGTGCCTACGCGACCCCCTCGCCGTGCTATCCAGCGATGCCAGGTGCAGCACCGATTCCGACACCCCACCGAGTAGTGCCGGCGACACCGGGGAAACCTCAATCCGCTCGACGCCGCGCGCATTCGGCACATAGCTTAACGACGTCATGCGCTCGAACATCTCGGGATCCCTGAACACCAAAGCTGCGACCTCAGGCCCGCCCAGCACGGAGGCGTCAACCAGCATGATGTCGGCGCCCAGCTTGCTCATCGACACGTCGCGGTAGGCAACAATATCCGAGGCATCGACCAACACCCAGGCGTTGGAGTGCTCATGCACCCGCCGAGAAATGTCAGCTACCGGCGCGATGGTGCCAACGAACGGATCCGCGGCCGGGACGACAACGAGGCGAGTGTGCTCGTCTACGAGCTCGTCGAACTGCCAGGACGGCAACGTACCCGAGGACAAGTCAGCCTCAGCAATGCGGACTTGAGCTCCGTAGAGATTGGCTGCCCGGCGTAGTGGTGCGTGTACAACTTGCGAACCAATGCGAGAAATCACCAGGTTAGAGCCGAGCGTCAAGCGTCGACTCATTGCGGACGTGAACTGCTCCATGAGCACCTCACGCGAAGATCCCAACACCACACCGGCGACCGGGCCGCCAGTGAGGTCCGCAAAAGCCCGGCGCGCACTGGCGGTTAGCTCCGCTGCAGCGGGAACGCCCGAGCTGCGCGACTGGCCATGAGCCCCCGCCCCAGTCTCACCAGGAAGGGACTTCTGGGCATTGCGAAATGCAGAAATCATCGCAGCCTGGACACGCTCGGGTACCTGGGTGCGTTGACCCGCATTGAGGTATGTCCAACCGTCGGAAAGCGACGAGTAAGCACCCCTGGTTGTCGGCACATCGAAGGCCATGAAAACCCTTTCCCGGTTTCGAATTCAAGCTGCGATATCTATTTCAGAGTTAACTGTGCAATCACCCACGAATCGAGCGTTCATGCCCCGAACCGTGTATCGCTTGCACATCTTAGTTGGAACCAATTCTATCGAAGCAACCCCATATAGGATAATCTTTATCCCTTTTTAGCAGTTGCTTAAAATTGGCCGAACTTTTCCTGCCTGTATCCATGCGCAAGCACTCCCGATGCGTGAACCATATGCACCAGCTGCATGCCATAAAGCAGTTACAGCGGCGATTGTATGTAAGTTTTCCAGGGTCACATAACCAGTCGCATAACCAACCGTGGAAACAGCCTCAGAAGCACCACGTCACCACCAATGACGACCACCCCACGCGACGGTTGTTCGCCGTCACGACGTGGAATAATGGCTCGCCCGGTGCCGTCGGTATTCAATCTAAACCGCCCTAGCTAGTAGTTTGGAGACGTGACTAACGCAGAAAATGATCGCCAATCCGCAGCTGCAGCCGACCAGCCGGCCAATACTGTGCGCAATGGCTCCGCTATCCGCACGGAGGAAACTCTCCGTCGCGACATTGCGCGCATAACTGACGCAACGGGTGAGGCACCGGCTTTCAAGTCGCGTTCCCGCACCATGGGCGCTGCCTGGCAGGATCTGGTTACCGGCTTCGGCCAGCGTGAGCTGTGGCTGCAGCTGGGCTGGCAGGACATCAAGCAGCGGTACCGTCGCTCCACGCTTGGCCCGCTGTGGATCACCATTGCCACCGGCGCGATGGCCCTGGCTCTCGGCCTGCTGTACTCGCTGCTGTTCCAGCAGGACCTGGCATTCTTCCTGCCGCACGTGACCGTTGGTCTGATTATCTGGGGCTTCATCTCCGGCTGCGTGCGCGAGGGCGCAACCGTCTTCATTGAAAACGAAGGCCTCATCAAACAGTTGCCCAGTGCGCTGAGTGTTCACGTCTACAGGCTGGTGTGGCGTCAGTTGCTTTTCCTGGCCCACAACATGGTGATTTGGCTGATTCTCGTGCTGGTCTTCCGTCCGGATTTGGGCTGGAACTTCTTCCTGGTCATCCCCGCGATGGCGCTGCTGGTGGTCAACGGTGTGTGGGTGACGATGTTCTTCGGCATCATCGCTACGCGCTACCGCGACGTGGCACCACTGCTGGATTCCCTAATTCAGCTGGTGTTTTACATGACTCCGATTGTGTGGACCACCAAGACGCTGGAGGAACAGGGCGGTGCCGTCGCCGAACGCGCACGCATCGCAGAGATCAACCCGCTGTTCCACTACCTGGAAATCATCCGCGCCCCATTGACCGGCCAGCCGGTGGATACCTACCACTGGTGGATTGTCCTCGCCTGCACCACAGTCGGCCTGTTGCTGGCACTCGGAGCCATGCGCCTGTGGCGCTCCCGCGTGAGCTACTGGGTTTAGGCCGCAAAGGCCGTCGTTAAGCGAATAGAACTAGCAAGGGATAAGCATGGTCAGCATTGATACTTACAACGCGTGCGTTGACTTCCCCATTTTCGACGCCAAATCGCGGTCGATGAAGAAGGCGTTCCTCGGCGCCGCGGGTGGTGCGATTGGCCGCAATGACTCCAATGTCGTGGTCATTGAGGCGCTGAAGGACATCAACATCCATCTGCGCGAGGGCGACCGCGTCGGCTTGGTTGGCCACAACGGAGCGGGTAAGTCCACGCTGCTGCGACTGCTGTCGGGCATCTATGAGCCCACGCGCGGTGCCGCCGATGTGCGCGGCCGTGTGGCTCCGGTGTTCGACCTCGGTGTCGGCATGGACCCGGAGATCTCAGGCCTGGAAAACATCATCATCCGCGGTCTGTTCCTGGGGCAGACGCGCAAGCAGATGAAATCCAAGCTCGACGAAATCGCAGAGTTCACCGAACTCGGCGACTACCTGCACATGCCACTGCGCACCTACTCCACCGGTATGCGCGTGCGACTGGCGCTCGGCGTGGTCACGTCCATTGAGCCGGAGATTTTGCTTCTCGACGAAGGCATCGGAGCCGTCGACGCCGCATTCATGGCGAAGGCCCGGACGAAGTTGACCGAATTGGTCGATCGCTCCGGTCTGCTGGTGTTTGCGTCGCACTCAAATGAGTTCCTGGCGCAGCTGTGCGACACGGCGCTGTGGATTGATCACGGTACGGTTCGACAGGCAGGGCTTGTCGACGAAGTGGTCGAAGCCTACGAAGGTAAAGAGGCCGCCGACCAGGTGCGCCGCGTGCTCGCGCAGCGACGGTAGCAGCTTCGCCGGGAGTCCGGGCGCGGTTCCCCCATCGTGGCCGAGCGAGCGGCTCGCGGGCAGCCGGCCGGCGGCTGGCGGGCGGCACGGATGCTTGGAATTGCTCACCCGGAGCAACATGGCAAGATAGACAGCAATAAAAACAGTAATAAACGGTACGTCCCCGATGGAGAACGAAGTGAGCGAAAACTCGGCTGACCACCCAAATCACGATGAGGCAGCAACGGCCGCAATCGTGGTGACTCACAACCGCATCGAGGACCTGCGCCAATCGCTTCCCATCGTTGCCAGCCAGACCCACATGCCGAAGTGGCTCATCATCGTCGACAACGGCAACGACCCGAAGGTCAAGGAACTCGCCGAGCAGGTGGCGGCGCAGCAGTCGTCGGAAAGCGGATCGGCGCCGGAGATTCACTACGTCGGTTCCAAGACGAACCTGGGCGGCGCTGGTGGTTTCGCACTGGGCATGCTGACCGCGCTGTCGCTCGGCGCGGAGTGGATTTGGTGCGCCGATGACGACGGGCGCCCGGAGGACTCCTACGTGCTGAAGGCGCTGCACAGCTGCGCGCGACGCCACCAGCTCGACGCTGTCTCGCCGGTGGTCTGCGATATTAAGGCCCCGAACAAGCTGGCATTCCCCCTGCGCCGCGGGCTGGTGTGGCGCCGTCATCGCGAGGAGCTTTTCGAAAGCGGCATCAACCCCAAACTCCCGGCAGTGAACGACTCTGAGGGGCGGAGATGGTTCACCAACTTTGCAGATCAGAAGGCTGCGACCGGGCTCGAACTGCCTAGCGACCTCGAAACCATCGACGGCAACCACGACCTCCTGCCCGGCATCGCATCCCTGTTCAACGGCGCGCTGTTTAGCGCCCGCTCGCTGGAACAGCTCGGCGTTCCCGACTACCGCCTATTCATCCGCGGCGACGAGGTCGAATTCCACCGCCGCCTGGTCCGCTCCGGCCTCCGGTTCGGCACATGCTTGACGACGGCCTACCTGCACCCCTCCGGTTCGGGTGAATTTGTGCCCATTCTCGGCGGCAAAATGCACACGCAGTACCCGACCAATGACTTCAAGCGCTACTTCACCTACCGCAACCGTGGCTACCTGATGAGCCAGCCTGGCATGCGCAAGCTCATGCCACAGGAGTTCCTGCGCTTCGGCTGGTTCTTCCTGGTCCAGCGCCGCGATGTCCGCGGCTTCTACCGCTGGTTCAAGCTACTGAAGCAGGGGCGCAGGGAGAACTTCGAGCGCTTCGATCCAAAGTCGAAGTAGTTCGGGCTGGCGTTGCGGCTGGTGGGGCTGGGGCTGTGGCACTGGCCTGGAGCGCAGACGTTGCGGCTGGTGGGGCTGAGGCTGAGGCGCTGGCCTGCATATTTGATCTCGCCCGGGTCGTGTAGTCCGCATTTCGAGTGCTCAGTGCGCAAAAGTGTTACCTAACCCCTGGTTCCCTTCTCCTCCACTGACATATCGATGAGGTATTCACTCATCGATGCGCTACAGCCTGCGCATAAGTGAATAGTCCTACGATAAGTGCGCGGGCCAGGCCAACAGCGTGGCCATAAGTCCTGAAAAGTCATCGACAAGTGGCGGAAAGTTGGCCATAAGTCAGCACAATTGCAATAGGTCAGCAGCTGAACTTAGCCTGAGTCGCGCGAGGCCGGTGCATTTTCCAGAAGCTGCAAACGCTGCTTACGCTCCTGGATTCTGGACTCACGGAGCTGCCGATCTTTATACGGGACAGTGGCTTGACGAAAACGCCCAACTTCGGACGAAAATACCAACCCACCTGCCTGAATGCGCTGCCTCTGCCGAATAGCGAACTGTCGCAAGACCTCCACGCAGTCCCCATTAATGACCTGTGACCATTGGAAGCGGAGTACATCTAAGTGGAGGTTTCGCAGACGCTTCTCGCGAGCTTGCTCTTTCAGAAGCACAGTCTCCGTAGCTGCTACCCCGCCACCGGAATACTTAATCAGCCCATCGAACTCAATGATCAAATTCAGATGAGGCACATAAAAATCGACGCGCCCAATGAATCCTTCACTGTCATAGAACTCGACTTGCTGCATGAGCACGCATTTTTCGTCGTAAAGCGTGGCAATTCCTGAGTCGATTATGCATTTCTTTGTGATTGACTCACCGATGGTTTCGCTGTGTGCGCTGGCAGTTCGAAGTAGCTCGCGGGCGCGGCGGGTACCCGGCGAACGTGGGTAATTTGTGAGGACGGTGTGCAGTTCTTCGAGGTCACACCACTGTCGCAGTGCGGTGTCAACGATGACTGGCCCGTTTTCGGACTCGGCGGTGCGGCAGATATCGATGACGGTTTTCGGCACATCGGTAACGCAGCGCCCACCAATGCGAACGATGTCTTGTTCGAGGATTCTGTCACCGACATGGCGCAATCCGCCGCCAGGTCGGCGCAGGCCGGAATTGGCAAGCGCGATTGTGGCATTTCGAACAAGCAACGGGATGCCATGCAACGCAGCGGCTGCTTCACCCGTAATGATTGTCCCGGAACCTGGCTTGACCAGTGCCTTTATCTGCAGTTGAAAACGTTCGAATGCTGACAGCGCATTCCAGCGAGAGCACTCGATGTATGTGCCGTACGCCAGTCTGAGCAGGGATCCATCTCGAATATTTGCGCTTCCGACGTGCCCGTGCAGATTATCCAGCTCTGACTTGGCACTGACATATTCACAAGGATGCTTGATTTGTTTCTGCGAAGCCGCGTGGATGAGGCCATCGGAATCGTAAGTCCAGTTAGGCATTGGTTTAGGCACGCTCCCCGAGGTGGGCTACAGGAATTCACGCATTGGAATTAGTGCCTTTAGTTATGGTCGACCCCGCGGAAATTGGCAGCAGAAAAGCCGCCGAATTGCCCGTTTCTGTGGACAATTTGGCGGCTGTGGATAACTAGCTGCGGACACCCAGCTGTCGCTTACTTAGTACTTGGCGCCGTCCTCAACTGCGAGACCGAACGGAATGCCGGTGTCTGACGGCCAGTACTTCTCGTCAGCTGAGAAGCTAATCGTTACCCTTTCCCCGTCGCTGTGGAGACTTGGGTTAATCACGACATGGTCAATAGTGCGTGTCTCAGATTCATTACTTCCTGCAAGCTTTGCTGTCACTTCAGTTGGCTGGTCGAGAACCAGAATCGCAAATTGTCGATCGTCGGCAGTATGGGGGTTGGGATCCTCACGCTGCTGATAAGCGAGAACCTCGGCTCGATTCTGGAAAACCTTCACAGTACCGGTCACGGTCTGCTGGCCGCTGGTTCCGTTGCTCGACCCCTGCGAACTAGAACCCGAAGCCCCAGACTGCGAACCCGAGCCCGAGTCCGAGTTCGAACCCGACCCCGAAGCCTGCTGCCCCGCCGTCGGATTCGGGCCACCGTTGCCACCGTTACCACCATCAGCGCCAGTACCATTCGAGCCCGAGCCCGGCGCGCAGTCATTACCAGCAGCAATGGCCTCGACGACATCCAGGTTGTCAACCGGAATCCAGTTAAACTGTTCGAACTCCCCGGCACCCGGATTCGCAGGCGTTTCCACCAGCTCATTGCCCTGGCGCGTCACCAGCAAATCTTCCTGATCGCGCCCCATCCTCTCTGCAGAAAACGAGAACATACCCGGCTGACCAGTAGCTCGCTGAAGAGCGCGACGTACACCGCCCACAGAAGTCACGCCGTCATGGTAGGAATTCTGAAACTGAATTTCCTGACCATTTTCGTCAACGCCGTAGACACCAATCGCATCAATTTCGGCGCTCATCGCACTTGTGCCATAGTTCAGCACCAGCTCGGGCACGCACCCATCATCAAGATGCACGAGCGCATATTTCATCGCCCCACCAGGACTAACTTCTCCGACAAAAGTCTGCAGTGGCGCCGGGTTCGCCAGCACCTGCTTGTACACAACGACGGCCTTCTCCGCCTGCGCCTGCACCTGCGCATCGCCATTTTCGCTTGACGACGACACACTGCCCTCAGCAGCCGCCGAATCGCCACCTCGATCCCCAGAAACCTGGAGGAAAAGGAACAGAGCCAGCAACAGGATAATCAACACCAGCAGCACCAAGATGGTGATGAGCTGTTTGCGGGTTTTGTCACCTGAGCTAGTCGAAGGCGTGGGTGTGTGCGTGGTCATGATTGAAGAACTACTCGCCTTGGAAGAACTTTTCCCAGTTGTCTTCGCTGGTCAAAGATGGCACGGCGGCACGCCACTGCTTCGCAAGGTCGTCCCACTTGGAGGACAGTTCGCGCATGAGGCTGATGGTCTCGGCGCGCATGGACTTTTCCTTATCCAGGTCGCGGACCAGGTGACGCACACCGTTCTGGGAGGCATCGGTGACCCAGACGTCGTCGAAGGTGGAAATGTGCCACCAGAAGGAGTCCTCGAAGGCCACAGCCACCGGCCCCGGGCGCTTCTTACCCATCTGGGTGTACGCAAGCCGCTTTGCCATCGTCTTGTTTTCGCTGGAGATCTCGTGTGACGGCGGACGAACTGGGGTCAGACCACCCGGCATCTCGTGCATCGGCAGCAGCTCGGTCTCCGGGAAGTTCTTTCGACCAGCAGAAATGCGAGCGAAGTCGCCCTGCGATGCGTTCTTCAGCACCTCCGGGCCACGTAGCAGGTCACGAACAGCTTCCATCTGCGTCCAGGCCAGGCCGTAGCGCATGGAGACCAGGTTCGAGAGGATTCGTCGTGAAGCGACGTTGACCATGTCCTTTGCGGTGACATCGCCGTGCATGGTGGCGGCGATAAGCGAGTTGCGCAGGCCGAAGTACTGGGCGGCGTTTTCGATGTCCTTCCAGTAGAAATCGGCGTGCCAGACGGCGGCGCCCGGAATGGTGTCGGTCGGGTAGCCGGCCTTGGCGGCGCGGAATCCGTAGTCGATGTCGTCGTACTGGAAGAACAGCGGCAGCGCCAGGCCAATCTTCTTAATGACCTCGGACGGCACCAGGCAGGTCCACCAGGCGTTGTAGTCAACGCCCAGGCGACGCAGCTGGTGGTACTTGCGCACGTCCACGTCGGCGTAACCGAACTTGGGGTCGTTCTCCTCGACGGTCAGCGCCTTCCAGTTGTAGGTCTCGCCGGTGCGGAAGAGGCTGGTCGGGTTGAACAGGAAGAGCATCTGCGCGCCGAGCAGCATCGGCTTTTCCGCGCATACGGCCAGGGCGGATAGGCGCAAGGTGGTTTCGGGCTCGGGGCGGATGTCGTCGTCGGTAAGCAGAACCATGCAGTCGCCCGCAGCGGTGGCGTCGCGCATGCCGCGGGAGAAACCGCCGGCGCCGCCGAGGTTCGGCTGGTGGACAACGTTCAGACGCTCGCCGAGGATCTCCTTGGCCTGGATGAAGTCGGCTTCGTCGGCCGGGTGCTGTTCGCCCTGGTCAACGACGCGGATGGTGCGAACGCGCTCAAGGGCTGGCAGGTCCTCTGCCAGCGTGGCGACGGTTCGAGCACAGTCAACCGGCCGGTTGTAGGAACAAATGACCAGGTCAGTCGGAATATCGCGCTTGATAGCCGACTTGGGCACAACATAGCGGACATCGGAAATCTTTGCGCCTGCGTCCTCGGTGTCGAAGCGCAAGTGAATGGCACCGCCATCGGCGAAGCGGTCCAGCGGGACGGTCAGGCGCACCTCTTCATTGGCAGAACCTGACATCGGCGAGTGCTCACCGGTCCAGTTGCCGTCGGCATCCGAGCCGCCCGCTGCCCAGGAGTCCTCCAAGCGGAGGTGGCCCCCAATATCTTCGGTGTAGGCCAGCACACGCGCGGAACCGACCACGCGCGCACGGATTTCGACCTGCTTAATTGAGGTCCAGCGCTGCCAGTAAGAAGCTCGGAAGCGACCGAAGTAGGTGTCAGTGCGCACCACGGTGTGGCGACCGAGCGTGATCGAGTTACGGGTGGCCTGCACCGAGCTGTCGTAGGCGCCAACGCCTTCGACTCGGTAGTACAAATCCGGCTCCACCCAGTCTGCGGGCGGAGCAAACAGCACGCGCTGAATAGTCAGCATGTCAACATCGGTTTCGGCGGTCAGCTGAGTGGATTCCTTATTAGAAGCAGTCGAAGTCACGTCCCCCAGCGTATCGCGCTATTTCACACGGAAGATGAATACACGCTGAATGATGAAGTTAATTACCGTCGCAACGCCCTGTGCGACGACGAATGCGCCGAACTGTGCCCACTGCGCGTTCCAATCCCAGGCCTCGACAAGCCAGGGCTGCAACACATTAAAGATGCCGACCTGGGTGGCGTAGGTAATCAGGTACAGCACCGCAACTGCCAGCACCTTCTTCGCCGAGGACTTCGACTTGAAGGTCCAGCGGCTGTTAATGATGTACGCCGTAATCGTGCCGAAAACCCAGCCGACCGTCTTGCCCCAGAAGTTGGTCGCCCCGAAGGCGTTGAGCATGATGAACGTCAGGCCGAAGTCCACCACCGCCGCGATGACGCCGGAGATAATAAAGCGCATCATCTGCACTTTCAGTCCGTGCTCGTCCTTGGCCTCCGTCGCCATTGGCACTGCGGCCGAGTCCTCTACGACAAAACCGTTTTCGTGGGAGCCGTTTCCGAGCTTGCCGTTGTCGCGGTTCGGGTTTTCATTTGCTGTTTCATTCGCTGACACGCCTAGGAATTCTAGGCCACCGGCCAGCTAACAAACAGCCAGCGCGAACATAAACAAGCAATAAAGAGGAGAAAAAATCTAACGTCGCAGCGCCTCACGCAGTAGATCCAGCCGCTCCACCGGCGAGAGCGTATCCTCCCCAGCTAGCCCCAGCGCGCTCATCTCCGCCCAGCTAGCCGCTGCCAATTCCTCCACGTCCTCGCCGGATAGCGGGATGCCCTCGTCGCTCTCCCAGCCGAGGCGCTCCATGACATGCGCCGCCACATCATGCCGTAGCTCATCCGAGGTCAGCGCCGCCAAACACAGCAGCTCCACCAACGCCGCATCGTGCCCGGCCGGGTCTTTCTCGGCGTCCTCTATAGGCAATGCGCGCAATCGCTTAACGACGCTCTCCCCCGCCTCCCCGGTCAATTCCAGCGCGGTTGATTCCGACCTCTGCAGGTCCAGAGCCTGTAACAGGGGCACGAATTCAAACACCCCCGACCTCTCGATGATGTCCACCACATCGGCACGAGCGGTGGCCAACGTATTTTGAATAGAGTCCCGTCCGGTCAGTTCCCTATTGATTGCGGCAATATCTACCGGCTCCTCCGCGTCCATATCCCCCAGTGCGCGGATAGAGCCCGAGCCACCGATACACAGGGCATCCGGGGTGGCCTCATCGCGGGCAAAAGCTTCTCTGACCTGCAAGGTATGTTCCCACAAGCCCCACTGCCAGATAAGGGTATCGCCGGGACTTTGCAGCACCTCGGCAACTGTGGTGGACAGGGGAACATCGACGACTCCGACCGCTGCGGGTCTGCCGCCAGTCACCAGCTGCGCCGCAGACTCCACCGCAGAGCCGGGCAAATGGAACTTCGTCGGCACGCTTTCCTCGCCCCACCCAAAGATGACCGCTAACACGCGGGACAGGCTTCGCAGATCCATCTGGTCATTGACCCCGAAGACGCGGTGGGCACTGCACGGTTCTTCCTCTAAAGAGGCACCGATAATGAGCGTGGCCGGTTCCGTGGCCACGCGAACGCCTGGGAAGGCGACTACGTTATCGGTCTGTGCTGCCATACCTCACAGCGTACGCAGGAAAAACAATGTGGCCTGGATGGCAAAAACTCGCTACAATGCGCGCGTTTTTACCAGCGGAATCTGGCGCGGCTCCGCACCCCACGGCTCTACCAAGTACTTGCGACGCAGGCGCTGCGACTCCACCGCGGTCCACTGCGCCACCAGCTCTTCTACCCCGCGGGCAAGCCCCAGCACCGGCCCTGCGACTTCTTCGCCTACATGCGGAAAATCAATCACCTCTACGTCGTTGACCTTGGGGAACCGCGGCTCCGTCAGATTTCCCTTGCCGGGCTTGGCCTTCTCTTCCTTCGCGGCGGCGCGCAGCTGTCCGATGTGGTCACGAATGCCAGCCACCGATGCCGGCAGGTCCACCACCGTGGCCCCTGCCTGTTCAATCGCATGCGATAGCAGGTCCGCCCCCTCAGCGCTCTCTGCACTCTCTGCCGCAGCGTCACCGTCACCATCGCCCGCGGTCACAGACGCAACAAAGCAACCGGTGAGCAGATTGGTGGCGGTCTCCAGGGCTCCGTCGTCAAGCGGATCCACCAGCCATGCACCCGACAACCTCTCGCCTGCAAAGGACGGCGAGAGCTCCACATGCCAAATGACAACGGGCGATGTGGAACTACATACGGCAAGGGTCTGCGGAGTAGCAGCAGGCGTGGAAGTCATGAGGTTGATGGTATCGCGAGTGACGGATCCCACGCGGGGTAGCCTTTATCGCATGTTCGACTTTTTCAAGAAGAAGCCGCGTGAAACCATCAACATGGCCGCCGAGTACACCAACACCCCGCTGTCGAACCAGATGGTCATGCTGTTCGCCGAGGAACTGCCCATCCTCGACAGCAAGGAACGCGCACAGGTCTACCGCGCACTCGAGGCGTACGACGGCCCGCAGATCACCTCGCAGGAAATGCTGCCGGAAGAGATCCGAAAAATTATGGATCTATAGTCTCTCCGTATATTTCGCTTGCTTTCCGACGGCCCGTGCGCGACCTCAAGCGTGACCAACACCTCGGAGCGTCACGGGCGACGGAGCCGGTGCAAAGGGGTAGCCTAGCCTTGATGTCCACTAACACTAACGGCAAGTCCAGCACCGATGCTTCGAACGGTGCCTACGGAGCCGTACACACAGAAGCCAGGACCCTGACCGGTTGGGGTCGTACCGCCCCCGCTAAGTCCCAGGTGCTGTCGACGCCGGACTTGGATGAAATCGTTAACGCCGTCAAGGCTGTCGCAGACCAGAACTCCGACAAGCCTGCCCACCTGCGCCGCGGTGTAATTGCCCGCGGTATGGGCCGCTCTTACGGCGACCCCGCCCAGAACTCGGGCGGTCTGGTCATCGACATGCAGAAGCTCAACAAGATCCACTCCATTGACCAGGAGTCGGCGATTGTTGATGTCGACGGCGGTGTCACGCTGGACCAGCTGATGAAGGCCGCACTGCCCTACGGCCTGTGGGTGCCGGTGCTGCCGGGAACTCGCCAGGTCACTATCGGTGGTGCCATTGGTCCGGATATTCACGGTAAGAACCACCACTCCGCAGGTTCCTTCGGCAACCACGTGCTGTCGATGGAGCTGCTGGTCGCTGACGGCCGTATCCTGCACCTTGAGCCGGAGGGCTCTGCAGACGACCCGGACGGCAAACTGTTCTGGGCAACCGTCGGCGGCATGGGCCTGACCGGCATTATTGTCCGCGCTCGGATCAAGATGACCAAGACCGAGACGGCCTACTTCATCGCCGACGGCGACATGACCCACACTCTGGACGAGACCATCGAGTTCCACTCCGATGGCTCCGAGGAGAACTTCACCTACTCTTCCGCGTGGTTCGACGCCATCTCACCGGAGCCGAAGCTGGGACGCGCCGCAATTTCCCGCGGTTCGCTGGCAACCTTGGCTCAGCTGGAGGAATACGCCCCGAAGCTGGCCAAAGATCCGCTGAAGTTCAACGCTCCGCAGCTGGTGACTGTGCCGGATATCTTCCCGTCCTTCACCATGAACAAGCTGACCATGATCAGCATTGGTGAGCTGTGGTGGCTGAAGTCCGGTACCTACCGCAACCAGGTGCAAAACCTCACGCAGTTCTACCAGCCGCTGGATCTCATCGGCGAGTGGAACCGCGGATATGGTTCCAAGGGCTTCCTGCAGTACCAGTTCGTTGTTCCGCGCGAGGCCGTCGAGCCGTTCAAGGAGATTGTCCGCGATATCCAGCGCTCCGGCCACTACTCGGCACTGAACGTATTCAAGCTGTTCGGCGAGGGTAACCGCGCTCCGCTGTCCTACCCGATGCCGGGTTGGAACGTCTGCGTGGACTTCCCGATCAAACCGGGTCTCGGCGCCTTCCTCGATGATTTGGATAAGCGCGTCATGGAGTTCGGCGGCCGCCTCTACCTGGCCAAGGAGTCGCGCACTTCCGCCGCTAACTTCCACCAGATGTACCCCGAGATGCAGAGCTGGCTGGACACCCGCAATGAGATTGACCCACACGGTGTCTTCGCCTCTGACATGTCGCGTCGACTGGAACTGCACTAAGACAACCGAGAGGATTTAAGCCCCAATGATTAATGCTGTAGGCGCTGCCCAGTCCATCCTGCTGCTCGGCGGCACTAGTGAAATCGGTCTGGCCATTACCGCCGAGTTCCTGAAGAAGGGCCCGGCCAAGGTCATCCTGGCTTCCCTGCCGAACGATCCGCTGCGCGAGGCCTCCGCTGAAAAGATGAAGGCCGCCGGCGCTTCCGAGGTGGTCACCCTCGACTTCGACGCAACGGACTTCGACTCCCACCCAGAGGTCGTCGATAAGGCATTTGCCGACGGCGACGTGGACATCTGCATCGTCGCGTTCGGCATGCTTGGCGACGCCGAGGAGCTCTGGCAGAACCAGCGCAAGGCCGTCCTGGCTGCGAACATCAACTACACCGGTGCGATGTCGATGGGTGTTCTCGTCGGTCAGAAGTTCAAGGCGCAGGGTCACGGCCAGTTCATTGCCATGTCCTCCGTCGCTGGTGAACGCGTGCGCCGCTCCAACTTTGTCTACGGTTCCACCAAGGCCGGCCTGGATGGTTTCTACCTGAACCTGGGTGAGGCCCTG
Source organism: Corynebacterium sp. HMSC064H12 (assembly GCF_001809925.1). Taxonomy (NCBI): domain Bacteria; kingdom Bacillati; phylum Actinomycetota; class Actinomycetes; order Mycobacteriales; family Corynebacteriaceae; genus Corynebacterium; species Corynebacterium sp. HMSC064H12. The sequence continues at coordinate 80,831 of NZ_KV799361.1, read as the reverse complement.
GATGAGTACGGTGTCAAGACCCTGGTTATCCGCCCTGGTCAGGTCCGTACCCGTATGTCCGCTGACGTGGACGAGGCTCCGTTGACCGTGAACAAGGAAGATGTCGCCAAGCTCGCAGTGAAATCCGTCGAGGCCGGTAAAACCCTGGTCTGGGCTCCGCCGGCATTCCAGCTAGTGATGATGGTGCTGAAGCACATCCCACGCCCGATCTTCAAGAAGCTGCCGATTTAAGAGCGGGTTTGGTCGACTCGATGGAACTCGGCGGGGCTAGGCAGGCTGGCCTACCCACCTTTAGCTCCGCCGTTCGTCGGAGTCCGGTTCCTGTGCAAAACTTGAGGGCATGGTAGACAAGCAGGCCGAAACCTCGAGCGCTGACACCACGGGTGCCGACAACACTAGCGCCAACACAACGGGCGCACGATCCTACAGTGAGCTGGTTGACGAAGATCGCTACGAAATCTTCAACGATGACCAGCTCTCCCTCAAGGCTGCTCTGACCTACCTGTTCGCAGCGCTTGTGGGCGGTTCGGTTATCGCTCTAGCGTCCTGGTTTGTGTTCCACCGCCTGTCGCTGCCGGCCTTTGGCGGCTCGCAGCTGACCAGGGCAGTCGCAACAGCGCTGATTGTCATCACGCTGACGCTCACCACCGTCCTGCTGTATTTCTTCGCCACCAAGGGCAAAGATAATCGCCCCCGGTGGCTAACGTGGTTGACGTATCTGATGGCTTACATGTCACCGGCCATCTTGGTGGTCTCTGCCGTCGGCCTCCCGCTGGGCTCGACCAGGCTGTGGTTGGACGGTCTGTCCGTCGACCAGGAGTTCCGCACTGAGTACCTCACCAGGATGGCCTCGGAGCCTGGCCTGCATGACATGTCGTACATCGACATCCCGTCTTTCTACCCAGCTGGTTGGTTCTTCCTGGGCGGACGCCTGGCCAATATTCTTGGCATTGCCGGCTGGGAGGTCTTCCAGCCCTGGGCGTTGATTACTCTCGCCGCTGCTGGCTGTGTTTTGGTCCCGGTGTGGCAACGCCTGAGTGGTTCCCTGCCCGTGGCCACTGGCATTGCGCTGACAACCACGGCGGTCGCCCTGGCGACTGTCGCCGATGAGCCCTACGCCGCAGTCATTGCTATGGGGCTTCCGGCGATGACCGTGATGGCCTGGCGCGGTCTCACCGGCGCCTGGTCCGCCATGTTTGGCGTGCTCGTCTTCCTGGGTATTTCTGCGACTTTCTACACTCTTTACACTGCCGTAGGCGCGCTTATTGTGGTCGTGTTGGCCGTGGTCGCGTGGACGTCGTCAAGCTCTTGGATGCCTGTAGTGCGTCTGATCATTATGGGCGTGGGATCGATGCTGATTGCGGCGACGGTGTGGGGGCCGTACATGCTGGCGGTTGCGACGGGGGCACCGCGCTCGGGCGCGACAGCGACGCACTACCTGCCCCCGGAGGGCGCGCAGCTGCCTTTGCCGATGCTCGCCGCCAGCGTAATCGGTGTGCTGTGTTTCATCGGTGTCGTGCGCATGCTGGTCAGCGCCACGGAGCCGGATGCCCGCGCGCTCGGCCTGGGCACGCTGGTGCTCTATGGCTGGGTAGTGGCCTCGATGGTGGCGACGCTGCTCGGACGCACGCTGCTGGGGTTCCGCCTCACCGCACCGATTACGTTCATGCTGATCGCGGCTGGTGTGGTCGCGCTTGCCGACGCCCGTCTCAACGGCATCGAGAAGTATTGGCCGCAGGCGGCACCAGCTCACATTGCCAAGCGCGTTTCCGCGGTAATGGCGGCAGTCTTGCTGCTGGCGGGCATTGGCTACGCGCAGTCGATTCCGAATAAGTTGCATGGTGCCATCGACTTGGCGCATACCGACACCGACGGTAACGGCGAGCGCGCGGACCGCTTCCCACCGAATGCCGGGGCGTGGTACTCAGCGGTGGACCAAACGCTGAAGGAGGCCGGGCTCGATCCGGCCCAGACAGTGGTGCTGACGGATGAGAAGAATTTCCAAGCACTCTATCCCTGGTATGGATTCCAGGCACTGACCAGCCACTACGCTAACCCTCTGGGTGAGTTTGACCGCCGTAATCAGGCATTGGAGGAATGGTCGGAGATTCGCGATCCCGATGAGCTCGTGCAGGCAATGGACGAAACGCCGTGGCGCGGACCAGATGCCATTGTGCTGCGAGGCGAGGTTGAGACGCCTGATGGCGAGGATGCCGCTCCGCTGACGTTGGACATCGCGGATGATATCTATCCGAACAATCCGAATGTGGTCTTCCGGAGCCTGAATTTTGCCCGCTCTGCATTTGAGAAGCACTGGGAGCTAAACCAGGTCGGCCCGTTTGTAGTGGCGGTTCGCAAATAGGTGTTGGCAAGTAGGTATTGGGCGGCTATCCCCTGCCGCAAACGTGATTCCTGTTACTAATGTGGAAACTGTGATGTAACTTTCGCGTTGCAAACTCAAAGAAAAAGGCCAATTACCGTAGTATCTTTCCTTGTGACTGCCGAAACTAAAGAAATCAAAGAAAGTGTCGACGGTTCACCCGAAGTGACCATCGACCGCGTGGAGAGACCGCCTATGGACGGCCCCTCTCCTACGACACTGACTCGTTGGACAGCGATTATCGCTGGAATCGTCGGTTTCATTTGCTTTGTCATCACACCGTTCCTCCCGGTCGTGAATACTCAGTCCTCCGTGTCTTGGCCTCAGCGCGACACACTGAACTCAGTGGATGCGCCACTCATGGCGCAGGCACCGTTGGACCTGAGCGTCGATTTGCCTCTGTCGCTGACGGATGAACTTTCCGACAAGCGGACAACCCTATTGTCGACTATCCCGCCAACCGCGGATAAGCCGACCAAACGGGGCTTGATGGTGCGTTCGGGCAAGGACGGCCTCGACGTCATTCTGCGCGACAGCGTGGTGATGAGCCTGGATAAGAAGGAGCTTGCCAGCAACAAGGGCAAGATCCTGGAGATCCGCTCAAACGAGCATGAGACCACCGTCAACATCGACGGCGCCAAGAACTCAGATGGTGAGAAGCTCACCGCCACCGCACAGGGCGATTACCGCCCGCAGGTCACCGGTATCTACACTGACCTGCCCGCTGACGGCGACGTGGCCAAGGCCGTAGCCGATGGACTCGATGTCCACATGAACATCGACTCCCGCTACACCTCACACCCGACAGTGGTGAAGTACATCGTCATGTACTTGGGTCTGCTTCTGACGCTGGCTTCTCTGGTCGCGTTAGCTCGCATTGACCGTATCGACGGTTCCTCCTTCACTCCGCTGTTCAAGCGCGGTGCGTTGAAGCCGACTCCGCTGGACATCCTGGTTGGCACGATTTTGGTCGTTTGGCACTTCATCGGTGGCAACACTTCCGATGACGGTTACATCTTCACCATGGCGCGCGTCTCCGACGAGTCGGGCTACATGGCGAACTACTACCGTTGGTTCGGCGCTCCTGAGTCACCGTTCGGCAGCCCCTACTACGACCTGCTGTCGCTGATGGTGAAGGTGTCCACCTCGTCTCTGTGGATGCGACTTCCTGCGCTGCTGTCCGCACTGCTGGTGTGGTTCATTATTTCCCGAATGGTTATCCCGCGCCTCGGCGAGAAGATTGCCCAGCGCCGGGTGGCCTACTGGTCTGCTGCTGGTGTGCTGTTGGCCTTCTGGCTGCCGTACAACAACGGACTGCGCCCGGAGCCGGTCATTGCTCTGGGATCCCTGCTGACCTGGGTATTTATCGAGCGCGCAATTCTAACTCGACGCCTGCTGCCAGCTGCAGTCGCAGTGGTTATCGCCACGCTGGCACTGGGCTCGGGCCCAACGGGCCTAATGGCAGTTGCTGCCCTGCTCGCAGGCATCCCGATGCTGGTGCGCATTGTCGTTGAGCGCCATAAGGCTCTCGGTGGTGGTTGGCAGGCCCCACTGATGCAGATTGCACCGTTCCTGGCTGCGGGCACCGCCATCTTGGTCGGTGTCTTCGGCGACCAGACTTTGGCCACGGTCCGCGAGTCCATTCGTGTCCGCAGCATCATCGGCCCGTCGGAGCCTTGGTACAACGAGTACGTCCGCTACTACTGGCTGGTGCTGCAGTCGGTCGACGGCGCCTTCCCGCGTCGTTTCCCGGTTCTGATTGCACTGGCGTGCTTGAGCATCACGATTGCCGCGCTGCTTCGTCACCGCACCGTTCCGGGGGCTCTGGCCGGTCCGTCGGCACGCCTGGTGTTCATGTTCATCGGCACCATGTTCTTCCTGACCTTCACGCCGACAAAGTGGACGCACCACTTCGGCGTGTACGCGGGCATCGCGGCTTCCCTGGCAGCACTTGCCGCTATGGCCATTAGCCATTGGGTAGCAGGTAACCCGCGCAACCAGCTGTTCTTTGCCGGTGGTTTCACCTTCATCCTCGCTTTCTCGCTGATGGGTATTAACGGCTGGTGGTATGTGTCGTCCTACGGTGTGCCGTGGTTCGACAAGACCATTCAGTTGCGCGGCCACCAGCTGGGTTCAGCAGTATTGGCTCTGGCCTTGCTACTGCTGCTGGCTGGTGCAGTAATGAACTTCGTCCAGGAGTTCCGTACCAAGCCGAAGTCGCAGGAAAAGTCGGCACGCGTGCGCCGCATCAATGCAGTTGCATCGTCCCCGATTGCGGTGACGACACTGTTGGTGACGATGTTCATGGTGGCTTCGCTGGGCAAGGGCGCAGTATCGCAGTACCCGGCCTACTCGGTCGCCGCGGGTAATATCCGCTCCTTGGCTGGTCAGACATGTAATCTGGCGAGCGATGTGCTGATGGAAACCGATCCGAACGATGGCTTCCTGAATACCGTCGATGGCAAGCCGCTCGCGGAATCGCTGCGCGGTGGCGGCAAGAGCCGTGGCTTCGACCCGAACGGCGTCCCGTCAAACATGAAGGCCGAAGCTGTGGACACCAGCCAGAGCCAGGCAAGTACTGCCGACACTGATGATCAATCTTCTGATCCGGAAGCCACAGTTGAGGGCGGTTCCGCGTCGGGCACCGACGGCGGTAAGCGCGCCGACAAGGGTGTCAACGGCTCGCAGGTCGAGCTGCCATTTGGCTTGAATCCGGATAAGGTGCCGGTGCTTGGCTCCTACTCCGAGGACATTCAGCGTCCGGCAAGCCTGGAAACTTCCTGGTTCCAGCTGCCTGAGATTGACGAGGACCACCCGCTACTCGTCGTATCGGCGGCCGGCCGTATCTTCCACCACGACATCAACGGTGTTGCTCAGCCGGGTCGCAAGCTGGTGGCACAGTACGGTCGCAAGGGCGGCGACGAGGATGGCTTCGAGGTCCTCTCCGAGTCGGAGCCGATTGATATTGGCCCTGCTCCGACCTGGCGTAACCTGCGCTTCCTGACCGAGGAGATCCCAGAGGGAGCCACCGCTGTGCGACTGGTCGCGGAGGACAATGACGTCTCCGAGGATCAGTGGCTGGCGCTGACCCCGCCTCGCCTGGCCGAACTGCAGTCGATGACTGATGTCATCTCACCGGAAACTGCGACTATCCCGGACTGGCCGGTTGCCTTCCAGTTCCCGTGCCAGCGTCCGTTCGACCACTACGCAGGTGTCGCAGAGCTTCCGGAGTACCGCATCACTCCGGACCGTGGCCTGAAGGTCGTCGGTGCAGATGTCTGGCAGTCGGTCGATGGCGGTGGTCCGCTCGGATTCTCCGACGCTGTGAATGAGGCTACGTCCGTACCGACTTACCTCAAGAACGACTGGCGCCGCGACTGGGGTTCCGTCGAGAAGCTCTCGCCGCGTCCGAATAAGGACAAGGTCAAGCCGGATGTCGCCGAAATTGAGTATGAAGATATCACTCGCTCGGGTCTATACTCGCCCGGGAAGATGATTGTGAAGGATCCCTAGGCGAAAGAGCCTCGGTGCCTCCTTCACCTAAGGAGACCGAGTGACTGCACAAACCCGTTCCATCGTTGTCGCCGCAATGGTTGTGACTGACCCGGTGGGGCGGGTTTTGTGCGTTCGTAAGCGGGGCACGGATACGTTCATGCTGCCCGGCGGCAAGTTCGAGCCGGGTGAGTCCGTCGATCACCCGGAGGTCACCGCCGCGCGCGAAGTCTCCGAGGAGCTCGGCGTGGACATCGAGCTATCGCAGCTGCGTCCGTGGAATATCGCCCGTGCGGCCGCCGCCAACGAGGCGGGCTTCGAGGTCGTCGGCCACCATGTGCGCTATGTCGGCGAGTTCACCGATGAGCTGGCGAACGTTCAGCCCCACGCCGAAATTGAAGAGGTCCGCTGGCTCGACCCCTGGCTACCGACCGGGAAAATCGCCCCTATGCTGGTCGAAACCACTCTGCCGAAGCTCCGCGAAGAGCTGCCCCAGCTTGCCGCTGGCCGTGAGCAGCCACAGCGCGCACTGTCGTCACTGACTGTCTTCTGCGGCTCCGGCTTCGGCAACGATCCCGCCTGGCGCGTCACCGCCGAACGCCTCGGCCAGACACTCGCGGAAAATCGGGTGGAGCTCGTCTACGGGGGCGCGGCGATTGGTCTTATGGGCACGGTTGCTAACGCGTCGCTTGACGACGGCGGCAGTGTCACCGGTGTCATCCCCGAGGTCCTGGTCAAGAAGGAAATTGCCCATCCGCGGCTGACTCACCTGGAAACTGTTGCGACTATGGCCGACCGCAAGTCGCGCATGTATGAGCTTGGCGATGCTTTTGTTGCGCTCCCCGGCGGCGCGGGCACGCTGGAGGAGTTCTTCGAAGTGTGGACCCAGCAGCACCTGGGGATTCATGCCAAGCCAGTGGCGTTGCTGGGTCCTTCGGGCTTTTGGGAGCCGCTGTTGGCTCTGCTCCGCAACGTTGTGGATGCGGGTTTTGTGCGGCCGGAGCTTCTCGATGCGCTTATTGTCGTCGACGACGTCGACAAGCTCCTGCCTGCGTTGCTTGCGTGGCGTGCGGGGCGGACGAAGTTTTAGCCCGACCCCAGACCCCACAACATCCTGCTAGTGAGCAGCAGCCAGCTGCTGCAGCTCAGCTTCGGTGCCGTTGAAGACGTCCTCGTCCACGTTGGTCGGGATGCCATCGACGCGGCCGGTGGAGGAACGCTGCCAGAAAGCCATACTCTCCCAACCGCCCGGCAGTGAGGTCGGAGCGCTGTCTTCGTAGGCGGCGAGCCACAGCGGGTAGTCAGTGAAGTCGGTCGAGTTACCCATCGGGTTCTGCCAGAACCAACGGTAGGTGTAAATCATCGGGGTTTCGCCGGTCTTTTCCTCTACGCGCTCGAGGAAGTCCTTGGTCCACTTCTGCAGCTGGGTCGGGTTGAGGCCATTATCCAGCTCGATGTCCAGCACCGGCGGCAGTGTCTTGTCTGTGGAGATTTGCTCATCGCGCTGCTGCAGTGCTTCTACGTACTGGTCAGCCTGCGCAATTGCGGAGCGATCCGGATGTGCCTTGTGGTAGCTGCCCACATACAGACCGGCCTTCGCTGCGGCGATGGAGTCCTCGAGGAAGTACTTCTGGTCACCTTCGACACCGTCGGTGGCCTTGATGAAAGCGAACTTCTGGCCGCTGGCTGCGACCTCGTCCCATTTCAGCGCGACGCCACCTGGGCGCTGCCACTTGGAGACGTCCACGCCGGTCGGCCCCATGTGGAAGCCGGTGCGCGCCGAGTTAGACGATGCATTCTCGGTGGATTGAGACTCAGCGCTCGACTCAGAGTTAGTGGACGAACCGTTGGCACCAGAGTCCTGCGACTCCTGAACAGTCAAAAAGTCGAGCGAGCCCTTGGAATCAGCAGCGGACGGGTTGGAGTGTGCAGATGCGTCCTGTGTTTGTGCGTCTGCCGGTGCAATAACACCCAAGGTCAGCGGCGCAACGGCCACGATACTTGCCAAAGTGGCGCGTCCCGGGCGTCGCTTCAGCACCGCGGTCGCGGAAAGTGGAAGAAATTTCATGGTTTGCACCTTACCCCCTAAACCACTTCAGCCCCATTCGTAAGCCTAAACTTATTCCACCCCTCCAGTCACAGCTTCAATCCGCCCTTGCCCCTAGACTGGCGGCATGACAAATAGCACTAATACTGAGACCCAGTCCGCAACGTCCCAATTCTCAACAACTCCTCGCCCGCAGGATGACCTCTACTTGGCCACCAACGGTGAGTGGATTAACAATCACGTCATCCCGGCTGACCGCCCCATCGATGGCGCCTTTTACAAGCTGAGGGATGAGGCGGAGGAAAACGTCCGCGAGCTCATCACCACTGCCGCCGATGCGGATCCGAATTCCCGCGTCGCTCGCTTGTACAACTCTTTTATGGACGAAGCCGCTATTAATAACGCCGGCGCTGCTCCACTCGCGCAGGATTTAGAAATGATCGCCTCCGCCGAGAACGCACATGAGCTGGCGTTGGCGCTCGGCCACCTCGACCGTCTCGGTGTCGGTGGTGCGCTCGGGTACTGGGTGGAGAAGGATTCCGGCTCGGACCTGGACGCTCTCTATCTGTTGCAGTCGGGTCTCGGCCTCCCGGATGAGGCTTACTACCGCGAGCCGGGTCACGCCGACACCCTCGCTGCCTATGAACAGCATGTTGCCGCTATGTTGAAGCTCCTCTCCTCGCATGACGACGGCGCGGGGGAACTCTCCACCGCGCTTGCTGCATTCGAGTTGGTGGACCCGGCCGCTGCGGCGGCGCGCATCGTGGCTTTTGAAAAGCGAATTGCCGCTGGTCACTGGAATGTGGTCGATACCCGCGATGCACTGAAGACCTATAACAAGACGGCCATTGCTGACCTCCCCACCGGCTTCCCGGTCGCGGAGTGGCTCGCGGCCACCGGTGTCAATGAGACGAACCAGACTGCCATCGACACCATCGTGGTGATGATGCCGTCGTACTTCGAGCACTTAAGCAAGCTGTGGCAGGACACTGACCTGGCAGATCTGCGCCTGTGGGCACTGTGGCGCGTCCTCCACCAGCGTGCCGCCTACCTGTCGGATGACTTCTCCGCGGAGAGCTTTAACTTCTACGGCCGCACCTTGCAGGGTTCGACCGAGCAGCGTGCACGCTGGAAGCGTGGTGTTGCCTTTGCGGACGGGGCGGTTGGGCATGACGTCGGCAAGCTGTATGTGGAAAAGCATTTCCCTCCGGAGTACAAGGAGCAGGTCCTGGAACTGGTGGACTACCTGCTGGCGGCGTACCGGGAGCGCATTTCGCAGCTGCCGTGGATGACGAAGGCGACGCAGGAGCGGGCACTGGAGAAGCTGTCGCTGTTTAAGGCCAAGATTGGTTACCCGGAGCGTTGGCGTGACTACTCGGCGATGGAGCTCGGGGATTCACTGATGGACAATGCTCGCGCTGCCAGCGCTTTTGCGCATGATTATGAGGTGGCAAAGCTGGGCACCCCGGCCAATCGCGATGAATGGCATGGCACTCCGCAGACGGTCAATGCTTTCTACAATCCAGTGGTCAATGACATCACGTTCCCGGCTGCGATTTTGCAGTCTCCGTTCTTCTCACCGGACGCTTCCCCGGCGGAGAACTTCGGCGGTATCGGTGCGGTGATTGGCCATGAGATTGGTCATGGTTTCGATGACCAGGGCTCGCAGTATGACGGTCACGGCAACCTTCACCAGTGGTGGACCGATGAGGATCGCGCAGCTTTTGAGAAGCTGACCTCCGCACTGGTGGACCAGTACGAGGGCCTGGTTCCGCAGGCTCTGCGCGAGCAGGCCGAGGAGGGCGCTGACCTGCCCGGTGTCAACGGTCGCTTCACCCTGGGAGAGAACATCGGTGACTTGGGCGGGCTTGGTATTGCTGTCGTCGCTTTCCGCCGTTTCCTCGCTGCCCGCGGGAAGGAGCTCGGGCTGGAGGACACCCCCGAGACCTACCGTGACCTGTTCAAGCAGTGGGCACTGGTCTGGCGTTCCAAGATTCGTCCGGAGTTTGCACGCCAGCTGCTTGCCATTGACCCGCACTCGCCAGCGGAGTTCCGCTGCAACGTCATTGCCAGCAACATCGATGAGTTCCATGAGGCCTTCGGCACTTCAGCGGGGGACGGCATGTGGCGTGAGCCGAATGAGCGCGTGAATATCTGGTAATTCTGCGGGAACCCAACCTGCGCTGCCTTATCCTCCGATGCTTTCCGGGCTCTCCGATGCCTTCCGCAGCCTCCGGGGACAGCCAACGCCTCACCGTTTACTACAAATGCAAAAGCTGACTTTTTGTTTTTGCAAACGTGGAACTAAAATCACAGGTGAGGCGCACGCTTTCCCGATGATCAAGTCGGGCAGGGCCCAATCAAGCGAGGTTCCTGTTACATGTGCGCTTGCTAAGTGCTCTTGCTGGAGGAGGCCGCTGTGGACACTCGCGACATCCAAGCACTCACCGCCGTCAAACTCTATTACGGCGAGGGGCTCACACAGTCTCAGGTTGCAACCGAACTCGGGGTTTCCCGTCCAACGGTCTCTAAACTGCTCAACCTTGGCCGTGAGCGCGGTTACGTGCGCATTGAAATCCACGATCCGCGCGAGGAAGCCTCAGAGACCGCTACGCAGATGCGGGATCGCTACCAGCTCAACGATGTGCGCCTGGCGCAACCGGCACGCGCTGGCAACGCAGTCTTGCTCCGCGAGTTGGGGCGTGTGGGCGCCGAGCTTCTCGACGAGCTGGTGGTCGACGGTACCCTCGTCGGTGTTTCGTGGGGTAAGACCATGTACTCCGTATCCACGCAATTGAAGTCCAAGGATGTCTCGGGCGTGGAAATTGTGCAGCTCAAGGGCGGAATGAGTCATTCCGATAAGTCGACGAATGACATCCGCACTATTGGCGGGTTCTGCCACGCTTTCCATGCCTATGCCCGCACATTGCCGCTGCCGGTGATTTTCGATTCGGTCGAGACCAAGCGCATCGTGGAACAGGATCGGTTCATCGCCAGCGTATTGGCGCTTGGCCGGACGGTGGACATTGCCGTTTTCACTGTCGGCGCAGTCGACCATGATTCACTGGCCTTGAACTTGGGGCAGCTGTCGGCAACCGAAAAGGACTTACTCGTGGAGCGCGCAGTGGGCGATGCCTGCTCACGCTTCTACCGCCCGGACGGTGGCATTGCGCTGCCAGAGGTCGATGCCCGCACGGTAGGTATCAGCCTCTCTGACCTGCGCCGGATCCCCACTCGGGTACTTGTGGCCGGTGGCGCACACAAGGCCGAGGCTATCGATGTGGCCCTTCGAACAAAGTTGGCCACTCACTTGGTCATTGACGATGCCACCGCCGAGCGCCTACTTTCGCTCGACTCATCGGACTCACTGGGCTCGCCAGACTCACCCCCTAGCTCCACCCCTCCCTCTGCCACGGATTAGCTGTCTCGGGACGCATCAGTACAAAGAACTGACACCCGGGCCCGAGAAGCGTCTCTGCCCTCTTCGACCGATAGACTTAAGCGAGCGCAGATGTCCGCATATATGTTGCAGCCGCTGTCCGGTCGGAGAGGACGATTCTTTAGGTGTCACCAGCACAGCAGATCAAGCACACACTCCAGGCCTACGAGTCGGCGGACGCATCTTTTGCCCAGTCCGCGAAGAAGTTGCCACCCGTGGGGTGGAAAGGTGCGCTCTACGCTCTCAAGCGTGCGGGTATCGAGTTTTTCTTGGAGCTCGGTTTCGACGCCGCCGCGAAGTTGACTTACTACACGGTGCTAACCTTCGCACCCGCACTGCTTGCGATTTACTCAATTGCCACGCTGATGTTGGCCGGTTACACCGATGACCTCAACCGACTGACCGAGGATTTCATCCGCAGCTACATTCCAGCTGAGTATGCCGAACCGATTCGCAATGTCATCTCAACGATTATCGGCTCCGCCACGGGCGGTCTCGTCGCACTGACTATCGGTATTGTCTTTGCGCTGATTTCGTCGTCGGCCTACACGCGCGCATTTTCGCGCACGGCTAACTCCATCTATGGCGTGTCCGAAGGCCGCACGCTTATTCGCTACCACCTGCTCATGGTCGCCATTACGCTATTGCTACTCATTGGCACGGTGGTGCTGCTCATTGCGATTATTGTCAATGACCAGCTAGTTATCACCATCGTCGAACCGGTTGCCCGCCCGTTGGGCATTGAATCGACCACGCGACAGGTCATTGACTTCTGCATCTCCGTCTGGAGTTGGCTGCGCTGGCCGATCATTATCGTCATGTCGATGATCCTGATTGGCTCGCTGTACTACTTCACACCGAACGTGCGCATGCGCAAATTCCGCTGGCTCAGTACCGGTTCGGCACTGGCAATTATCAGCTCGCTGATTATTGGCAAGGCATTGCAGCTTTACCTGTTCAACTTTGCGGCTTCAAACCCCTACGGCGCCATGGGTGCCGTCATTGCTCTCATGACTGCACTTTGGGGCATTAATGTCGTCGTGGTCTTCGGCTTTAAGCTGGATGCCGAGGTTGAGAGGATGCGCCAACTGCGCGCCGGCCTGCCCGCAGAGCGATACATCCAGCTTCCACCCCGAGCTACCGCGGCCGCCGAGGGTGAGCAGAAGATCCATCAGAATCTAGAAAAGCAGGCGGCCGAATTCCGAACTGAGGAAGAGCTATAGCGCAATCACACCCACAATTGCAGCGTTGAGCAGGTTGGTGCACAGACCCGCAATCAGCGCCAGCGGACCGTTCTTGGCAATCTCACCGCGACGCTCCGGCGATAGCGCACCGAAGGAACCGATCTGAATTGCAATGGAAGACAGGTTGGCGAAGCCAGCCAGGGCGAAGGTCGCCAACATGATGGACTTCGGATCCAGCGAGTCGACGTGCTCCGAGAACGAGGTGTAGCCGACGAACTCGTTCAGAATCGTCTTCTCACCAATGAAGCTACCGACCAGCCCTGCGTTCTCCCACGGCACACCAATCAACCAGGCAATCGGCGCGAAGATTAGGCCGAACAGCCCCTCCAGTGACCAGTTTTCCTGACCGAACCAGCCGCCGATGCCGCCAATCATGGCCGACAGCATCGCAATCACAGCGATGAACGCAATCAACAGACATGCCACAACCACAGCGATACGACCGCCGGCCAACGCACCCGATCCTAGCGCGTCAATGACGTTCTTCGACTCAGTGTCGCGGACATCCTTCACCGACGCATCCAGATCGGATTCCTCCGTCTCCGGCCAGAAAGTCTTCGCAATCAGCAGCGAGCCCGGCGCGTTCATTACCGATGCCGCCAGCAGGTACTCCAATGGCGCACCGAGCAGGGAGTAACCAATCAACGTCGATCCGGCCACCGAAGCAAAACCGCCCGACATACATGCGAACAGCTCCGACTTGGTCAGTTTCGGAATATACGGCTTAACGACGAGCGGAGCCTCCGACTGCCCGAGGAAAATCACCGTGGAAGCGAAGACGGACTCTACCTTCGAGGTTCCCATAATGAACTTCAGTGCGGACCCGACATACTCAACGAAGTACTGCACTACCCGCAGGTAGTAGAGGGCACCGAGGACTGCGCCCAGGAAGATGATCACTGGCAGCACGTTGAGCACGAAGACGAAGTTTTTCCCCGTGCCGTCGAAAAGATTACCGAAGACAAATGAGGTGCCCTCATTTGTAAAGTCGATCATCTTCTCAATGGCACCGGCGACGCTCTTCAACGCCTGGAAGCCGGGTTCCCACTTCAGCACTACCAGCGCGAACACCGCTTGCAGCAGCAGGCCAACGCCGAGCGTGCGCCAGTTAATGGCTTTCCTGTTCTTTGAGATAGCAATGGCAAATCCGATGACGAGGATGATGCCCAGTAAGCCTTGCAGTCTATCCATGACTAAGGTCTTCTTTCTTGATAAAAGAGGCTGTGGTGATGATGCCTACAGGTCCTCGGGACCAAAGGCGTAAGGGAGAATTTTTTCGAAGTCGATGCTGGCCGGAGCGCCTAAACCACCATTTTCCGGGCGCTCGGATTCCACAATGACACGCTTGCACCCAAATTCGTGCAGGACCTGCCGACAGGCACCACAGGGGTGGCACGGTGCCGCCTTTCGCCCGACAATGGCACAGGCCGCAATCTTATGGTTGCCGCCGTGCTCCGCGACCATGCGGAACACGGCTGTACGCTCTGCGCAGTTGGTCAACCCATAGGACGCATTTTCCACGTTGCAGCCTGTGACCACCGTGCCGTCGTCAAGCAGAAGTGCGGCACCGACCGGAAAACCTGAATAGGGGACGTACGAGTTTTCCGTGGCTGCGTAGGCCTTAGCCAGTAGTTCTTCGTCTGAAATGTAGGACATTGTGCTCTCCCTCCCCGAGCCTGTTCGAGGTGTTTATGCAAACATACTTATGTGGGTACAAATGGAAAGTTGCCTATTGACATTTGTTCTAGTGCTGATGATAATCGGAATCAGCAGAGTTCACAAGACCAATATCGCTAAGCACAATCGCCTATAAAAGGAGCGAACAATGGCTGAAAAGTTCGATGTAGTTGACGTCATCAAGGTAAAGCGTGATGGCGGTGAGCTCAGTCCGGAAGAGATTTCCTGGGTCATTGATGCCTACACTCGCGGTGTCGTGGGCGATGAACAGATGGCGGCGCTGAACATGGCCATCTTCATCCGCGGCATGAACCGTCGCGAGATTGTGGATTGGACTCAGGCGATGATTGACTCGGGCGAGACCATGAGCTTCGCATCGCTGAGCAAGCCCACCACGGACAAACACTCCACCGGTGGTGTCGGTGACAAGATCACGCTGCCGCTGGGCCCACTGGTGTCCTCCTACGGCGTGGCCGTCCCGCAGCTGTCCGGCCGCGGCCTCGGCCACACCGGCGGCACCCTGGACAAGCTGGAATCCATTCCGGGCTGGCAGGCTGATGTTCCGAATGACCGCTTGATGCAGATCCTGGAGGATTCCGGCGCGGTCGTCGCAGCAGCCGGTGCGGGTCTGGCACCTGCGGATAAGAAGATTTACGCGCTGCGTGACATCACCTCGACGGTCGACTGCATTCCACTGATTGCCTCGTCGATCATGTCCAAGAAGATTGCGGAGGGCACCTCCAGCTTGGTGCTGGATGTCAAGGTCGGTTCGGGCGCCTTCATGAAGGATCTGAATCAGGCCCGCGAACTGGCCCGCACCATGGTTGACCTGGGCAACGACGCGGGCGTGAACACCCGCGCGCTGCTGACGGACATGTCCACGCCGCTGGGCCTGACCATCGGCAACGCCCTCGAGGTCCGCGAATCGGTGGAGGTTCTCGCCGGCGGCGGCCCCGCAGACGTCGTGGAGCTGACCTGTGAACTGGCCCGAAACATGCTCGAGCTGGCCGGCGTGCACGATGCCGACGTGGAGCAGGCTCTGAAGGACGGCCGCGCAATGGATTCGTGGAAGAAGATGATCCGCGCTCAGGGCGGCGATCCGGATGCCGCGTTGCCGGTGGCACCTCACACGCACGATGTGGTTGCGCAGGCTGACGGTTACCTGACCAAGCTGGATGCACTGGCTCTCGGCGTTGGTTCCTGGCGCTTGGGCGCGGGACGTGCTCGTAAGGATGATCCGGTGCAGGCCACTGCCGGTATTGAGATTTTCGCCAAGCCGGGAGACAAGGTGGTCAAGGGCCAGAAGCTGCTCACGCTGCACACTGAAACTCCGGATAAGTTCGAGCGCGCTCTCGAGTCCATCGAGCCGGGCATTGAAATCGGCGACACCGCGCCGACAGCCGAGCGCGAGATTATCCTCGATCGCGTGTCCTAGAAAATTACTGACAGACTCGCGCCGGCGCCACTTCCCGCCTCGAGCCCGCCACCTCCCTACTTTTAAGCTCTCTCCCAAATTTCCGAAAGGACTTGATTTCTCCCATGACTTCCCGCGCTGATGTTGCCAAGATGATTGACCACACCCTGCTCAAGCCAGAAGCCACCTCTGACCAGGTCAAGGCTCTTATCGCTGAGGCCGGCAAGCTCGGCACCTACTCCATCTGCATCTCCCCCTCGCAGCTCCCAGTCGAGGTGCCTGAGGGCCTGCACATCGCCACTGTCGTCGGCTTCCCCTCCGGCGCGGTAAAGGCCGAGATCAAGGCCGCTGAAGCCGCTCGCGCTGTGGCCGATGGCGCTGAAGAAGTCGACATGGTCATCAACATCGCCTTCGCCAAGGAGCACCGCTTCGACGACCTCGAGGCCGAAATCAAGGCTGTTCGCGACGCCATTCCGGGCAAGATTCTGAAGGTCATCATCGAGTCGGCCGCTCTGACCGATGAGGAAATCATCGCAGCCTGCAAGGCCTCCGAGTCCGCAGGCGCAGACTTCGTCAAGACCTCCACAGGCTTCCACCCGGCCGGCGGCGCTTCCGCTCACGCCGTGAAGCTCATGCGCGAAACCGTGGGCGACCGCCTGGGCGTCAAGGCTTCTGGCGGTATCCGCGATGCCGCTGCCGCTGAGGAAATGATCGCCGCTGGCGCCTCTCGCCTGGGTCTTTCCTCCTCCGCCGCTGTCCTCGACGGTCTGAAGTAGGCGAACCCCGATGCTCTCCGAACAGCTACAAGCCACCATCACCGATTGGATCGCCCACGATCCGGACGAGGCCACCGCCGCCGAGCTCTCTTCGCTTTACGACGAAGCCAAGGCCGCCAACCCCGATGCGATTGCCGAGCTGGAAAGCCGTTTCGCCGGGCCACTCGAATTCGGCACTGCAGGTCTTCGCGGTGTCGTTGCAGCTGGTCAGTCCCGCATGAACCGTGCCACGGTCATCCGTGCCACCGCTGGCCTGGTTGCGCATCTGAAGAACATTGTGGGCGACGACTTCACCGTGGTCATTGGTTGCGATGCCCGCCACGGCTCCGCCGATTTTCACCGAGATGCCGCCGCGGTTGTCGCCGCAGCCGGTGGCAAGGCCCTGGCTCTGCCACAGCAGCTGCCCACACCGGTGACCGCCTTTGCCGTGCGCCACCTCAATGCTGATGCCGGCATCATGGTCACGGCCAGCCACAATCCACCGAAGGACAACGGCTACAAGGTTTACCTCGGTGGCCGCGCGGTGGAGTCGGATTCCCGCCGAGGCGTCCAAATCATCGCGCCCCATGACAAGCAAATTGCGGACGCCATCGCCGCTGCTCCACCGGCTGATGAGGTCCCGCGTGACTTCGATGCCGTCGAGCAGGTTGGTCCTGAACTACTGGACGCCTATGTGAAACGGGCGGCTGCGCTCGCAACGACGTCGTCAAGCGAAGAGAAGCAGGCAGCGAAGATTGTTCTCACCCCGATGCATGGTGTCGGTGGCGAGACCATCGTGCGCACACTGAACGCGGCAGGTTTCTCGAATGTCAGCGTGGTCGAAAAGCAGTTCGCGCCGGATCCGGAGTTCCCGACGGTATCGTTCCCGAACCCGGAGGAAGCCGGCGCGCTGGATCTTGCGTTTGAGCTGGCACGTGCCGAAGACGCGGATGTCATCATCGCGGCTGACCCGGATGCGGACCGCTGCTCGGTAGCTATTCCGGACAGCGGCGTCGATGGCGGCTGGCGACAGCTCTCCGGCGACGACATCGGTGCGTTTCTGGGTGAAGTCATCGCTGCGGATGCCGAGGCCCGTGGGATTGCGACCGTGACCAATGATGAGGGCGCAGAGTTTCCGGCCACAATGGCTAACTCGATTGTGTCCTCACGCCTGCTGGGCAAGATTGCCGCAGGTCACGGACTGAATTATCGCGCTACACTGACCGGCTTTAAGTGGATTGCTGGTGTGGACGGGCTCGTCTTCGGCTACGAGGAGGCCATTGGCTACTGCACTGACCCGGCAGTCGTGCGAGACAAGGACGGCGTATCTGCGGCGGTGCGTGTCGCCGACGCGGTGGCGCGACTGAAGGGCCAGGGTCTTGGCATCCAGGACCTTCTGGATGATGTCGCCCGTGCCCATGGTCTCTACAAGACCGCACCGTTGACCTTCCGTGTCGAGGACCGCTCGCTGATCACCAAGGGCATGGACACTCTGCGCGCCAACCCGCCTGCACAACTGGCTGGTTCGAAGGTCACGCAGGTCACGGACATGAATGATGGCCTAGACATGGTCGACGCCAAGGCCGAGAGCTATCACATCCCGCCTACCGACGGCATTCTCATCCTCACCGAGGCCAACGACCGCGTCATTGCCCGGCCTTCCGGCACGGAACCGAAGCTGAAGTGCTACCTGGAAGTCGTGCTGCCGGTCGCTTCGGCCGCGATTCCGCACGTGGCCGCGGCCGAGCGGCTCGACCAGATTAAGGCCGAGCTCAAGGAAATCCTGGGGATGTAGCCACTAAGCAGCTACCAGCTACCAGCTACACCTCGCAACAAACTGGGGTGCGCATGAACGAAACGGCCGAAAAATGGCCGTGGGGTTTCACGCGCGCCCCAGTTTCACATATGCAGCCCGGAGTCTTGGACCGGCTCATGAGTTACTGACTAGGTTTATGACAAAAACAAGCAGAAATTAGTGCCGAAACTGACATAAACTTAGGCAGTTTCTCGATGGTCACAGCCTCATTTGAAGCTCACCACCTCATTTCGGGTCTAGCTAAACCCGTCCTTGCCGCATTTTGCGCAAGACATGCGTCTCCTAACATGCTTTACAGTTTTCCCAGTAATACAATAAAAGCCGTTAACCGTGTCCCCAGGGGATGGAGCACCATTCGCTACGCGGGTTGGGCTCATCACAGGGGGAACACTTCCTCCTCGTGATTGGTACGTCCAGCATGTCGCATAACGAGTTCCCCAGCTCAGACCCCAACTACAATTCGAATCCTTCCACCGGTTCTTTCGGCCCCGTGTACCCGAACCAGGCACCTCAACCCCAACCACAACCACAGCCCCAATTCGCTGGGCAGCCGGCACCAACTTTCGCTTACGCAGCCCCGGCGTATCCGCAGCAAAGATCAGGTACTTCCGGCGCAATGATTGCGCTCATTTCAGTGCTGGTCGTGGTCCTGCTGGGCCTGGTTGGCGCGGTACTTTATGTCACCCTGAGTAAAGATGACTCGGTAACTGCGGCCGACACACAGACGGCTGCCACTACACAGGCCGCTGCCGATGCTTCGAGCCAGCCCAACCCACCGGTCACACAGACTGAGACCGTGGTTGTTCAAGATTCGAGTGGCTCATCCGGTAATTCGGGCTCGTCTCGCTCATCGGGCCTGGCTGGCGGCAACCTCTCCAGCGCATGGAAGGGCACGTCCTCAACGAGCGATCCGTTCGTTCGAAATGTACACAGCGCCTACGTCCGCTACCGCAATTCCACTGGTGCGGAATCCGGCACCATCACGGCCTACAGCCCAACGACTGGCCTGACCTACAACATGTGGTGCCGCCCTGCTGGCGGCAACATCAAGTGCACGGGCGGCCGTAACGCAGTGGTGTACATCGGCTAACGCATACCGCCCCCCGCCACGGTCACAGCACTCCAGTCCGCGACCTACGCCACTGCGTCGTCTAGGCCGCCAGCTAGGTCGTGGAAAATGGCCCGGTTGAGACGAAATGCCTTTTTCGCCTCGTCAACCACGGCATTTTTATCGGCATCCGAAATGCCCAGCTCAGACAGACTCTGTCGGTAGCCGTCGCGGTAGGGCTTAATTTTTCCGATCGCGGAGAAGTCATAGAATCGGGTTCCCTCCGCACCGATGCCGTAGTGCTTGGCCAGCATGGACGCAATCACCTGGCCACCAGAAAGATCGCCCAGGTAGCGAACGTAATGGTGTGCCAATGCGGCGTTGGCGTTACCGTTGCTTTCGATTTCACGAAGCTCGGCCACGTAGTTCTTTGTCGCCTCCACTGGCGAGATCTTTTCCCGCCAGTCAGGCCCCACCAAATGCTCAAGGTCGGCCGCCAGAGCCTCCAGGCGCTCCAGCTGCGCATCGTAGACCGCGCTGACCTGCGGCGACTCCGCAGTGGACCGCACTGCCTGCTCCAACGCTTCGTAAACAAAGTAGAGCTGACCAGTTAAATCGATGGCCGCCTGCGCGTCCAGTTCACCCGCCAGCAGTCTCGACATGAAGTCGGAGTTTTCCGCTTCACTGTGGACACCCGCAGTCTCCACTTTGAGTCGCTCTGCCAAGGGCTGAGCAGCCAGCTTGTCATCCTTTTTAATCGTGTTTTCAACCATGATTTTCTTCTTTCTCTGCGAGGTTCGGAGACTGGGGTGAGAGATTGTGGCCCGCACGCTGAGGCACCAGCACGGGGTTGCCCGCGGAGTCCTGAAGCACTTCCACACCGATGCCGTAGACTTCGCTGACGGTCTGTGCATCCAGGGTTTCCGCAGGCGGGCCTTGCTTTACGACGCGCCCCTGCGCCACCACCACAACGTGATCGGCATACGCCGCTGCGGCGGACAAATCGTGCAGGACCACGACCACGGCTTTGCCCGCCGCCGCGCGGGCGCGCATCATTCCCATGATTTTTTCGGCGTGGTGGAGGTCCAGGGCCGCGGTCGGTTCGTCGAGAAGCACGACAGGAGTGTCCTGGTAGAACACGCGCGCGCTGTGGACGCGGGCGCGCTCGCCGCCGGAGAGGGTCGGGACTTCCCGGTCAAGGAGGTGCGCGACGTCGCATTCAGTGATGACTTCCGCGAGCAGCTCTTCGTTCGGGCAGCCCCAGGGGTTGCGTCCGAAGTTGATGACTTCGCGGCTGGTGAATGGCACGGACAGTTCTTGGCTCTGCACCAGGACGGCGCGGTAGCGGGCCAGGTCGGCGATGGAGAGCTCGGTAATGGAGTGCTCGCCGATCCGGACGTCGCCGCCACTGAGCTCATGGTCGCCGGAAAGCGCTGCAAGGAGTGTCGACTTTCCAGCACCATTCGGGCCGACCAGCGCGGTGACTTTTCCGGGCTCGGCGACCACGGAAATATCGTTGAGAATGCGGTGACCGTCCAGGGTGATGCTGACATTTTCGGCAGAAATACCCAGGCCAGAGTGAATTTCCATTAGTGCACCGCCCTCTTCGAACGCAGGAGCAGCCAGAAGAACAGCGGGCCACCGACAATCGAGGTGAGCATTCCCAGCGGCAGGTCCGCACCGGTGATCATGGTGCGGGCCGCGAGGTCGGCCAGCGTTGTGGCCAGCGCGCCGCCGAGGATGCATGCGGGAATCAGCGTGCGATGCGCTGGTCCCAGCAGCAGTCGTGCAGCGTGCGGCACGACCAGGCCGATGAAGACGATGATGCCGGAAAATGCCACTCCAGCCGCTACGACCAGGGACGTGCCAAAAATGATGGCGCGACGCAGCGTGACGACGTTAATACCCAGGTGGCGGGCTTGCGCTTCACCAAGACTCAGAATGTCCAGCTTGCGGTAGCTGACCCACATGGCAATCACGGCCGGAACTGTCACCAACGTAATAATGACAACCTGCGTCCAGGTGGCACTGGCAAACGAGCCCATCTGCCAGAACACAATGCGGTCGCGGGCAGCCGTGGAGGCTACGAATGTCAGGAGCGAAACCAGACCACCACAGATGGAGTTCACAGCCACACCGACCAGAATGATTCGAGCGATATCGCGGCCACCGTGCGCATTGGCGGCCACAATAGCCGTGGCTACCGCGCCACCAATAAAAGCTGAGACCGCAATGGCCCAGCTGCTGGCGAAGACACTCAACACTCCGCCGAGCACTCCGGAAAGCCCGGCGGCGGTGCCCAAAACTGTGGCGGTGGCAGCGCCGACCGCGGCGCCGGAGGAAACGCCGATGAGGCCGGGTTCGGCAAGCGGGTTGCCGAACACCGCTTGCAGCGCCACACCTGCGAGGGCGAGCCCCGCGCCAACGAGGCAGGCCAGCGCGATGCGCGGCAGTCGCACTTGCCACAGCACGGTGTCGATGGGCTCTGGCGCGTCACCGAGACCGCCATTGAACACTAGCCTCACCATTGAGCTCAGTGATTCGCCGATGGTAGCGCCGAACTGCCCCACGGAGGCCGACCAACCTATTGCCAGCACCAGCGCTAGGGCGAGTCCAATGAAAACGGCCACCTGTCTGAACGGACTAGTTTTGTTCGCGGTTGTCTGCATTGCTCAGCCAGTCACTTTCCCGCAGTCTTGTCAGCGCCATCACCAGCACCGCCACCGTAGAGAGCATCCGCAATGGCGCGAATCGCACGCGGCGACTGCGAGTCAAAGGACAGCAGCTGCGAATCGGGCACGTCCACAACGGACTCATTCTGGCCCGCCGGGGTCTGTGCGATGCCCGGGATTTCCTTCAAGCCTTCAATCCCGCCGACGGACTCCAGGCCACCAGACATAACCAGGATGGTGTCTGGAGCCGCAGCAATCAGGGACTCCGGAGTAATAGGCGTGAACGCACCCTCAATACCCACGCCCTCACCGGCATCGACACCGCCGAGACGAGTGATCAGAGAACGCCCACCAGAATCCGGTCCCGCAATCATGGCCACACCGGTTCCGCGCACATACAGGATCATCATCTTGCGGCCATCGGCCTTGGCCTGCGCGTACTCGGTCGCAGCCGCCAGCTCCTTGTCCAGGTGCTCCTTCACCGGGCCAACTTGGTCAGCCAGGCCGACTGCGCCCGCGACTTCGTCGATAAGCGTGTTGATCGTCTCGGGAGTGCGCTCGTCCGACACATGGACGACGGTGATCCCCGCTTTTTCAAACGTGTCGAAGACACGGCTAGGGCCAATCGTGCCATCGGTAATGATGAGCTCCGGCTTTAGCTTCATCACCGACTCAGCATTGACTGCATGCCCGCCGATGGTGAGGTTCGGCAAATCCTTTACCGCCGGGAAATCGGAGGTGGAGTCGCGCCCCACCAGACGGTCTCCGAGGCCAAGCGTGTAGACCGCTCGGCTGAGTGCTCCCGCCCGGTCAAGCGTGAGAATACGCTGGTAGTCCTTATCTTCTGCCGGCTTCGGGTCTTTCAGCAGCACTTCGGGGTTTTCCGAAGGTAGGTTCGCATGCGCGGCACCGTGAGCGGAAATGTTGTCGGCGCGCGGAACCGTCGTCACGCCAGCGCTTGACGACGATGCCCCCTCCCTCGCGGCATCATCGGAACCACAGGCGACTAGTCCTGCGACTAGGACAACACTCAGCAGTGTTCCGGCAAGGCTGCGAACGCGACAGGCAGGCACGGTGAACATATTCCCCCTCTGTGAGCTGACGCTGCACGGAGATAGACGACAAAAAGATTGACTAAATAACGACTAACACTAGTAACAAAGAGCTTAGAAAGGACTTTGCTCTACTCACCCAAAGAATCTTAGGCTATCTTTTAGTTCTAGGTTAGCCTACCCTTAAATAAAGATAGTAATTTCTACAGTTTTTCGGAAGGACGTTACCTCCTATGACTACTCGTACACTCCAGCGTCGCGCGGCTTTCCTGGCTATTCCGGCCGTCGCCGCACTTCCACTTCTCGCCGCCTGTGGCGCAGATGACGCGGACAATGCCGCACAGGATGCTACCAACGCCTCGGAAACCACCAGCTCGGCTGCAGATCAAGAAACCGACGCCAGCGCCGGCGAAGTAACCATGGAGGCCGAGCCGGTCAACGACCTCTCCGAGGGCGATGTCATCTCCGTCGACCTGTCTGGTCTCGACCCCGACTACGGCTACTACGCCGCACTCTGCGCCGCCGAGAAGGCTCCAGGCAACCCCGTCCCGGACTGCACCGGTGACCGCAGTGCCGGCACCCAGTCGCAGCAGTGGATTACCAAGAAGTCCGGCGGCACCACCACCATCGCCGACGACAACACCGCACACTTCGAGCTCAGCGTTGTGCCCACCGGCGAGGCCGTGGACTGCACCCAGCAGGACTGCGTGCTGAAGCTCTTCGGTGACCACAGCGAGGGCTTCGAGGACATCACCGAGATCCCGGTTACTTTCGCTAAGTAGGCCAAACCACACACGCGCAGGCGTCGCAGTCCTAGGCTAAGAGCCATGGAAACCGACCAGCCTGCGACTGCTTTAGAAGCGGCACCGCGCCGCATCACACTCCTGCCCGGCGACGGCATCGGCCCTGAAATCACCGATGCCTGCCGAGGACTCATCGCCGATGTCTTCCCCCACTGGGAGCTAACAGAGGCACAAATTGGCTGGTCACAGTGGTGTGCGCACGGCAATCCCGTCCCACAGGAAACCTGGGAAACACTTGCGCGCAGCGATGCCGCTCTGCTCGCGGCGATTACCTCCAAGCCCGCTCGCGAGGCCGAGGAAGAACTAGCACCGCATCTGCGCGGTACCGGCCTGACTTACCGCTCCCCTGTTCTCCAGCTGCGCCAGCGTCTCGACCTCTTCGCCAACATCCGCCCGGTCACCCTGCCCGGCGCGACTGCCGATTTCACCATCGTCCGCGAAAACACCGAGGGCCTCTACAGTCACGACTATCTCCTCCCGCCTCACGACGCCCCGGCCGACTCCCCGCACCACCACCTGTGGGCAGAGGTAGTGGAGGACTCGACGGTGACTCGCGCCGTCGATAAGCGTGGCGAAGTTGCGGTTTCTTTGCGCGTGACGACGTCCTTTGCGTGGCACCGCCTTGCGCGACAGGCTGCCAAGTTGGCTCTCGCGCGGCAGGCGGCAAACCCCGATTCGGAGGCCACGCCGACGGTGACGGTGGCGGACAAGCCGAATATCCTGCGGGACTCTGCGCGTGTGATTCGCGGGGCAGTTGAAGAGGTGGCGGAGGAGTATTCGCAGGTCGCATTCGATTTTGCCAATGCGGATGCCGTGGCAATGCAGCTGGTGACCGACCCGGCGCGCTTTGATGTCATCATCGCGGAAAACCTTATCGGCGACATCCTCAGTGACATTGGTGCAGGACTGATTGGCGGGCTGGGGCTGGCGGCGTCGGCGAATGTTGGCGACGACTTTGCGGTTTTCGAGCCCGTGCATGGTTCGGCACCGGACATTGCCGGGCGCGGCATCGCCAACCCGGCTGCGTTTTTGCTCTCTGCAGCAATGTGCGCGGAGCATCTTGGGCATCCGACCTCGGAACTTGCGCCGGCTGCCAAGCTGCGCGAGGCCGTCTACGCCGCGACACGCACTGCCGCGACGCCAGACCTCGGCGGAACCGCGACTACCAGCGAGTTTGTGGCTGCGGTGCGGGCGGAGCTGGGGTTGTAGGCATTGACTCGATTACGAAGCGCAATTAAAGTGGTTGCTATCAATCCCAGCCGTTGACCCTCCGCCGATAAGGAGAGCGCCGATGACTGGGATTACTCATAGGGGGAGGGCCAAGAAATATGAGTAGAAACAGATATAGTGCTGCGCGAGCTGTGCCTTTACGCGAGATCACTACAGCAGTGCTTGTTGATGGTGGCTTTTACCGCAAACGCGCGGCAACACTGTTTGGTCATAAGACCGCAGAGGATCGCGCTGATGAACTGGTCAAGTACTGCCATCGCCATATACGTGAATCGCGCGCTGGACTGTACCGAATCTTTTACTACGGCTGCCCACCGTCACAGCGGGTTGTTTATCACCCATTGCTCCAGCAGCAAGTCAACCTTGGTAAAAGTGAACTTTTTACCTGGACCAATGACTTCTTCGCTGCATTGGCTAAAAACGAAGACAATCCTTTACACGTTAACTACACCGGAAAACAGGACCCTGAGGACGACGAAGAAGAGCTCTAGCGCCTACTGGAACTGGCTGAGGTCAATGCCTTCCAGCGGGTCGGACTCGCGGATGTCCTCCTCCGGTGGCAGCGGCACCTCGCAGAGTACAACTGCCGCACCACACGGATCCTGCACAGTTGCCAGCGGGCCGAACTCGGTGGCCTGCGGGGCAACGAGCACGGAACCGCCCAGTTCCTCAGCCTTGGCGACAGCGGTGTCGATGTTCTCCACGCCAAGGTAGGCCAGCCAGCCAACGAAGCTCTTATCTGCCGCATCGGTCTGTGCAGCAACCGAGCTGGCTACCAAGCCAGCGAACGGCGCCCCGTCTTCCATCGCAACTGCGAAAGTGCCGTGCTCGTTCTTGTTGCGCACTGCGATTTCCCAGCCAAAGAAGTTGTGGTAGAAGTCCGCGACCTGCTCAAAGGTCTCCTCTGGGCCTGCGACCAGCTCGAACCACACCGGGGTGCCGGGCTCGCCCGCTGCAATGAAGGCCTGCTCACCCGGCTGTTCCAAAAGTCCAATGAGGCCACCGGCGGGGTCGGAAACGACGGCCATCGTGGATCCGTCGACAAGCGGGGTCGGTTCCTGGAAGACCTCGGCGCCGAGCTCACGCGCCTTCTCGACGGCACCAGCGGCGGAGTCGACATGGAAATTCACGCGCCACTGGTTGACGAAGGCATCCTCAGCGTCCTTATCGGCCTCAAGCAGCACCGACACCGGCATTCCGGACAGCATGGCAACGCGGCGACCAGCGGATGCCTCGCGGGCATCCTCATGGATTGGCGCGGTATTGCGATAAGCCCACCCAAGAACGCCGCGGTAGAAGCGCTCGGTCTTACGCGGTGCGGCGGAGAGCAGATCTACGCGCAGGGGCATGCCAAATTCGGCGGGAAATGCGGGCATGAGTTACAAGTTCCTCCACTTTTCAGGATCAAAGTCATCGTCGGCGGTGGCCTCATCAAAGTAGTCATCATCGACTTCATCGGCGGTGGCCACGCGTGCCGACATACCGGCAACAGAGACGACGTCCCCTGGACGCAGCACCTTGCCACGGCGAGTGTCGACCTCACCGTTCACGCTGACCTGGCCCTCGGCAATGAGTTCCTTGGCCAGACCGCCCGTTTCCACCAGGTTTGCCAACTTCAGGAATTGCCCGAGACGGATGGACTCATCCCGGATTGCGACATCGATAGGCTCCATGCCCTTAAGTGTGTCATATCCGGTGAAAATGGTCGGGGGTTGGTTCGGGTCTGGTTCGGCTTTGTAGGCTTGGGAGACCTGGGAGCCACCCCATTTAAACTTCTATTTCAATAAAAACCTCGAACCGCGACGCGGATGAGGCAGCACACCCTAACATCGTTCTCATGTCTAATTCACGGTCTCCGAAGTGGCCCCGGATCGCCAGCGAAGCGCCACCTCGCCCTCCGCTACGCCATGTTATCGCCGCCTCGGTAGCCGTGAGCCTGCCGCTGATGACCCTGGCACTCATCTCAACTTCTGTCTCTGACCTGCTATTTCTGCCTCCTATTGGCGCTGCCATGGCGCTTATTGTCGGTGCGCCCAACTTGCCTCTGGCTCAGCCACGAAATGTCGTGGTCGGACACCTCATCGGCTGCACGACTGGCATCGCAATTCTGCACATGTTGGGTTCGACCATCATTGCTGCAGCGGTTGCCGCCGGCGTCGCCTTCGCGCTCATGCTTCTTGCTCGCGCGGCGCACTCCCCTGCCACCGCTACCGCTATGGTCACTGTGCTGATGCCACACGGTCATGGGCTCGCCAACGATTTCCGCTTCATAGGCTTCATTTTCGCTTCGTCGATCATGATCGTGATGCTTGGCATCCTCGCAAATCGACTGCGCGGCCTCCGCTATCCCACATACTGGTGGTAGGTGGATTCGGGGTCACGCACTCCGGCTGAATACGGCTATCAGTGGGATAATGACACTCATGCTAAAGCAGTGGATTAACAACACGACGACCGAAAAGATTGTCATCGTCGGCGCTGGTGGTTTTGGGCGAAACGTGGTCAGCTTCATCAAGGACATCAACGACTACGCAGCAGCCAACGGCCTACCACCGCAGTGGGAAATCCTAGGCATTATTGATGATGGCACCCCAGATATGACCTTTTTCCACAAAATGGGTGTGCAACTCTTGGGCAAAACCGAAATCCTCGCGGACTTACCCGAGGGGGTCTACTACACAGTCGCAATCGGCAGCGGCGCTGCTCGACGTTCGATTGCGCAACGCGCAGATACCGAAGGGCTCGTGCCTGCGACTCTGGTCCACCCAGACACCAGCATTGGCGCGCTGGTCTCGCTCGGCGAGGGCACGGTCATCTGCCCCGGAGCGCGCCTGACCTGCAATATTGAGGTAGGCAAGCACGCCCAAATCAATATGAATGTCACGATTGGCCACGATGCGGTGCTGCGGGACTACTGCACAATCTTCCCGCTCAATGCCGTGTCGGGCTTTGTCACGCTTGGCGAAGCCTGCACGCTAGGAGCCAACTCCGTAATCAACCCCGGCCTCACCGTTGGTGAGGGAGCGTACATCGGATCCGGAGCCGCAGTTACCAGAAACGTCGATGACTACACCGTTGTCGCCGGTGTTCCCGCAGGCGTGATTAAGAACCTGCGTTAGCCGAATCGTCCTTATCCGACGAATTCTCATCCGACGAACCGGTGAACTCGGTCATGGTCACTTGCCCCTCTTCCGAGATCCCTTCACGCTTGAGCACCACCAAGATAGTGTCGAGCAGAATCTTTGCATCGAGCAGTAGCGACCAATTATCCACGTACTGCACGTCGTACTCGAAACGTTCTTCCCAGGTGATGCCATTGCGGCCCGAGACCTGGGCAAGCCCCGTAATTCCCGGTGGCACCTCATGGCGGCGTGCTTGGCGCGGCGAATAGCGCTCTAGGTACTTCATGCGCAGCGGGCGCGGACCAACGAGGCTCATGTCTCCACGCAGTACATTGATGAGCTCCGGGAGCTCATCCAAGCTTGTGGACCGAAGGAATTTTCCCACCTCGGTGAGGCGGGACGCATCGTCGACAAGCCCCTTTGCCGGATTGACGTGATGCATCGTCCGGAACTTGAGGATATTAAACGGCTTACCATCCTGCCCCGGACGTTCCTGACGGAACAGGACTGGCTTTCCCATGGAAAGTCGCACTGCCAGAGCCGTAGCGCCCATAACTGGCGACAGCACAATCAAGCCCGCTGCAGATGCCGCGATGTCGATGCCGCGCTTAATTACCCGTTGCGCGCGGATGCTCAGTGAATCCATTGGTCATCTCCTACTTTTCGTTGAACATTTCGCGCAGAAGCTTTTCGGCACGCGCATCGACTTCCTCATTGGAACGGTTCCTGACCAGCCAACCAACCGCACCCACTACACCGGCCGCGGCAAACGACGCTGCCGCAACGCGCAGCTTCCTGTTGTCATTCTTGTTGTCAGGCGCACTTTGCTTGACGACGGCCACCGCTGGCTCCGGCTCCGGCACAACCGGCCCCGCGGTATCGGTGACCATGACTGGTTCGGGCTCGGCTGCGGGTTCTGGTTGCGGCTCCAGCTCTGGTTCTGCCGATGCTGCGTCCTTGCGCCGTAGGCTCAGCATCGCAAATGCTGCTGCAAAGCCAAATAGCCATAGCGAACGGGAATCGTAGTAGTAGCCGGAAAAAACCTGTGCCACAAGAACCGAGAATGCCACGGCTGCGGTCAGACCAGCTTGAAGAAACTTGAATAGGTGGCGACAGGCGATTGCCAACACAACCAGCACAATCACAAACAGACCGATACCTATGACACCCGCTTCAGATCCGACTGTGTAGAAGATATTGTGCGGATGCTCCAGTGGATGTGAAGACCTCGGTGTCGACAGCACAACGAAGCTATGCAGGCCTCCACCAAAGATGCGGTGTTCACTCATGATTCGGAAAGCTTCATCATGGAGATAACCGCGTCCGGAATCATGTTCTTTTTCGAAGGTCAATTGGATAAAGCGCGTCTTAAAGTATTCTTCAATCTCGGTACCTGCGATGAACCGCGAGTATCCGTACGCGACCGCTGCGGCGACTGCGACGTAAAAAACAGTCGCCCACTTCCAACCCCAGTGAAAAAACACAGCTATTGCGGTAAAGAGGACTACCACGGTGGTAGCAACCAGTACACCGCGGCTTCCCGACGCAACGAGACCGTAAGCAAATGGTGCAGCAAACAAGAGAACTGCCCACATGAACTTACGCCACAGCATGAAAAACACAGCTGCCGCGATGCCGTACAGCATGAAACGGGCAAAGACATTCGGTCCACCGCCGAACGCCGTCATGCGCCCGACATATTTCGGACCAGTAATGCCACCGTAGAGAAAAATAAGCGAGCAAATGGCTACTGCTAACCACAGCCATACCAGTGCCTGAGGATGCAAATAGAACAGTATTGCTGACATCGTGGCGATGAGCCCAAGCGTTATCAACGCAGTAACGACAGGAGCAACTTCGGCAGCTTCGGGGGCCCACAGTCCGGACAGCATCATCCAGAACAACCAGGCATAGAAAGCCACTAATGCCCACACGGCCATCGGCCACTGCTTTACATTGCCAGCGCCTTTCATCGCATTCAGCCAACTCTGGCGCTGCGCTTCTGGGGTGCCGAAGGCGGTAAGGATTGCAACAACCACCAAAATCGGCAATGCAAGAGAGAGATCAGGAAGCGCCGAAGAGACGTCCTTCATCGTCGTGTCGCCAACGTAGAGGACACCAGCAAACATTCCTGCGGCCACCACAATAAACAGCGACTGCAGTATTGGTTTTCGCTGTTTTACAGTTTCTCCAGCTACCTCTGTAGGAGTCATCCCAGCACTTCCTTCAAAACACCTATCACCCGCGCGACGTCGTCATCGTCCAGCGCCGGACCACTAGGAAGAGTAATGCCGCGGGAGAAAAGATTCTCAGCGGTGCCGTTGATGGTCGCTCGCGCGCCTTCATACACCGGCTGTAGGTGCATGGGCTTCCACAGGTGACGAGCCTCAATGTTGGCCTCACCCAGTGCTGCAATCACGCTGTCTGGGCTCAGGACGCCCTTATCGACGGCCTCCTGTGGCAGCACAATTGAGGTCAGCCAGCAGTTCTCGGTGAAACGCTCGTCGGAGTCAGAGAGCAAGCGGGTACCTTTACCAGGGGCATCGTCGTCAAGCGAGGCGAGCAAATCGATGTACGCATCGCGAATCTGGCGGCGGCGAGCGATCATGTCGTCCAGACGCGAGTGCTGCGCCCGCCCCAGTGCGGCGAGCAGATTGGACAGGCGGTAGTTGTAGCCGATTTCGGTGTGCTCGTACCAAGCGACGGGCTGACGCGCCTGCGTGGAGAGGTAGCGCGCGCGGGCGATGAGATCGGCATCATCGGACAGCAGCATGCCACCGCCGGAGGTGGTCATGATTTTGTTGCCGTTGAAAGACAGCGCGGCGGCACGGCCGAAACTGCCGGCCGGCTGACCATGGACGCTGGCACCGAGCGCCTCGGCGGCGTCCTCGATGAGCGCGATGCCGAGTTCTTCCAGGCGTGGCGCGAAGGCCGGGTAATCGGCGCAGCGGCCAAAGAGGTCCACAATCATCACGGCGGGAACGCTCTTGCCCTCGGCAAGCAGCTCATCGACGGTGCCGAGCAGCAGCTCAGGGTCGATGTTTCCGTCCTCTGCGGCATCGACGAACACCGGCGTAGCACCAACGTAAGCAATGGCGTTGGTCGTGGCCGCGAAGGTCATGGTGGAAACCGGAATGTAGTCACCTTCACCAATCCCCAGCGCGAGCAGCGCCAAGTGCAGGCCAGCAGTTCCAGACGACAGCGCGAGCGCGTGCTCAACACCGCAGCGCTTGGCAATCTCCGCTTCAAACGCGTCTACCTCGGGACCCAACGGAGCCACCCAACCAGAGTGGAGTGCACGAACGACGGCCTGTTCTTCTGCTTCGGTGACTGTCGCGAGCGAAAGAAAGATCCGCTCATTGGGCTTGTTAGTGTCGGCGTTAGTCATTACTTCTGAACCTTTCGAACGCGGTTGAGTACCTCGATGAGCTGGTTGTACAGGCTGTCACGAGCAAAACGCTTCTCACCCAGTTCGCGGTTTCGCTGTCCCGCTGCGCGCATCTCATCGCGGTCGGAGATGATCTCAGCGAATCGCTTGGCCGCAGTCGGAATATCGCGCGAGAGACGCCAGCCGGCATCGTGCTCGGTTGCGGCTTCCTCCAGCCAGCCACCGTGGTTGAACACCACCGGACGCGATGCGGCCATGGCATCGAAGACCTTGTTCAGGGAATTGCCCTCCAGGCAGGGGTCATCACGCAGCGGCGATAGCGCGATATCGGCGGCAGACACGTACTTGGCGACATCTTCCTTCGGCTGACGGCCGAGGAACATCGCATCGGCATCGAGGCCAGCGTTCTCAGCGCGCTGGTACAACGCATCCGAGTCGCTTCCCTGCCCCAGCAGGACAAAGCGCACATTCTCCACGCCATCACGACGCAGCTGCGCCGCCAAATCCACAAGCCACTCCAGCTGGTAGGACATGCCAAAACCACCAGCGTAGACCGCCACCACGTCATCGCCCCAGCCCTGCTCCTTACGGAAAGCTGCACGCTGCTCGACCGGGACATCAAAACGCTCAAAGTCCGACGCATTCGGAATGACAGTCACGCACTTCTTCGGAGCTACCTCTTTGACGCCATCGGCCATCGACGGCGACAGCGCCACGACCTCGCTCGATGCCGCATAAAATGCCTTCTCCAGTTGCTTGGCCAGGAAAATCGCCACCGGATTATTGAGGTAGCCCAACTTGATTGGCACCTCTGGCCACAGGTCACGGATCTCCGCCACCAACGGCGCACGCTGGGTAAACTTCGCCACAATTCCCGGAACCGCCACAGTCAGCGGAGTCGAGGACGCGTAAATCACGTCGGCAGGCACACGGGCAGCAACCGCGGAGGCGCGCACCAGGAAGTTGAAGAAACTGACGATGCGCTCGCGCTTCGACATTTCATTGCGGTACGGAATCGCTAAACGACGCACGTGGATGCCATCGACCGTTTTATCCATGGCCTCATCGCGACCACAGATCATTGTCACCTCGTGGCCTGCAGCGGCCATTCGGCGGGCAAACTCGTAGGGTCGGGAACCACCCGGCTCACCGGGGAGAACAAAGTGCTGGTGGATATAAGTGATTCGCATTGTTTAGCTTTCCTCGATTACGTCGACGGGAAGTTCTTCGTTGGTGGTTGATGGATTTTTCGGGCCTCTGCTCGGCTGCATCAACGCCACTGCGGCAACAACGGCTGCTGCAAAGTAGACAACTGCGCTGGTCCACGCGAGACCGAGGGCGTCTCCGAGAAGAATGCCAATCGGGTAACAAATGACAGCGATAACGGCGGAAATGAGCTCCACTCGGCCAATTCGACGGGGATTGTCGCTGCCGAGAATTTCACCGCACAGGTGTCGGTAGCAGCCGAGCACCACGGCCGCGATAGTCAGTGGCAGCACCAACTCCCGAGCAGGCTCAAACTCATGGCCGAATACCGGCACGATGAGGAAGTAGAGTGCCATACCACCGAGCGCACCAAGCGCGCCGTACGCTGCAGTGACTATGCCAAGGTGTCGGAGCACACGAGACGGGGTGAGTTCGCGACCCCTCTGGTCGCTGGTGCGCTGATCGGCGACTGACTGCGCGACCCAGTACAGCGGCTCTGTCGCCGTCGCCACGACCACGAAAAGGCCTAACGACGCCGGCGAGGCCAGCGCCGGCAGTAAAACGCGCCCCAAGCGTGTGGTCGTCAGCGGTCCGAGACCCGATGCGATGAACGGGGCATTTGTACGAGCCGTCTCTACCACTCCGCCGACACGGGAATCGGTATGCTCGCGTGACTTCGCCAGCGACCAGATTGCCAGGGGCAGCGCCGGGAAGATGTAGGCCGCAGCCCACCAGCGCCAGTCCTCGACTCCAGCGAAATACAGCGCAGTGCTAATCAGCAGCACTGAGCCCTGGAAGCCGACGAATACTGCGACGAAGAAGGACACTCGATGGCGGCTGATGGCCATCGCACGAACCATGGAAAATGACACGGTAACCAAGGCGACAATGCCGGCCATTGCCGTCCACGGTCCGTAGACGACTCCTGCGATGGCGCAGGCAATCAGAGCGACCACGGTCATGGCGTAACCACTCGGAATGAGACCGTGGTCGTAATCATCGCGGCGCAGCAAAAGCCGATCGGCCCCAAAGCCGACGAATGGCGCCACAATATAGGCGAACTGCAAAACGGTAGCGACCTCGCCTCGACCAGCGGGCCCCAGCACTCGCGCGGAAAGAATACTGACCACAAAGGCGACGACTGCGGCGAGCGCTGAAGCTGCCGAAATCGTCGCAACTGTTCGAACTCTTTGCGCCAGCTGCCCGGAGTTAGAGGAGCTGGTAGTTGTCACGGTGGGGAGTCATCCTAACTTTTTTGCTTTCGCACTAACGGTTGCAAGTGATTGTGCACCGGTGGGATGCGCCTCAATACTGCTTTGCGCCCCACCGTGCTCTGCAAGCCAACGACGTGCAGCATCGTGATTATGTGTGCACGGGAGAATCCGCGAATTCAGCCGTTCCGGCTCAACACGTACCTCAGTGATTAGCGGATGACGATCACCGATCTTGGGAACCTCGCGGTCATCAACCAAGTCTTCGGAGATTTTCTCACCTTCGCGAAGGCCCGTGTAGACAATCTCTACGTCTGCGTCATGGAGCCTGATCAAGTTCTCCGCCAGCTCAGCAATCTTGACCGGCTTACCCATCTCCAGCACCAGAGTCTCACCGGACTCTGCAATAACGGTAGCCTGCAGCACCAGCTGCGATGCCTCCGGAATGGTCATGAAGTAGCGCTGAACGTCAGGATGCGTCACCGTCACCGGGCCGCCCTCTTCAATCTGACGCTGGAAAGTCGTAATGACTGAACCGCGCGAGCCAAACACGTTACCGAAGCGGACAGATGCCCAGACACCTTCGTGAGTTTTCCCCATGTGCGCAGTCAGACGTTCCGCAGCGCGCTTGGATTCACCCAGAATCGAGGCCGGGTTCGCAGCCTTGTCCGTGGAAATATTAATAACGGTTGAAACGTTGGCCCCAGCCGCTGCATCCAGGACGTTCTGAGTTCCGATGACATTGGTTTGAACTGCTTCTGCAGGGTAGCTCTCCAGCAGCGGCAGGTGCTTGAGAGCTGCAGCATGGTAGACAACATCGGGCTTGCGCTCGGTGAAGATTTGCGTCAGCATTTCCGCGTCACGGATATCAGCCAGGACGGTATCGGAGCCGTCGAGAAGCGCCGAACCCGTCAGCGACAGCTGCGTGGCATGCAAGCCGCCCTCATCGCGATCCAGCATAATCAGTTCTGCCGGCTCAAAGCGGTGAACCTGTCGGCAGATTTCGGAACCGATAGAACCTCCAGCGCCGGTGACCAGCACCTTCTTACCGCGGATTATGGAAGCGACCTTGGATTCATCCAGGTGCAGAGGCTGACGGCCAATGAGGTCGGCGATGTTAATTTCGCGCACCTGCGAGGTAGCGACAGCACCACGGTGGCGCGAATACTCCTCCACCGGCGGCAGAATGAGCAGGCGCAGGGACGATTCCTCACAAATGTGGTTGAGGACGTTGATGCACTCAGTGGACAGTGGCTCATCAGTAGCAATGATGACCGACTGCGCCGAAGTGCGCGATGCGAGCTCACCCAGCTGATCAATTCCACGAATCACGCGGAGACCATGGATACGAGAAATATGGTTCTCGCGGCTTTCTTTGGGATCGACGATTCCAACCAAGTGGAAGCGGTTCTCACGGGAGATACCGGAATCCGTAAGGCTGTTAATAAAGAACTTGGCTCGACGGCCTGCACCGAGAACGATCAAGCGGTCATCCGTCTGACGGGAGCCAAAGTTGTTGGTAATCCAGCGAGCGAGAGTTCGGGTATAGATACTTGCCAAAGTTGCGACACAGCCACCGGCGAACGGAACGTACCACGCAATTTCCGGGAAGGTCTTCAGGATTTGAGCCAAGCCAGTGGCTGCGGTAGCACCGCCCATGCTGATGCTCAGCAGAACAATATCTTCAGTTCGACTGCCGGGCCATACGCGTTGCGGGTTGGTGTACTCCCCGAGCAGCAGGCCGAGCAGGACGATGACGGCCACGGCGACAGCGACAACCAAAAAATTAGTGCCTGATATTTCAGAGAAAGATACCAATTCACCGCGGACGATTCCGTTAGCGGCGGACAGCGCAATCAGCCAGGCGAGTACGTCAAATACGCACCAGGCGAGCTGCTTCCAGTCTCGGATAAACATTCTTATGCCTTTTACTGCTGGTTAAATTTTCTTACGCACAATGCGTTCCACAGGCTTGGCATACTATGCGATATGAACTACATTTACAGCCCCCTACTACAAAGGGCTACCCCATCGTTCGGGTAGCCAAAAAGCCACCTTTACCACTCATCATTCTCCCTGGTAAAACAACGTTTCACCAACTGTTTACTGAAGCTTCAATCTGTTTACATTCATCTAACTAGCTGTACAAACTAGCTTCTAACGTAACCACTTCCTGACGATTGCAATTAATGCACGATCACCTCTTTATTGAGATGTTTATTCAAGGAAGTATTTGCGTGAATACTCAAACAATCGTTTTTGACAAAAGGGTTACACTTCCCCGTGAGCACATCATCAACGCGTCGGGCACGCGCTTTCATCACCCGGAAGCCCTTCCTTACTACCCTGATGCTGATTCAAAACCGGATGGGTCAGACACAGAAGACCACACAGTTCTGGCAGGCCCACAAAAACGGCGAAGACCCGACCAAATAAAAGCACTCTTACATGCGCCCATATTAAATGCGCACCCAGTATGCGTATTATTGATATATGTCGTCGCACGCCACACCAGAACCCCAATCCCCCACAACCAAACCGCCTACTAAGCCTGGCAAGAAGCGCCGCATGTCCTGGCATCGCAAGGCCGGTATGCCAGTGCGCTGGTGGTTCGCCTCCATCATTGTGGCAGCACTCATTCACCCTTTCGTCGCCGATGGCCGTTGGCTGTTGGTGCATCTCTTTACCCTCGGCGCCGTCACCAACTCCATCCTCATCTGGGGCCGCCACTTCACCGAAAAGCTACTGAAAATCGACGTGCCCGTTGGCAATCGGAAGATTCAGTTGGCAAATATTTACCTGCTCAACGTAGGTATTGTCGCGACGGTCGTCGGCAAGCTCGGTGACTGGTGGCCAGTGACCACCACCGGCGCGACGGTCGTCGGCGTCGCCGTCGCATGGCATGCGTTTTCCCTCGGACGCGACCTGGTAGCGAAGCGCGATCGGCCATTCGCCATCTCCGTTGCACACTACGTCGCGTCGGCATGCCTACTGCCCATCGGCGCTGCACTCGGCGCCATCCTCGCATCTCCTAAGGGCAAAGCGCTTCACGACGACCTCCTACTGGCACACGAAACCGTCAACCTCATTGGCTTCCTCGGGCTCGCGGCCTGCGGCACGCTCATCACCATGTTCCCAGCGCTGTGGCGAACCCGGATGTCGCCGCATTCCCGCCCGAAGCTGGCACTAGCAGTACAGCTCATAGGTATCGCAATTACTGCGATCGGTGCACTGACCAGCTTCAACTGGTTGGACTCCGTCGGCCTTGGCATTATCACTATCGGCTGGGTCATAGCCGCCATCCCGTGGGCACACAACGTCATGACTGTCGCTAAAGACCCGCGCGACCGCCTCAGCTACCCGGCGTTGTCTGCTGCAGCTGCAGTCGTCTGGCTAATCGGCACACTCGCAGTCGCCACAGTCAAGGCGCTTGACGACGGCTTCGTAATCTCATCCCTCACGCTGCCGCTGGTAATCGGTTTCGGCGCCCAGTTGCTTATCGGCATGATGAGCCAACTCTTGCCCGCCACCATCGGCGGAGGTGCTGGCCCAGTCTCTGCCGGTATGAAGGAACTTGACCGCGCGGGCGCATTCCGCTGGTCAACCATCAATATTGGTCTGGCACTGTGGCTAATGCCGCTGCCTTCCTGGACCAAAGTGGCGGTCTCCGCAATGGTCTCCCTTGCCTTGGTGTCTTATCTGCCACTTGTCGGCCGTGCCGCGAAGGCTCAGATTGGTGCGTTAAAAGAGAGTCAGAAGGCACGGGCGAACAAGGAAGCACCGCCGAAACCGGTCGAACTGCATGCAACTGCACGTCGACTCGGTGCTCAAACGACCGCTGCTCTGGCTGTATTGGGCCTGGTAGTAACCGTCGGCGTTGCGCTGAGCGGTGGCGGTGGCGGTACAGGAAGCATTGAAACCACCGGTGATGTTGCGTCCACCGGAGATACCGTCGAGGTGACGGTTACTGCCAACGATATGACCTATACCCCGAACGTTATAGAGGCGAACCCCGGCGACCGACTGGTCATCACCATGGTCAACGCTGATTCCCAGGTCCACGATCTGCGCTTGGCCACCGGCGAGGACACCGGACGTGTCGCCCCTGGCAACTCCGCCACCATTGAAGTGCCGGTTGTTCCCGGTGACATTGACGGCTGGTGCACCATTGCTGGTCACCGCCAGATGGGCATGACGCTCACGGTCAATGCAGGTGGCTCGAATCATTCACACCGCACCGGGAACAGCGGCCACTCCGACCACGCAACGCCAGGCGCACTCGGGAATGTCGGCGAACAGCCCGGTCCGGACTCCCCCACCATCAACCCGATGTTAGAGCCCGCCGAGGACGCCACGGTTCACCACGTCACGCTGCGGGCCAGCGAATTCACCGGCTACGCTGCCCCTGGCGTCGAGCAGCAGCATTGGGTATTCAACGGCAAACCGCTGGGGCCAACTTTGCGCGGCAAGGTGGGCGACGAGTTCGTCGTCACGCTCATTAATGACGGCACCATGAGTCACTCCATCGACTTTCACGCCGGCATTGTTTCGCCGGACGAGCCAATGCGCGACATCGCCCCTGGTGAGAAGCTTGAGTACCGCTTCCGTGCTGACCGCGCGGGCATCTGGATGTACCACTGCGCAACCATGCCCATGTCCATGCACATCGCTGCCGGTATGCACGGTGCCGTCATCATCGACCCACCGAATCTCACTGATGTTGACCACGAGGTTCTTCTGGTGCAGTCGGAAAGCTACTGGGGCGAGGACGGCCCCGACGCCGACAAGACCATGGCCGAGGACCCCGATATCTACAAGTTCAACGGCTACCCCGACCAGTATCTCACCCACCCAATTCGCATTCGCGCAGGTGAGACGGTACGTTTCTGGGTACTTGCCGCCGGCCCCAACAAGGGCACGAGCTTCCATATCGTCGGCACGCAGTTCCATCGCGTGTACAAGGAGGGCGCGCTTTTGCTTGACGACGGCGTGGGCGGTGCCCAAGCCCTTGACCTCGGTGCCGCGCAGGGTGGTTATGTTGAGGCCGAATTCCCGGAGCCTGGCACGTACCGCTTTGTCGACCACCAGATGGTGCATGCCGAAATGGGGGCACGCGGCAACATAGTGGTGAACTAAACCAGGGTTTACAACTTAATTGGAGCATCCTCCGGCTCGACAGCGCGCGGCAGATTGGACTCGCCCATCAAGTACTGGTCCACGGCCTCGGCGCAGGCGCGACCTTCGGCGATAGCCCACACAATCAGGCTGGCCCCGCGGCCATTGTCACCGGCCACGAACACCGGACCGTCGAAGTTCTGCTCGATGTCGCTGCGCACGGCGAGGTAGTCGTCGTCACGCATCATCACACCGCGATCGTTGAACTGAATCCCCAGTTCATGGGGCAGACCGCCGCGCTCCGGACCGGAGAAGCCCAGCGCGATGAGAACTAGGTCGGCGTCGAGCTCGAAATCCGTATCCTCCATGGGCACACGCTTGCCATCGATGACCTCGACCTCGTTGGCGGACAGGCCGGTCACGTGACCGTCCTCGCCGTGGAAGGAGACGGTGTTGACGTTGAAGACGCGCTTGCCCAGGGTCTCGCCGGTGACGCGAGCGTTGAAGCCGAGTGCCTCGGTAACCTCTGGTGGTTCGGAACCGGTGATGGTGTACTCGCCCTCTTCGTGGGCAGTCGCCACACGCCAGACCAGCGGATACATCGGCCACGGAGTCGACGCCGCACGGGACTTCGGCGCACGCGGGCGAATATCGAACTGCGTGACGGACGCCGCTCCCTGGCGCAGCGCGGTACCGAAGCAGTCAATGCCGGTGTCACCGCCGCCAATGACAACGACCTTCTTGCCCTTCGCATCAATCGGCGGGGTGTCGAGCTCGCCTGCGGCAACGCGGTTGGCACCCGGCAGGTACTCCATAGCCTGGTGAATACCCTCCAAATCACGGCCATCGACAGGCAGGTCGCGGGCCAGTGACGCGCCGGTAGCTAGGACCACTGCATCGAATTCGGCCAGGTCAGCAGCCGTCGGTGAGATGTTGGTGCGGAACTCAGTGCCCTCGATTTCCATCTGCTCGAGACGACGGTCGAGGAAACGCTGCTCCATCTTGTAGTCCGGCACGCCGTAGCGCATCAGACCACCAATCTTGTCGTCGCGCTCGAAGACCGTGACATCATGCCCGGCGCGAGTCAGCTGCTGTGCTGCAGCAAGGCCCGCCGGCCCGGAGCCGATGACAGCGATGTGTTGGCCGGTGTCGAAAGTCGGCACAATCGGCTGCACCCAGCCCTCATCGAAGCCGCGTTCAACGATGGCCAGCTCGATGTTCTTAATGGTCACGGCATCATCATTGATGCCGAGCACACAACCGCCCTCACACGGTGCCGGGCACAGGCGGCCCGTCCACTCCGGGAAGTTGTTGGTGGCGTGCAAGCGCTCGAAAGCCTCGTGCCAGCGGTTCTGACGAACCAGGTCATTCCACTCCGGAATGATGTTGCCCAGCGGGCAGGCCGAGTGACAAAACGGCACACCACAGTCCATACAGCGGGTCGCCTGCTGTTGCACCTGCTCGTTGCTAGCCTCCTCATAGACCTCTTTCCAGTCCATCAGACGCAGCGGAACCGGGCGATGAGCAGGCTCTTCGCGCTGGAATTTCATGAACCCCTTCGGATCAGCCATTGGTTACTGCCTCCATGATTGCTTCGTTGATGTCAGCGTCGTTGTCCTTTGCCTTCGCGACTACGTCGAGAATTCGGGCGTAATCACGCGGCATGATTTTGATGAACTGTGCAGCCGGGAACCGAGTCTTAGAACCCGTGAGCTTGCGGTGCTTCGACAGCGTGGCCTCCAACCAGCTGATGTCCTCATCATCGAGCGGCACAATATCGACCAGCTCGGTGTTGATGTTCGCCCGCGTCGCCTCGTTATCCAGCAGGTAAGCGATACCGCCACTCATACCGGCGCCGAAGTTGTGACCGACCGGGCCCGCCACTACGACGCGGCCACCGGTCATGTACTCGCAACCGTGGTTACCGATGCCCTCGACCACGGCCGTAGCACCGGAGTTACGCACGCAGAAGCGCTCACCGACAGTGCCGCGGACGAAGATCTCACCGCTGGTGGCACCAAAACCAATGACATTGCCGGCAATGGTGTCGGTAGCCACATCCGCGGTCGGCGGGGCCGAACGTGAAGGTCGAACCACAATCTTGCCACCGCACAGGCCCTTGCCGACGAAGTCGTTGGCATCGCCCTCCAGCTTGATGGTCACACCGGCCGGCAGGAACGCACCCAGCGAGTTACCGGCGGAACCGAGCAGGTTGACGACGATGGAGTCGTCGGCAAGCCCCTGCTTACCTGCGACTTTGGTGACTTCATACCCCAGGCGCGTGCCCACGGAACGGTTCACATTGCTGATGGCGTGGTGCAGCGATACCGGTGTCGGCGCCAGCCCATTCGCGCGCGCCGTACGCAGCGCGGGCTGCGCTTCGTCGATGAGGCGCTCATCCAACGCGCCCTCAAGGCCGTGGTCCTGCGCCTTCGTGCAGTAGGAATCCTGGTCCGCAAAGAAGGGGCTTTCGGCAACGTGCAGGATTCGC
Organism: Corynebacterium sp. HMSC064H12; assembly: GCF_001809925.1. NCBI lineage: Bacteria > Bacillati > Actinomycetota > Actinomycetes > Mycobacteriales > Corynebacteriaceae > Corynebacterium > Corynebacterium sp. HMSC064H12. Next base: position 39,229 of record NZ_KV799361.1, on the reverse strand, counting down.
TCCAGGTCAAGCTTTGCGACGCGCGGAAGGTTGTCGAGATCCTTGCGCGGACGCAGGCACTCGGCATGTCCGACCGCTTCATCGATGGTGCGGAAACCCAGCTCAGCGAGGTATTCACGGACCTGCTGGGCGATGAAGGTGAAGAAGTTGACCACGTGCTCGGCACGGCCGGTGAACTTGCTCCGCAACTTCGGATTCTGGGTGGCAATACCAACTGGACAGGTGTCCAGGTGGCAGACGCGCATCATGACGCAGCCCTCAACCACCAGCGGAGCGGTAGCAAAACCAAACTCCTCAGCACCCAGCAACATCGCGACCACGACATCACGACCGGTCTTGAGCTGGCCATCGCACTGCACGCGGATGCGGTCGCGCAGCCCGTTGAGCATCAGGGTCTGCTGGGTTTCAGCGAGCCCCAGCTCCCACGGACCGCCGGCGTGCTTGAGGCTGGTCAGTGGCGAGGCACCAGTGCCGCCATCGTGGCCGGAGATCAGCACGACGTCGGCATGCGCCTTCGAGACACCAGCGGCGACGGTACCCACGCCCTGCTCGGAGACGAGCTTGACGTGAATGCGGGCGCGCGGATTGGCGTTCTTGAGGTCGTAGATGAGCTGTGCCAGATCCTCGATTGAGTAGATGTCGTGGTGCGGTGGCGGCGAGATTAGCCCCACGCCCGGGGTGGTGATGCGGACCTCCGCGATCCACGGGTAGACCTTGTTCGGTGGCAACTGGCCACCCTCGCCGGGCTTTGCACCCTGGGCCATCTTGATCTGGATGTCGGTGCAGTTGGACAGGTAGTGGCTGGTCACACCGAAGCGGCCCGATGCGACCTGCTTGATGGCAGAGCGTTTCCAGTCGCCGTTGGCCTCCATTTCGAAACGGTCTGGGTCCTCGCCGCCCTCGCCGGAGTTGGACATCGCACCCAGGCGATTCATAGCGATGGCCAGCGTCTCGTGTGCCTCCGCAGAGATGGAGCCATAGCTCATTGCGCCGGTGGAGAAACGCTTGACGATGCTCGAGACCGGTTCGACCTCTTCAATGTCGATTGGCTCGCGGTCCGAGGCGAACTCGAGCATGCCGCGCAGAGTTGCCAGCTGCTTGGTCTGCGCATCGACCTTGTTGGTGTAGTCGCGGAAGACCGCGTACTGACCAGTGCGGGTGGCATGCTGCAGCGTGTAGATGGTCTCCGGGTTGAACAGGTGGTACTCGCCTTCGCGACGCCACTTGTACTCGCCCCCGAGATCCAGCTCGCGGTGTGCCTGCTCTTCCGGGCGCGGCAGGAATGCGCTGCGGTGGCGCGCGGCAACATCTTCTGCGACCTCGTCGAGACCAATACCTTCCAGCGGAGAAACAGCGCCGGTGAAGTACTCGTCCAGGAACTCCTGCGACAGACCGACGGTGTCGGCCAGCTGAGCGCCACGGTAGGACTGCAGTGAGGCGATACCCATCTTGGACATGACCTTCAGCACGCCCTTGGAGGCAGCCTTGCAGTAGTTCGAGCAGGCCTGATCCAACGTCAGAGCTCCGAGCTGGTCCTTCATGCGCAGCTCATCGATGGTTTCGAAAGCCATGTACGGGTTAATGGCATCGGCGCCAAAGCCCAGCAGCATGGCCATGTGGTGCACCTCGCGGGCGTCGCCAGCCTCAATGATGAGGCTGGCGCGCGTGCGAGTGCGCTCCTCCACCAGGTGGTGGTGGACCGCGGAGGTCAGCAGCAGCGACGGGATGGGGGCAAAGCGCTCGTTGGACTCACGGTCAGACAGCACAATCAGTCGGGCACCACGGTCAATGGCCTCAGAGACCTCACGGCGAACACGACGGATAGCGTTGCGCAGGCCACGGCCACCGCGGGCGACCGGGTACAGGCCAGAGATGACCTCGGCACGGAACTCGGAGTACTCCTCGTTCTTGCCCGCCTGGCACAGGGTGACAAAGTCGTGGTTGTCCAGGATTGGATGCTCAAGCCGGATGCGACGGGCGGCATCGGCGGTGGGCTCCAGGATGTTGGTCTCTGCACCCAGCAACGTATTCATGCTGGTGATGGACTTTTCGCGCAGCGAGTCCAACGGCGGGTTGGTAACCTGCGCGAACCGCTGCGAGAAGAAGTCGAACAGCATGCGAGGGCGGTTGGACAGTGCCGCAATCGGCGTGTCTGAGCCCATCGAACCCAGGCCCTCCGCGCCGGTGAGTGCCATCGGGCGGATGATTAGGTCAACGTCTTCCTCGGTGATGCCGAAGACGCGCTGCCGCAACACCGCGCGGGCATGCGGCATGTACTGGTAGCGCTCTCGTGGCAGGTCGGTGATGTCGACCAGGCCCTCTTTGATCCATTCCTCGTATGGACCGGTGGCGGCCAGCGTGGACTTAATCTCCTTGTCCTCAATAATGCGACCGGCCTTCATGTCCACCAGGAACATGCGCCCCGGCTGCACGCGCGTGCGCTGCACAATCTGCTCCGGCGGGATATCCAGGACACCAGCTTCGGAGGCCATCACCACCAGGCCCTCGTCGGTCACCCAGATGCGCCCCGGGCGCAGACCATTGCGATCCAGGGTGGCACCGATGACCTGGCCGTCGGTAAAGCAGATGGCAGCGGGGCCGTCCCACGGCTCCATCAGGCAGGCGTGGTACTCGTAGAACGCGCGAACCTGCGGGCTGAGATTGTCGTCGTGCTCCCAGGCCTGCGGAACCATCATCATGACCGCATGCGGGAGACTACGACCACCGAGATGCAGTAACTCCAGGGCCTCGTCGAAACGCGCAGTGTCAGAACCGTTGGGGTCGCACACCGGCAGCGCGCGGTCGATGTTGCCCAGCTTGCCAGAGCGAATCAGCGACTCGCGGGCGCGCATCCAGTTCTCGTTGCCGCGCACGGTGTTGATTTCGCCATTGTGAGCGACGTAGCGGTACGGATGTGCCAGCGGCCAGGACGGGAAAGTGTTCGTGGAAAAGCGCGAGTGCACGATGGCGAGCGCGGAAGTGACTTCCTTCTGCTGCAGGTCAAGGTAGAAATCCTTCAGCTGCGGAGTAGTCAGCATGCCCTTGTAGACGATCGTGCGGCTGGACAGCGACGGGAAATACACGGTGTCGCCACCAGAGCCCTCGCCGGCGCCCTGTTCACCCAGCTCACGCTCGCAGCGCTTACGCAGGAAGAACATCTTGCGGTCGAGATCGATATTGCTGAGCTGGCGACCCTCGTAGTTCTTCGCGGTAACGAAGAGCTGACGCAGCACCGGCATAGCCTGGCGAGCCATCTGGCCAAGCCCGTCAGCGTTAATCGGCACATCGCGCCATGCCAAGATCTCGATGCCCTCTTCGGCGCAGATGTCTTCAATAGCCCGGATGGCATCGAGGGTGGCCATGCGCGACTGCGGCAGGAATGCAATACCGGTGGCATAGGTGCCAGCCGGCGGCAAAATGACGCCTTCCTTGCTCAGCTCAGCACGGTAGTAGGCATCCGGAACCTGAATGAGAATGCCGGCACCGTCGCCGGTGGTCTTCTCAGCGCCGGCGGCACCGCGGTGGTCGAGGTTGACCAGTGCCTGAATGCCCTTTTCGACAATGTCATGAGTCTGGCGACCGTAAATGTCGGCAACAAAGGCCACGCCACACGCATCATGTTCGTTCGACGGGTGGTAGAGACCTTCCCTCTGAGGACCACGAGGCAATGTGGTCGCTGTTTCGGTCAGAGTCATGGCTGTCTTAGCTGTCATGGCTGTTTTCCCCTTGTAGGTGCAATGTGCCAATTGGGGGACACGGGTTATCTATATTTCCAACTGTTTTAACAATGCACTTTCACCTAGGCGTATTGCAATACGTATTTAGGGAACTAGCTATATTTACCCACCCCCGAAGGAGCTAGAACACCCTTCCCGTTCGACTAAAACCGGGCTTTTACTACCCGCTTTAACGCCATAACCCCCTAATCGAGCTACCACCCCCGCTAACTACGCACAATTGTTCGATTCTTTAGCACACCTCTCTCCATACCCAATCCGCCCCCACCGCTATGGTTAGCTCCATGCTCGCCAACCGTCGTTTCCGCTCGCCACTGCAGGGCCTCGCCCTCCTTATCGGCGCAGCGACAATCCTCAGCGGCTGCACGGCTCCCACAGCCCCCACTCCAGAGAGCCAGTCATACAGCCCGGCACCGGCACCCGCATTTACGCCCGAGCCAGAGGAACCCGCGCCCGAGATTCCCGAAGTGCCCCACGCCCCCGCCGCCCCGGACACCCCAGCGCCCGGCACATCGCCTATCGACGGCATCCGTAGCGCCCTCAACCAGCTGGAGGTAAAAGGGCGCGCACCGAAAACCGGCTATGCGCGCGATGAGTTCGGGCAACGTTGGAGCGACGACGTCTCTGCCGAGTTTGGGCACAACGGATGTGACACGCGAAACGATATTTTGAATCGTGACCTTATTAATAAGGAGTACAAACCAAATAGCCACGATTGCGTCGTGCTTTCAGGGCAATTACTGGATCCCTATACCGGCACGATGATTGAGTTCCAGCGTGGCCGCGATACCTCTTCTGCCGTTCAAATCGACCATGTCGTAGCCTTAAGCGACGCCTGGCAAAAGGGGGCACAGCAACTCCCGCCCGAGGTTCGGCAGGACTTTGCCAATGACCCCCTCAACCTCTTGGCCGTCGATGGCCCCGCCAATCAACAGAAGCGGGATAGCGATGCCGCATCCTGGGTACCCGCCAATAAGCCATTTCGCTGCCAGTATGTCGCTCGCCAGGTGGCAGTAAAACAGAAATACCACCTGTGGCTCACACAGGCGGAGTACGATGCCATCGACCGTTGGCTCTCTACCTGCACACCAGAGGATGAGCCCACACTTGCCGCCCTAACCCTGAATTAGGGCAACTTCCTCCGACGCTCACCGATGCCGCACACCGAGGCTCAAGCCAGCGAATATGCCACCTATTCAGCTACGCACTCGCAACCTCCGCCCCTCCTAGTCTCGAACATTTCTATTTTTCAGAAGATTCCTAGCCCCCTAATTTCTGGGGGCGACCGCCATTCAGCTACTGCCCGCCCCGTCAAACAAACCAACCGAAAACCCCTGGGTTCATAGAGTTATATACGTCAATATCAGAATTGAATTCGTTACCGCAGTGTTATCCTTTCGTTATATTCACTGCTTCCTGTCGGTTTATAACTGTTTGATAACACTGTATCCTCGAGCCCGTACGCGAAAAGGTATCCGTCGTAAAGCATTGCGCACGCCGACTGCGTATTTTTTACTTTTCTTCGTGGAAACTACTTTTTGACGCGGCACAGGTTTGTTAAAGTCTGGTTGTTACAAAATCGCACTACCGTGACTGATGGTGTCAGTGTGACTAAAGAGTCGCTTGGCGCTATTAATCGCTTGTCCATCATCTTGGAGGATTCTCACCCATGGCAGCTGAAATGAAGGCTCCGGAAGTACCACTTGGGCTCCAAATCAAGGCTTTTGCCCAGTCGATTCCACCACTCCTGCGTACTGGTGCCCTGTACATGACTCCGAAGACGGCGCCGAAGATTCTCGATTACCTGCGTCGCCTGAAGTTCTCCGTCGCCAGCCTGATTTCCATGAGTGCGCTGCGCTACCCGGATCGCCTCGCCCTTGTCGACGATGACGGCGAACTCACCTATTCTCAGCTGCTTGACAACGCCCACGCCCTGGCTCGCGCCTTGATGGACCGTGGCATGACCCAGAAGTCCAGCTTCGGCGTTATCGCACGCAACGGCCGCGGCATCATCCTGCCGATGGCCATCAAGGGATTCATCGGCTCCGAAATTATGCTGATGAACATCGGCTCCGGCCCGACTCAGATTCGCGGTGTCGTTGACCAGAATAAGGCCAAGTTCCTGTTCGTCGATGACGAGTTCCTGGGCAACCTGCCAGAAGACCTCGACGATGTCACCGTCGTTATTACCTCCGTGACCAAGCCGGAGACCCGCAAGAACGCGGGCAAGAACTTCGTGTTCATGGAAGACCTCATTGAAGAAGGTCGTACATCGAACGCCAAGCTAGATCCGAAGCCGGAGCAGGGACGCATCATCATCATGTCCTCCGGCACCACCGGCATCCCGAAGGGTGTCCTGCGCAATGAGCCGAAGACACCGGCAACTGTGGGTGCAATCGCCGATCGTATTCCGTGGCGCCGCAACATGGTCATTCACCAGTCCGCATCCATGTTCCACGCCTGGGGCTGGGCAAATGTGCTGATTGGCATGGCTACCGGCTCCACCATTGTCACCATGCGTGTCTTCGACCCGAAGAAGGCTGTTGACCAGTGTGAACAGTACGGCTGTAACGGCATGATTTCCGCGGCCTTCTTCCTGCGCCAGATCAAGGATGTTCTGGATGAGGAGCCGAACCGCAAGATTGGCCCGTTCCGCTTCATTGTCTCCTCTGGTAACGCCATCCCGGGCTGGCTCGTCTCCGCGCTGACTCACCGCTTCGGTCCGGTTATCTGTAACTTCTACGGCTCCACCGAGGCCGGCCTGTGCTCCATCGCATCCGGCGCGGACCTCGCAGCCCGCCCGGACTCCGCAGGTCGCCCGGCAATTGGCGCCAAGGTTCGCATCCTGGGTGACGACGGCAAGGAAGTCGAGCCGGGTGAGGTTGGCATGATCCACACCGCTCAGGAGCTCTCCTTCATCGGTTACCTGAACAAGAAGGACAAGTTCACCACCGTCGATGGCCTGTTCCAGATTGGTGACCTCGGCCGTATCGACCAGGACGGCTACCTGTACATCTGTGGTCGCTCCGACGACATGGTGATCAAGGGCGGCGAGAACGTCTTCCCACGCGAGGTCGAAGAAATTCTGGGCCCGGTGCCGGGCATCGCCGATGTCTTCTGCCACGGCAGCAACGAAAACGACGAGATTTTCGCTGACCTGTTCCTCTACGTTGTCCGCGAGGACAATGAGGCCGGCAAGAACCTCACCGAGGACATGCTGCGCGAGTACGTCCGCGAAACTCTGGCCGAGCACTCCACTCCGGACCGCGTCTTCTTCGTCGACTCCCTGCCGCGCAACGCCATCGGCAAGGTTGTCCCGCGCGAGGTCAAAGCAATGCACGAGCGCCTGAACCTGGACGCTCAGTAAGAAGCCTGCACACGAAAGTGTGCCCACCGGCTATCCGCCTGGTGGGCACACTTTTTGCTTATCTTCGCTACCTTTTACACGGCTATCCGCGCGGGCGCACCTGGATTTCATCCACGTTGGCATCCGCTCCGGTATCAACGGCCAGACGTACTGCGGCTGCGATCGATTCAGGCCGCATGAACTTCGTTCCGTCGTAACGCCAATCCGCATCATCGCGGTGCCAATTCGACTGCAGCTGAACCTGCATATCGGTATCGACGCGCCCAGGGTGCACGGAGCTGACTCGTACCGCGCCACGCTCTTCCTCGCGCAGCGCATCGGTGAAGGCCCGCAGCGCGAACTTCGACGCTGCATACGGTGAAGTACCAGCTGAAGCGCGGAATCCCGAGCCCGAGTTGATGGTTACCAGCGTGCCCTCCGCCTTGCGCAGCGCTGGCAGCAGCTGGCGTGTCAGGTCGGCGACGGCGACGACGTTGATGTCCATAATTCGCGACCAGTCCGCACGCGAAACCTCCGCCACGTCCCCATCGACGTACACGCCCGCCGAGTGCACGAGCACATCCAGCCCGCGCCCACCGAGCGCCTCCAACAGCTTTGCCACTTCCGCGTTTACGGCGTCGGTATCACCCAGATCAGCAACGAATACGCTTGCCGACGGCAACTGCGACGCCACCTTCTCGGCAGACTCAGCACTGGTAGCGCCCACAATGACATGGTGGTCACGGGAGAGATCCTTGGCGACCGCCAGGCCAATACCACGGCTTGCACCCGTGACCAGGGCAATCTTGGTGTCAGCGGCAATATCGATGCTCATGTACGGCTCCTCTATGTAGTCGGTTTACTTCTTCGGCTTCGCGCCGCCCACCTGGTCGATGGGGGTCACCTGCAGGAAGTCAATGTTGACGCGCTTCGGACGGGTGGCCGCGAACACAATGATGTCGGCAACATCATCGGCGGTCAGCGACTCAACGCCATCGTAGACCGCTGCGGCCTTGGTCTCGTCGCCGTCGAAACGCACGAGTGAGAAGTCGGTGTGGACGCGCCCCGGATCGATTTCGGTGACGCGCACGCCATCGGCAGCAACCTCTTGACGCAGGACTTCCACCAGCGCGCGCTCAGCGTGCTTGGCTGCGTTGTAACCGGCGCCGCCGGTGTAGACCTGACGGCCGGCAATCGAGCCGACGGTGAGCACAATGCCGCTAGTGGACTTCAATGCGGGCAGCAGCGCGCGGGTGACGCGCAGGGTGCCCAGCACGTTGACCTCGTACATCCAGCGCCACTTTTCCTCGACAGCGCCTTCAACCGATTCCATGCCCCAGGCGCCACCGGCGTTGTTAACCAGCACGTCGACGCGCGGTTCGGCCTTAGCCAGCGCCGCCACATCGGCGTCAGAGGTGACGTCAACCTTGTAGACCGTCGCTTCACCACCGGCAGCGCGAATCTCCTCCGCGACAGCCTCCAGCTTGTCCTCGCGGCGGGCTCCCAGCACAACGCGGAAACCTTCAGCTGCGAACTGCTTGGCAGTGGCTGCACCAATACCGGAAGAAGCACCGGTAACTACAGCTACTTTCTTGCCATTAGTTGAAGTTTCAGAGGTCATGGGGGCTCAACTCCTTGCTACATGCGTCTACTAATATTCCCGACTGTAGTCATACGACACCCTCCTGCGCCGAAGACTGCGCGTGCTTTACACCTGATGTTCCACGTGAAACGTATATAAAACTGTGCCGGAATTTTTCCGATTCACCTCATACACAGCCGCTAAAACCGCGATACTGGTTGCATGTCTGACCAGCCTCACTTCCCACATCTTCTCTCCCCTCTCGACGTCGGTCCTCTAACTCTGCGCAATCGCATCATCATGGGCTCAATGCACTCCGGCCTGGAAGATCGCACCCGTGATATCCCCAAGCTGGCTGCCTACCTGGGTCGGCGCGCCGAAGGTGGCGTGGGGCTCATCGTCACCGGCGGTTATGCTCCCAACATCGAGGGTTGGCTGACTCCGGCCGGTTCGATGATGGCGTCGAAGCGCATGGCGGACAATCACCGCCGCGTTACTGACCTCGTGCACTCCCACGGCAGCCACATCGTGCTGCAGGTGCTGCACGCCGGTCGTTACAGCTACAGCCCGCTGGCTCGCTCCGCCAATACCGGTCAGTCGCCGATTAGCCCGTTTAAGGCTCACCGCCTCACCGGCTTTGATGTCTCACGCACTATCGGCGCTTATGTCCGCGCCGCGAAGCTCGCAAAGCGCGCCGGTTACGACGGCATCGAGGTTATGGGTTCCGAGGGTTACCTGCTCAACCAGTTCCTGGCCGAGCGCACCAACCACCGCTCGGACAACTGGGGTGGCAGCGCCGAGGCTCGCATGCGCCTGCCCATCGAAATTGTCCGCCGCATTCGCGCCGAGGTGGGCGAGGACTTCCTACTGCAGTACCGCATTTCGCTGCTTGACCTGGTGGAAGACGGCCAGACCTGGTCCGAGACCACTGAACTCGCGCAGCGTCTGGTCGAGGCTGGCGTCGATGTCTTCAACACCGGTATCGGCTGGCACGAAGCACGCGTCCCCACCATCGTCACGTCCGTGCCGCGCGCCGCATTCACGGATCTGACGGGTCGTCTCCGTTCGCTTGTCGACGTCCCGGTGGCAGCCTCCAACCGAATCAACCGCCCCGAGGTTGCGGAGAAGATCCTCGCTGACGGCAATGCGGACTTGATTTCCATGGCCCGCCCACTGCTGGCTGACCCGGACTTCGCCATCAAGGCGGGCGATGGTCGAGCTGACCAGATTAACACCTGTATCGCCTGTAACCAGGCCTGCTTGGACCACACCTTCGCGGCCAAGCGCTCCACCTGTTTGGTCAACCCGAAGGCTGCTTACGAAACCGAGTTGGTATCCGTGCCGGTTGCGAAGGACAAGGCCAAGCGCATCGCCGTCATCGGCGCTGGTGTGGCTGGACTCGCTTTCGCGGAAGCCGCAGCTCAGCGCGGTCACCACCCAGAGATTTTCGAGGCCGCCGACCAGATTGGTGGCCAGTTCAACCTCGCCGCAAAGATTCCGGGCAAGGAGGACTATGGCGAGACGCTGAAGTACTTCTCCCGTCGCCTGGAGGTCCTCGAAGTTCCGGTTCACCTGAACACGCGTGCCGACGTCGACGAGCTCAAGACCAAGTTTGACCACGTGATTGTGGCCACGGGTGTCACCCCGCGTATCCCGGGCATTGACGGTATCGACCACGAGAAGGTCATTCGTTACGACGAGCTGCTCTCGGGTGCGAAGCAGGCCGGCAACAAGGTGGCCGTCATCGGTGCTGGCGGTATCGGTGTGGACGTGTGTGAATACCTCACTCGCAAGCCGAACCAGACCATCGAAGCCTGGAAGGACGCCTGGGGCGTCGGTGACCCTGCGGAGTTCCGCGCGGGTCTGACCAAGCCGGGCACGGTCTCTGGCGCGGCTGAGGAGTTTGAGGTTGAGCGCGAGGTGCACCTGCTGCAGCGCAAGACCTCCCGCATCGGTAAGGGCCTGGGCAAGACCACTGGTTGGGTTCACCGTGCGGAGATCAAGAAGGCCGGTGTCAAGCAGTACACCGGCGTCACCTACAACCGTATCGATGACGAGGGCCTGCACATCACCATCGATGAAAAGCAACAGGTCATCGCGGTTGACAACGTGATTGTCTGTACTGGTCAGGTATCCAATCTGGACTGCCTGGGCGGCAAGGATCGCGAGAGCGTCACCGGCGATAACTCCAATGTCACCATCATCGGCGGCGCGGACGTGGCCGCTGAGCTGGACGCAAAGCGTGCCATCCGCCAGGCCGTTGAGGTAGCGCTCGCGCTGTAGGGCTAGGGCTGCTACGCCTCGTAGCGGTCGGTGTAGGCGCGCTGCTCGAACTCGAAACGGCCCGGGTGAGCCGGGAACTCACCCGGGACACCGATGGCCAGCAACAGCGCTACCGCCACATCGGTGTCACCGGCACCGATAGCTTCCTTGACCTTCTGCTCACTAAAGCCCGTCATCGGGGAGCTAGCCCAACCAAAGGCGCTGGCAGTGACCATAGCGAAAGAAGCGGCAATCATGGCGTCGCGGATTGCGAACTCGCGGGAGAGACCCTTTTCCTCGCGGACCTTATGGAAGGAGGTCATCGAGGCTTCCCGCTCGGCAGCGGCAACTTCGTCCCACAGGCCAGTCGCCTTGTTGGCCTCAACCAGGCGTGGAATACCGCGCTTCCAGCCGGTCGGCTCACCAATGAAGGCGAGCAGCAGCGGCGCATTGGCAACCTGCTTCTGACCACCGGCAGCTTCCACTACCTGCTGGCGCACCTCAGGGTCCTCGATGCGCACGATAGCCCGAGACTGAATGTTAAAGGCGCTGGGAGCTTCCAGAGATAGCTCCAGGAGGCGGCGCACGTCAGCGTCGTCAAGCGGTTCGTCAGCGTAGACGCGCGTGGCACGGCGGTTGCGGATGATGTTCTCAAATTCGGTGGCGAACTGGTCGCGCGGAGAATGCGAAGTCATGCATTAAAGAATAACTGTTTGCCAACCTTCGAGTTCGAGCAGCCAGCGCTTCATTTCGCGGCCGCCGGCATAGGATCCGAAAGACCCCGCTCCCCCACTGGCGGGCACCACGCGGTGACAGGGAATCAGAATGCCCAGCGGATTGGTGGCACAGGCCGAGCCAGCAGCTCTGGCGGCACGGGGTGATCCGGCCATTTCAGCGAGCTCACCGTAGGTCACAACCTGGCCATACGGCACGTCGCGCAGTGCGGTCAGCGCACGAGCGCGGAAAGAATCCTGGGTGAATATGTCGCAGTCCAGCGGCAGCGCAAACTCGCGGCGCTGCCCGGCAAAGTACTCGCGGAACTGCTGCGCTGCCTGTTCCGCCACCGCTTGCGCTTCGGGGTCGGCGGCGCTGGGGTCGTCGTCAAGCACGGGGCCTAAGAGATTGACTTCGACGACCCCGCGAGCGGAGGTGGCGATTCCAAGCACGCCGAAAGGCGTTTCTACCTGGGAAATCGCCATAAAACCTCCTACTTAGCCCTTGTTGGCCTGGAACCAGGCCAGCAGCTCGTCCCACTCCTTCTCGTGACCGGAGCGGAAGTAACCACCGTAGCCCACGCCCTTGCCGCCAGCCGGCTGAGCCTGGCGCTTTTCAATCTTTTCAGCAGAGCTCATCACATTGGTGATCAGGTCTGCCGAGGACTCCTCAGTCCAGTAATCATCCGGAACGCGGATGGACAGGAACGGCTGCGGAGCCTTGGAGAAGCGGTTAGCGAAGTCGAACTCGGAGTCGTCGAAGAAGTAGCCTTCCTTGCGAGCCCAGCGAGCCCACTGACGCATGACACCGTTCGGCGGCTCAACAGCCAGACGCCACGCCGACGCCGGAATATGGCCGGTAATGAAACCGCTAATCGGGCCGAGAATATTGAAGATGAAGAATGCGCGGACCTTGCCCGCCACTGACGGCACCTTGGAAATACGCATACCGCGGCAGTTGACCAACGCCGCTGCGTCATAGGTGCCCTCGGAGCCGGCGTAGACGATGCCGTGACCACCAACCGCGTGGCCGACAGCGAAGTGCGGCACGTCCGGGTAGGTCTCCTTGGCCCACTCAATCACACCCGGAATATCCTTGGTGATCCAGTCCGACATCCGGATGTCTTCATTGTTCTGGTCAGTCTTCAGAGCGGACTGGCCAATTCCGCGGTAGTCATAGGTGATAACGCCGTAGCCCTTTTCTGCCACGGTCTCAGCGAAACGGTGGTAGAAACCCTGCGGCACACCGGTACCGGAGTGAACGGTGATGATGCCGTTGGGAATGTTCTCTGGGTTCTCCTTCGGGCGGAACATGGTTCCGCGCAGCAGGACGCGGTCATTAGCCGGAATAATGATGTCCTGCCGAGGGCACGGCTCCGGCAACTTCGGGCTCTTCGCGGAAAAACGGCTATCCCCAGTGGAAGTGGTTGAGGCTTCGGAGGTCATTTATGCAGTTCCTTCGAGTGGACTTAAACAGTGCATGATTTTGTATACACAATCTTAAAGTGTAAGGCTCATCACTTTCAGCGCTTTCGTGGAATTTGCCTCACACGCGTTACAACTGCACATCCCCATAGGCGCGTTCGTCCTCAATTGGCTCCAGATGCGAGGAGATATGCACACCTGGGAAACGCTCCCGCAGCTCATCTTCCATCGCGGTAAGCACATCGTGACCGCGCTCCACGCTCCACGCGCCCGGCACCAGCACATGAAACTCAATGAACTTCTGATACCCCGACTCGCGAGTGCGGATTTCGTGGACGTCGATGCCACGACTCCGGTCACGGTGCGAGGCCAAAATCTCATCCACCGCCACGCGGTCGTCGCCCTCCATGGCCTTGTCCATCAGGCCGTTACCGGAATCGCGCAGCAGCTTGTAGCCGGTGACCAGGATGTTTACGGCCACGGCCAGCGCGATAATCGGGTCGAGCCACCACAGGCCGGTAGCCCACACCAGAGCCACACCCGCCAGAACGCCGGCGGAGGTCCACACGTCGGTCATCAGATGCTTACCGTCGGCGGTCAGCGCCAGGGAGTTGTGGTGGCGCCCGGCCTTAAGCAGAACCAGCGCCACCGCACCATTGATCACCGAGGCAATTACGGTCACGACGAGGCCCAGGCCAATCTGCTCAATCGGCTGCGGGTTCACCAACCGCTCGATGGAGACATAAATAATGGCCGCCGCCGCCACGAAGATCATGGCACCTTCCAGCCCGGCCGAGAAGTACTCTGCCTTGGAATGGCCGAACTCATGATCGCGGTCCGCGGGCCGCGCGATAACCTTGAGCACGATAATTGCGACAACTGCCGCAACCAGATTGACAATCGACTCCGTCGCGTCGGAAAGCAGGCCCACCGATCCGGTTAGAGTGTAGCCCCAAAACTTCAGCGCGATGGTGACGACCGCCGCCCCCACTGAAAGCCAACCAAAACGAGATAAGTCCTGCATATGCGGGCACTTTACCCGCCTTTCCGGAGTTACTACCAGTTCTATGAGCACCGATTTCCAGTTCAATTTGCAGAACATTTCTGCAGGCCTGCCGTTCGCGTCGCAGCTCGCCTCGCTTGCCGACGCCGTGCGCGACCACGACGTAGTAGTCCAGGCCCCACCGGGCACCGGCAAAACCACGTTGGTTCCACCGGCGGTGGCCAACACCCTGGGTGGCCGCATTGTGGTCACGGCTCCCCGGCGCGTGGCGGTGCGCTCGGCGGCGCGGCGGTTGGCGCAGTTGTCGGGCACGAAGCTCGGTGAGGAAGTTGGCTACTCGGTGCGTGGCGACGCAAAAGTTTCCCGCACCACCCGCGTTGAGTTTGTCACTCCCGGTGTGCTGCTGCGCCGACTGCTGCGCGACGGCGACGTGGATGCCAGCGCGGTGCTCATCGATGAGGTGCACGAGCGCGGCTTGGACACCGACCTGGTGTTGGCGATGGTGCGCGACTTGCGGGATATCCGCGATGACCTGCGCATTGCCGCTATGTCGGCAACGGTGGACGCGCCGAAGTTCGCGGCCTTGCTCGGCGGCTCCACCCCGGCCCCCATTGTGGCGGCGGAGGCGGAGATCTTCCCGCTGGACATCCGCTACGCGCCCTTTCCGCAACGGCTGGATGCACGCGGTGTGACCGACGACTTCCTGCAGCACGTTGCCGCCCAGGCCAGCACACTCACGGAAGAAGCCGCCGGTGATGTGCTGGTTTTCCTCCCCGGCATCCGCGAGGTGGAACGCTGCGCGGGTTATATCGCGGATTCCTCGGAGGTGGCGGTGCTGACGCTGCACGGCCAGCAGAGCTCCGAGGAGCAGGACCGCGTGTTCCGTCGGCAAGCGGATGGTAGACGCGTAATTGTGTCCACCGCGATTGCGGAATCATCCGTGACTGTGCCGGGCGTGCGCGCCGTTGTCGACGCCTGCCTCGCGCGCGGACCGCGACTCGACATTGCGCGTGGCTTCTCCGGCCTGGTCACCAGCTCGTGTGCGCAGTCCTCCGCGAACCAGCGCGCTGGCCGAGCGGGACGTGAGGGCCCGGGCATCGTGGTGCGCTGCGTCTCCCAGTCGGAATTCGCGTCCTTTCCCGCCTGGCCCGCGCCGGAAATCGAGGTCGCCGACCTGACCCAAGCGCTCCTCGACGCCGCCGCGTGGGGCACGCCGGGGATGCAGGGACTGAAGCTTCTCGACGCCCCACCACCCCACCACGCCGAGGCTGCAAACCGCATTCTCGCTGGCCTGGGCGCTGTTGATGAGGCCGGTGACATCACGGAACTCGGCCGCACCCTGGCTACCCTGCCGGTGCATCCGCGCATGGGACGCGCGCTGCTGACCGCCACGGCCATGATGCCGCAGCACGCCGACGCGGTCGCACGCGCGGTGGAGAAACTCACCGATGCCCGCGGCTTGGCCAAGCAGGTGCGCCGCATTGAGCTGGATACTGAAGCCCCCGCCAATCTGCTGCCCTCGGACATCCCCGCGCTGGTCACGGCCCTGGCGTGGCCGGATTTCATCGGGCGACGGCGCAGTGCGAGTTCCGACGAGTACCTTTTCACCGGCGGCACCGCAGCGGAACTCGCCCGCGGTTCTGACCTGCGCGGCCACGAGTGGATTGCGGCCGCCGACATCTCGCGGCTCTCACACGGCCGCGCGCTCATCCGCGACGGCGAGGCAATTGACCTGGAAATCGCCATGCTCGCCGCCGGCCACCTCGCCCACACGGAAACCACGGCGCGCGTCGAACAGGGCCGCGTTCGCGCCCGCGAGCGCGACCTGCTCGGCGCCATCGAGCTGTCCTCCCGCCAGGTCTCCCCGACGCCCGAGCAGTGCATTGCCGCCAACTCCGCCTGGCTTGCCAAAGCGCTTGCCGACGCCTCCCCCAGCCTCGACCGCGACACCGAACAACTCCGCCGCCGCATGGCCTTTCTCCACACTCATCGCGGTGCCCCATGGCCGGATGTCTCCCCCGCAGGGCTCGCGGCCCAGGCCGAGCTCCTCTTTGCTGGCGAGCTGGACCGCCCGACCCCACCCAAGCTAGATGCCGAGCACCTCCGCCGCCTGCTGCCCTGGCCGGAGGCTTCGGACTTCGACCGGCTGGTGCCCGAACGCCTAGAGGTCCCCTCCGGTTCGAAGATTCGCCTGGAGTACCCGGAGGACCCCACGAACCCTGAGGCAAAGATTGTGCTCGCCGTGAAGTTGCAGGAGTGCTTCGGCCTGGCGGAGACCCCGCAGGTATTGGAAAAGCCGGTGACAATGCATTTGCTGTCACCGGCTCAGCGACCACTCGCGGTCACTCAGGACTTGGAAAGTTTCTGGAATGGCGCCTACGCACAGGTTCGCTCCGAGATGCGGGGCCGTTACCCCAAGCACCCGTGGCCGGAGAACCCGTGGGAGGAGCAGGCTACTGCGAGGACGAAGCGTCGTCGTTAAGCAAGCCCGTCGTTAAGCAGCTGCCTGTGCCCGCACGCGACTGGGCTTGCGCCAGAGGTAGATTGCGTAGCCCAGGCAGGTGAAGAAGAGCACGCCCCCCATGATTCCCTGCATGTTGCCGTAGAACCACTGCCCCACATTGGCAGCGTGGCCGAAGTCATTGCCCACGAACACCTTGTACGGTGCCCACCAGTGGGCGATCATGAACAGGACACCGACAATAATGTGCCCAATCTCGCGGACGAAGAGCACCAGCGGCACGAAGACCATGACGATCGACCAGTGGTGGCTGACCGCGTATGGCCCGGCGAAGCTGACCGCCAGCGCAACGAAACCAAGGGCTGCGACATCATAGCCGTTGCGGTGGTAGATCCACGCCACGAAAGCAGCAGCGATGGCACCGATGAGGAAGAAACCGTAGATGCCAATATCGAGCGCGGTACCCTCCACCCCGGCGCGGGCGAGCAGACCACTGAACGCCTGGTTGGCCTCATAGGTCGGGGCGCCACCGCGGTTGCCGGCGAAGAACTCATCGGTCCAGAAGTAGATGGACTCCTTAAAGCGCACGGCGAAACCAATGGCGACGGTTACCAGGAACCAGCAGAAGCTCTTGGCCACGGCCGCAAAGTCACGGCGCATGAGGAACACCAGCGCATATGCCGCGGGGGTGATCTTAATTCCCGCCGCGATACCCACGCCCAGTCCACGCAGTTTCTTGGGCAAAAAGCCCAGCACATCGGAGACCACCAGCAGCGCGAGGAAGACGTTGATCTGCCCGAAGAGCACGTTGGCGCGCAGCGGGTCGAGCAGCATCACAACACCGAGCACGCAGGTAGCCATCAGCTTCGGACGCTCAGAGCCGAGACGAGTGAAGACCATCCACAGCATCGCCCACACCACCGCCAGCGTGGCGAACGTCCAGATGATCTGCAGGGTCACCGGCCCCGCCCAGGTCAGCGGGTAAAACAGCAGCGCCGCAAACGGTGGGTAGATGAAGCGGAAACCCGATCTGGTGGGAAACTCTGGTGAGTAGAGATCCTGGTCTCGTCGTAGTGCCCAGCCGGCGTCTTGGAAGACCTCGAGGTCCATCATGTAGGCAGTTGCCGCAAGATAGATGAGGTCGATGACAACGACCAGCGACACCAGCCCAAATACAATTGCCAAGATCCGTCTCTGCATGACGGAAAGCGTCGAGAGTCTGTCCATGAGCATGATTCGACACTACCGCACAGTTCTTCCTACTCAGGCCTTAGAGTGGGAGGTATGTTCGTGGAAAACTATCGCAAGGTTCGCTCCGAGATCGACGACGCTTGCCGACGAGCTGGGCGCCAGCCCTCCGAGGTCCGCCTGCTGCCCGTCAGCAAGACTGTGCCTGTCGACGCCCTGGTGGAATCCTGGCCGGAGCTCGCAGCAGCCGGCTGCGCTGGCCTGGCGGAAAACCGCGTCCAGGAAGCGGTGGCCAAGGCGGAGGCATTCCGGGAGGCCTTCGGCGACAAGGCACCGCATATGGCCATCATTGGTCCACTGCAGACGAATAAGGCTGGCCACTTGGTCAGTTGTGCCGATGAGTTTCAGGCTCTGGACCGCCCGAAGGTGGCAGGAGCACTGCAGCGTCGCTTGGCCGATTCCGAGCGCACGCTCGATGTGCTGATTCAGGTCAATGCCTCCCGCGAGCCGCAGAAGTCGGGTCTGGCGCCGAGCCACGCGGCGGAGTTTGTCCGCATGTTTGGACCCGATGGCGAGTACCCGAACCTGCGTCTACGCGGGTTTATGACCATCGCGGCCCAGAATGATCCGAATGTGCGCGAGACCTTCGCGGAACTGCGGGAGCTGCGGGACAGTCTGCTCGGGGATTTGCCGGAGGGTGTCAGCCTCGACGAACTGTCAATGGGTATGTCCGGCGACTACCGCGAAGCCATCGCCGAGGGGGCGACCACCGTGCGTGTGGGACGCGCCATCTTCGGTGAGCGCTCCTATCAGAAATAAAGGTAACGAAAGAAAGGTAATCTCAGTGCCATGAGTTCTGATGTCTCCCCGTGCTCCCGTCGTCGTTTCCTCCTGGGAACTGCCGCCACTGCAGCTGGCGCACTCGTAGCCGCTTGTGCACCAAAGTCTGCGGTGGAGAAGGTTGACGCTGCCGACATTCCGGTTGGCGGCGGTGTGGTGATCGGCAATTACGTCGTCACGCAGCCGGAAGAGGGAAAGTTCGCCGCTTTCTCCAGTTCCTGCCCACACCAGAATGGTCGTATTTCTGAGGTCAGCAATGGTGTGATGATTTGCCCGAACCACAACTCTCAGTTCGATATCGCCACTGGTCAGGTCGTTTCTGGCCCCTCGCGTAAGCCCGCTGGCCAGGCATCGCTTTCGGCCGAAGGCACTGAGCTGATTGTGGGTCAGAAGTAGGTTCTGGAAGCAGACTAGTGGTCGGTGTGTTCAAGGCCTAAAAGGTCTATACCTGCTGGTGCCAGCTGGAATCGCAGCGGGCGGCGGCTCGTCGGCGTTGCCAGCCCTTGAGCCTCTAACTCGGCGAGATACTTTCGGGCTGTCCGCTTCTCCTTGCCGATGGTGTCGGCGACGTGTTCGAGCTTGATTCCATAATCAGGTCCGAACAACCGAGCCTGTGCCAGGACAAACAGCGTCCCAATCTCGTTGTCTGTCAGCGACACGGATAGTGCCTGCTCGGGCGAGTTGGTTAGCTCAGCTACCCGCTGTTCAAGCTTCTCGCACTGGTGGGACTTCATCTGCAGCTCTTCCAGCAAATACTGCTGAGCATTCAGAATGACATCAGCCATCACCTCGACGAAGAACGTGACTTCGCCCCGGTTCATTGGGTCTTCCGTAGTGGTAAAAGCCTTGTAATACTTCGCTTTATCCTCAGCGAGTTGGCGAGAAATAGTCAGCGCTGTGGCAGGTGAGAGTGTCTCCCGCAAAGCCACTGACAGCAGAAAACGCCCCATCCGGCCATTGCCGTCATAAAACGGGTGAACGAACTCGAACATGAAATGGCTTGCCAGGATTCGAATAAGCCGATTGTCCTCTGAGGAATTCACCGTTTCCAGGAATTCATTGAGAAGTTGGTGAATGGCAGCTTCACTTTCAACACCGCGATGAATCTGTCGCTGCCCATCGGTAATTGTGACCGTTGATGCTCTAAAGAGTTCACCGTCTAACTCGTCCTCGGCGCCAATTTCATCGCCGAGAAGTTGATCGTATTGCTGCCGGATCCCTGTGAGCGTTGTCGGAAACTCAATCCGCTCATCGTTTGCCAGCCGGAAATAGAGCTGACTGAACTCATGAAAGCGCTTGTGCTGGGTTCCCGAAGTGTTGTCCAACGCTTCGGCGACTTCTCGCCGTGTGGAGTGGATTCCCTCAATCTCATTGGTGGCTACCACCTCGGCCAGGAGCAGATTGAAGAGATAGTGAGTCCGCGCTGCACCCGGCAGACGATTCCACAACTGTGAAATCTGCAGCTCTAGAGACAGAATCTTTTCAACCTTGGCTGCGAGATCGCTTGTAATGCAGCAAAAGAGTGGCCACTGCCCCAGCGGAAAGTGCCACTGAATCGTCGACGGGGAGTCTTTGCGTGACTGGTACTCGCTCTCCACTGCCTGTTCCGCATCGTGTGCAGACATGTGGAAGATCCTCTTAAGCGGATAGTGCTTCACGGCGAGTCTCCCCCTTCTGTTTCCAATGCTTTTTACATGATGCTTTCTACATATAGTGCCCTAAAAACGAACCCTTAATGTAAAAAATCACCGTTTTTTACATTAAGGGTTCGTTTCTTGGTGTCTAAATGTACCTTGCTGGCGATTTTCCCCCTACCGCGTTACCCTTAGCGCCGCGGCTTCAACCCCGCTACGGCACACGCGCCCGCGATGAAGGACAGCGCCACCAGCCACGGAATCAGCCCTGCCCACTCAAAGCGGCTGAACACCATGCCGGATACCCAACCGACAATGGACGAGCCCGCGTAGTAGCTGAACAGATACATCGATGATGCCTCGGCGCGGTCGCGCTGCGCCACCAGCCCCACACCGGACGAGGACAGCGAGTGGGCCACGAAGAACGATGCCGTGAACACGAGCACGCCCACGATCAGCGCGGACAACCACGGCAGCAGCGCCAGCCCCAGGCCCATGCACGCCGCCAGAGTCGCAATGGCGATGAGGCGACGGCGGCTCACCGTCTTCGCCCACACACCCGCGCGTGCCGACGACCACGTGCCCGACAGGTAGAGAATAAATACGAACCCTGCCAGTGCCGGGGAGAGCCCGAACTTATCGCCCAGTCGGAAGCCCAGGTAGTTGTACAGGGAGACAAACGCTCCCATAAACAGGAACGCCAGGGCGCACAGCGCCAGGATGCGCGGGTCGCGCAAATGTCGCGCAATGGCCTGCCCCTCCCCTGCAAACGACAGTTTCTTCGGCTTAAACCTGCGCTGTTGCGGCAGGAAGTACCAGGTCAGAATGGCGAAGATGAACGCCACCGTCGCCGAGACCGCAATCGCCACCCGCCAGGAGGCGAACTCCAGCACAATGGACGGAATGATACGGCCGAGCAGGCCACCGACCGTCGTGCCCGAGATATACAGCCCCATCACGCGACTGACGTGGTCGGCGTGGACTTCCTCACTGACATACGCCATAGCCACTGCGGGCACACCGGCAATGACAATGCCCTGCAACAGGCGCAGCGCAATCATCGAACCGATGCCCGGCGCGATTGACACCACGAGCCCCAGTAGCGTTGCCACAAATGCGCTGATGACGATGACGCGCCTGCGCCCAAAGCGTTCCGACAAAATGGACACCGGGATAATCGCACAGGCCAAGCCACCGGTGGTGGCGGATACCGTCAGCGCGGCGGTGGCGGGGTCGACCGATAGCTCGTCGGAAAGCGTGGGCAGTAGCGCCTGCGTTGCGTAGAGCGCTTGGAACGATGCCAGGCCAGCGAAAAGCACAGCAATAAGCGCGCGACGGAATCCGGGATCTTCTGGCCGCAGTCCTTCGATCTGTTCGGGGTTTTCGTTAGCGCTAGTCACTTGTCCTACGTTAGCCCTCCCTCCAAACCCCTCGCTGAATACACGGATTCAGAAAACCTTTTTAATTCGCCCGCGGTATCGCTTTCGTTTTATTAGTTTCGTAGGCATGACTACTTCTTCCGCACAGCCACAGAGTCGCAACCACGACCGCGAGTACGACATCGTCGTCTACGGTGCCACGGGTTTCGTGGGCCGCTTGATTGTGGACTATCTGGCTAAACACGCCGGTCAGACGAAGGTGGCGCTCGCAGGCAGGAACGCCCAGAAGCTTGCCGACGTCGCGGAGAACGCAGGCGTATCGGACTGGCCGGTCATTGTTGCGGATGCTGCCGACCAGCCGGCGGTGGCTCAGCTTGCGGCCAGTACAAAGGTGGTGCTGACCGTTGTGGGGCCGTATGCGAAGTACGGTCGCACCCTGGTGGCCGAGTGCGCCAAGGCCGGTACTCACTACGTCGACCTGTGTGGCGAGGTGCTGTTCGTCCACGACTCCATCGCGAATAACCACGAGGTGGCACAGCAGACCGGAGCGAAGATTGTTCACTCTTGCGGCTTCGACTCGATTCCTTCCGACGTCGCTGTCCGCGAGCTCCACGAGGCGGCCCACACCAAGCTCGGTGAAACAACCCTGCTGTTCAAGCACGTCAAGGGCGGTGTCTCCGGCGGCACTATCGATTCGGTCCGCGTCCAGCTTGCACAGGCCAAGAAGGACCCCAAGCTGCGTCGCATCATCGCCGATCAGTACGCCCTGGCTGAGCCGGGTCCCGACCAGGGTAAGTTCGGCGTCGACCTGCGCCCGGCGCGCTTCCGCCGCCACTGGCGAGCGCCCTTCTTCATGTCGCCGTTCAACACCCGAATTGTTCAGCGCTCGGCGATGCTGGCGGATTACGGTGATTCCTTCCGCTACCGCGAGCTACTCAATGTCGGCCGTGGCCCGAGGGCTTTCGTCCGCGCAAATATTTTTGCGGCTGTCTGCAGGTTGGCGCTGGCGGCGATGGCGTTCGGGCCGACGGCCAAGCTCATTGATAAGAAGCTGCCGAAGCCGGGTGAGGGCCCGAGCGCTGAAGAACAGGCCGAGGGTCGCTTCACCATCGAGGCCTACACTGTCGATACCTCCGGCATTCACTGGCGTTCCAAGGTGTCTCTCGAGGAAGACCCGGGGTACGCAGGCACCGCGATCATGATTTCCAGCGCCGCCCTCGCACTCGTCCACGACGATCTGCCGGACGCTACCGGCGTGCTCACTCCTACTGTCGCGCTTGGCGACGCCCTGTCCCGCCGTCTCCGCGCGGGCGGCATGACCATTGAGGCGGTGCAGGCTCGATGATTGGCGGCCTGACCGGTGCTTTTGCGAATCTCACCCGCGGACCGAAACTGCCGAGTGTAGGTGGCGGCCGTGCGTTAGTGACCGGCGCTTCCTCCGGCATCGGCTGGGCATGCGCGGAGGCACTGGCCGAGGCCGGTTTCGAGGTCGTTGGTACGTCCCGCAGGGGCGCCGAGGCGCCGCACCCCGAGGGCGTGCAGATGGTGGCGCTCGACATGTCCAGCGCCGACGACATCGCTGCTGTGGTCGCCCACGGGCCTTACGACGTCGTCGTCGCCAACGCCGGTGAGAGCCAGTCGGGCGCTTTCGAGGAGCTACCCCGCGAGGCACTTGAGCGTCTCTTCCAAGTCAATGTTCTGGGGCAGGTGGAGCTGTTACAGCAGCTGCTGCCCGGCATGCGCGAGGCCGGTCGTGGCCGAATTGTGCTGGTTGGTTCGATGCTCGGCGGGTTGCCGCTGTCCTACCGTTCTTCCTATGTGGCGACGAAGGCCGCTATCCGCGGCTTTGGGCTTTCGTTGCGCGGTGAAGTCGCGCAGTTCGGTATTGGGGTGACGGTTGTCGAACCGGGTGCCATCAACACGGGGATTTCTACACGTCGGACGACGTATGGCGATGACGGTTCCGTTTACGCTGCTGATGTCCACCGCATGCTGACGAAGTTGAACGCCAATGAGAAAGGCGGCATTCCCGCTTCTGAGATTGCTGAAGTGGTTATGCGCGAAGTGGCTGCCGAGCGACCTTTGGCCCTGGTGGCGCGGGGGTCGTCGGCACGCGTGGCAGTGCCCTTCATGCGGCGAATCCCGACGCAAGCGATGTTGACCATCATGCGCCGGGTGCACGGGCTGCGGTGAGTTAATCGGCGACGGCGCGCATTTCAACGGCCTGCGCACACGCCTCCGCGGCTTCGTGGGCTAGGTTGATGGCCTCTTGCTCGTCTGCGACTTGGACGATCCAAAAAGCTGACGGGAACGTCATCGCGTTGTAGTACGGCAGATCACTATGTGAACCATCCGGCAGCACCGTCATGGCATCCTCCGGTGGAACCAGCCCGCCGGACATAACCCAGTGGCCTTCGTCCTGAAGCTTCTGATTGAAGCGTCCAATCCGTTCAAAGGCAGCGTGCATTTCCTCATCAGAGTCATACGCGTTGATATCTCTGCGACCATGGACCGTGAAAAAGTACTGCACACCAAGCTCCTGGGTTTCGTTTTGCTAAGTGTAACAGATTGCGCGGGGCTGGAACCGGGAATTTGTGAGGAATTTTAGAGCTTTGGTTGAGCGTTTTTGCGGCCAGGGCCTAGTTCTCCTGTTGCGCAGCGGCGGCTCGCTGTGCCCTAATCTCCGCTACCTGCTGCTTGCGGATATTGAAACCCATGCGCCACGGGGTGGCTAGACCTGAGTCGGGGGCATGCGGGTTATCGCGCCAAGATTTGCCCTCGTTGTAGGCCTGCGCGCCCTCACGGTATGCGGCGGACTGCTGAGAAAAAGTTGGATACGGCTGTTCGTCAGCCTGCCTGGCCTGCGCGCCGACAGCTTTCATTCTTGCGCGCAGTTCCTTGACTTTGTTCTTCGCCCTTTCGTCATGCTGTTCCTGCTGCTCTGCGATCTCAGCGAGTGCCTGTTGCTCGGTGATGGGGTCGAACGAGTCTTGGCCTGCCTTGTCGTAGGCTTCCTTAGCGCGCGGGGTGCGCTCCCAATCACGCAAAGACGGATTGTAAACGCACCAGTCTTCCTGACCGTCATCTTTGTAGATACTGCCGCTGTGATCCCAATACCTTGTCATGCGTTTACCCTCCTGAGTGTTTTTCATGGGTGTGACTACGCCGTTAGGTACAGGGAACCCGAAGGCGACAGAACCTACACTAACCTCTCCGCAGCTTCCGCCAGACCCAATCAACGATTACGAAGCCAACGAGAGTCACACCAAACAGTGGTGCAACCACCGAGTAGGCAATCAGCAATGCCACAACAGCCGCCGCAACACCCGGGCGAATGTCCCGCCAACGCGTCGGCGCCGGGAGCCTGCCAGGGCGGCCACCTCGACCGCGCCCAAACCACATGGCGTACCCGCGCACAATCATCGCCAACAAAGCGACACCGATCAGTGCCAGAACCAGCTGATTCACCCACCCGAACAGGATGCCCATGTGCGCGTTAATCAGCCATTCGGTCAGCTTCGCCGGCAGCGGCCAGTCCGCAAAATGAATCCGATCAACCATCGCTCCGGTCGAGCCGTCAACGGTGACGGTCTCAATGCCCATCCGCCATTCCTCGCGTGCTTCCTTGGCCATCCACACCGTGCCAGCTTCCGGTGGTGTCAGTTCGACTTTCCCGGACAGGCCCTCGGCACGTGCGAGGTTCATAACACTATCCGCCTCTGACCAGTCATAATTCGCTGGTGCAGTCGCAGTTATGGCTGGCTTCGGCGCGTACCAGTCCATCGTCTCGCGCAGCTTTGCGATGCCCGTTCCAGCCACCCACGACCACGTCAGGCCGGTGACGGTCAGGAACAAAAGTCCAACACTGACCGCCACGCCAACATTCGCGTGACGACGCATATGATGCGCCCTCTTACTTGTTCCCTGTGTCCGCTTGCGACGCGAACGGTCCCACCAGAGCCAGAGGCCACCAATGGCCAGTGCGCCCATCCAGGATGCTGCCGTCTCCGAGTAGAGGCGACCAAAGTTGCTATCAATCCAGAGTCTGCGGTGCCCTTCCGAGATCCACGCCCGCAGTGGCAGCGCCGCCGAGGAACCGTATTGCACCAGGTCACCCTTGATGCTCAGGTCGCCTGGGTCGACGAACACCGCATGTCGGTAGGACTCCGACTTCAGCTGCTCATCATTGAACATGACTCGCGTTGTCTGCCCCGGCTTTTCCGGGACCTGCACCGCGGTCACCGGCAGGTCAGGGTGCACGCGCTGCGCGACCTCAACCTGCTTTTCCAGCGGTTGTGCGGGAAGGCTTGATGTTGCGGTTAGCTCTTCGTGGTAAACCACCTTTTCTATGCTCGGGGCGAGGGCATACGCCACGCCTGTGATAGCTGCAATAACGAGTAGTGGCGCAACGAGGATGCCTGCAACGACATGGATTCGGTGCAGTAATGCTCGTGGCCCACCATTTTTCTGAGTCTGTGCGACGGGGTTTGCGGCTGGCGTTCCAGCGGCATCGCCTGTGGCTATTGAAGTCATGCCTTATTAGTCGGACGAACTGCCCCAGTTGTTCCCCAGCAAGCTCACTTTTATTACTTCCAGGGGTAGCCATTCGGCCACGCACCTCGTTGTCGGCCACCTTGTGCGCAACTACCCGTCGTTAAGCACGCGTACCCTCGTAGACATGGCTTATCCAGACGTGTACCACGCCGATGACAACCGCTATGAGACAATGCCGTACAACCGCTCCGGCAGCACGGGGCTGAAGCTTCCAGCCATTACGCTGGGACTTTGGCATAACTTTGGTGATGACCGACCGCTCGAGACGCAGCGTGAAATCCTGCGCACCGCGTTCGACCACGGCGTCACGCACTTCGACCTCGCCAACAATTACGGCCCACCGCAGGGCTCTGCGGAGGCGAATTTCGGTCGCATCATGGCCAAGGATTTCGCTCCTTACCGCGATGAAATGATCATTTCCTCCAAAGCCGGTTGGTACATGCAGGATGGTCCCTACGGCTTCGGCGGCTCGCGGAAGTACCTCGTGGCCAGTTGCGATGCCTCGCTGAAGCGCATGGGCCTGGATTATGTGGACATTTTCTACCACCACCGCCCCGACCCGGATACGCCTATCGAGGAAACCGTCGCCGCCCTCGATTTCCTCGTCCGGTCGGGTCGCGCGCTCTACGTCGGCGTGAGCTCCTACTCCCCTGAGCTCACTCGCCGCGCGCAGAAAATTGCCCGTGAGCTGGGCACACCGCTGACCATTCACCAGCCGAGCTACTCCATGTTCAACCGCTGGATCGAGGACGAGCTGCTGGCAACCTGCGCCGACGAAGGCATGGGCGTCATCGCCTTTTCCGCGCTTGCGCAGGGGCTTCTCACCGACCGCTACTTGGATGGCGTGCCGGAGTCCTCGCGTCTCGGGGCGCACAAGATGAACTCGGGGTTCCTCAACGACGACACGCTCACCGCCATCCGCGAGCTCAACGCCATTGCTTCACGACGAGGCCAGTCCCTGGCACAGATGGCCATCTCGTGGGTGCTCCGCCGTGACGAAGTGACCTCCGCCCTGATCGGCGCATCCTCGGTGGAGCAGCTGAAGAACAGCCTCGGCGCCCTGGAGGCTGCGCCGTTTAGCGATGAAGAACTCGCGGAGATCGACAAGTGGGCCGTCGACCGCGGGATTAATCAGTGGCAGGGCGCTACGGAGTCTGTGTAGGGAGCTCATCGAGCGCCGGCAGCACATATTCAATCAGCTCATCAATCTGCTCTTCCGCATCCCGTTTGGAGGTGCGGAAGTTGATGCTGACGTGGTTGATGCCGAGCTGTCGCTGGGATTGCAGCAGTTCAATGAGCTTGTTGCGTCCAAGTCGGTACCCAAAGTGGCCGCCCTGTGCGGGTGCATCGGGGTCTTCATGCAGGTCAATCCACAGTGATTCCAGGAATGGCTTGAACACGCCCTCGCCACACTCCTGCGCCACCGCTTCCTGCCAGTTGGCGATGTTTTTCTTCTGCATCTCCAGGCCCTTGTGGTACATGAACCAACCGTCGGTATGCGCGGCCTTCCACTCCAGGCTCTGCTGACAGGAGCCGGTGGCCAACAGCGGAACTCGGCGGGCCAGCGGCTTGGGCACCACATCGGATCCGCCCATCTTGCCTTCAGACCACCGGATAGGCCGGTAGCTGGTACTCAGGGCCTTTTCATAGACCTCGATATGCTCGCGGAAACGCTCACCGCGCTTGCCTTTGCCCTGGTTAAAGGCGGGGAACTCCTCGGGTCGGTCACCGGTGGCAACGCCAAAGAGGAAACGGCCGTCGGAAAGCCTGTCCAGTGTGGCAGCGCGCTTGGCCATCACCAGCGGATGCTGGAAGGGCACGACGACTGCACCGGTGCCGAGCGCGATATCGGTGGTGTGTGCGGCGATGTAGCTGAGGTACATCCAGGGGTCGTAGACCTGGCCGACGTCGCCAAATGTTTCCACGCGCAGCGGGATGTCGCGTGCCCAGACCGCCGCGATGCCTGCGCGTTCGACTTTCTGAATCAGCCGAATCTGGTTGCTCAGCGCGTCCCTGGGCTCGGCTTCGGCGTCCTGCTCGATGGGCAGACTCAGCCCTACCGTGAGTCGGCCCGGCGCGAATGTGCGCTGGTAACCGGGTAGTTCGTCGATAGGCTTGTCCGAAAGATCAAACAGCGAGCTCATGGTGCTCCACGGTAGTACAGCTCGAGGTGCGGCACTCGTCGTTAAGCTGGGAGCATGCTTGAGGATGTCATCATCGTCGGTGGCGGCCAAGCTGCCCTCGCTACCGCCTATTACTTGCACAAACGCGGCATTGATCCGCTCATTCTGGACAATCAGCCCGCTCCCGGCGGCTCCTGGCGCAATGTCTGGCCCTCACTGACGCTCTTTTCCACCCCGGACTTTTCCAACCTTCCGGGCATCCAGATGCCCGATTATGACGGTTTCCCGCCCGCTTCCCACGTGATTGACTACCTCAGCTCCTACGAAAAGCGCTACGAACTGCGCGTCCAGCGCCCGGTCACCGTCACGCACGTCTCCCATGACGGCACCTTCCAGCTCACCAGCGATGCCGGCGACTTCGAATCCCGACAGCTCATCGCCGCCACCGGCAACCGGCCCTTCGTCCCGTATTACCCCGGCACGACCTCCGCGAAACAGTGGCATTCGGCCAACTACCCAGGTCCCGAGCCATTCGAAGGCTCCCGCGTTGCCGTTGTCGGCGCGGCGAACTCCGGCGCCCAAATAGCCTCTGAACTGGTGCTTTCCGGCATCGACACCACCTGGTTCACCCGCCACGAACCACGCTGGATGCCCGACGACGTCGACGGCCGCGTCCTGTTCAAACGCTACCGCCAGGGCGCCACCGACAGCATTGGCGACATCGTTGCCCTACCGCCCGTCCGCAAAGCCCGCGACTCCGGCGCACTCACCTGGACACCCATGTTTTCTTCGCTTGACGACGTCCACGCGGACCACCTCATCTGGTGCACCGGTTTCCGCCCAGCGCTCGACCCTTTCCGCAGCATCGACTCTGACCTCATCGAGTTCGTCGGCTACGGCGACTGGGTTGGCCCCGGTGCCGCCACGATCATGGGTGTTGGCCCCTTTGCTAAGCGCGCGGCCGAGCGGGTGGCTGCCCGTCTGTCAGCATGACCTGCATCAACAGCATGTCCAACCATCGCCCGTTCTTCGTCCCCACCTGCGGCAGTAGCCCAACACGCTGAAAGCCATACTTTTTGTGCAGCGCAGTCGACCCCTCGTTACTGCCTTCAATCGCCGCAACCAAGACGTGCTTTCTCGCCTCACGAGCAGCATCGATGGTCGCGCTTAACAGTGCGCCTCCAATTCCCCTGCCTTGAAAGTTCGGATGCACGTAGATGGAGTTTTCCACCGTGTACTGAAACCCGTCGAAGTCACGGAAATCGCTAAAGGTGGCATATCCAGCGACTTCGTCGTCAAGCGTGGCGACGAAAACCGGGTAGCCCTTGTCCCAGTGCGCCTCCAGCCATGCGATGCGATTCTCCGCGCTGACGGTGTCATCGTTCCAGATGGCGACGGTGTTGATTACGGCTTCGTTGTAGATCTCCGCGATTGCCGCGGCGTCCTCCCGCGTTGCCTGTCGGATGATCATGGTTTTGCTCCCCGCTGTCTGCGCTGTTTCTGTGCTGTTTTCTACAACTCCGCTTTTATGAAAGCGAGATTACCAAGCTTTCAATTTCGAACGGGTGTTTTATTTGTATTTTGGTACGCTACCCCGCGAACAACCCACAAACACCCAGGTAACATGTGCTTTTATGGTCGACTAATCGTCTTCGAGAACTCCCCAATATTTCTTTTCATTTCTCTTTACAAACTAGAAACATGCCCGTATGATAGCAAGTAAGTTCGAAAGAAAACTGACAACCATTGGAGCACCAGGGGGATCCAATGAAGTCCGAACAAGTACCCGAACCATATTGGGCTCACGAAAATCCTGAAGATGAGCTCTCAGCACTCGCGCGGGCTACCAACCGCGCCCAACTTGAGTTGATTGAAGCCTGCTGCCCTGCAGGTGATGATGACGTTGAAAACCATGCCGCTCGCATCAGCATTCGGCTGGGAATCACCCGCAGTGAAGCACTGCGTATCTGTGACATTGGCCTGTTGCTGGAGAAAATGCCACAGTTGGCGGAATACGCCCGGGAAAGCTGCGCATTATCCATGCGGCAACTCGGCATCATTGCACATGGCGTAGTCGGCATCGAGCCTGATCAAATACCCGATGCAGAGAAGAAGATTCTGGCATTGGTTACGCCACGGAAGCGTCGTCAAGCAATGATTGGTCCTCGCACGCTCACCACCAAAATTGGTGATATTGCTGCGGACTTGGATGACCGTGCTCGCGCCGACGGCACAATTCCCACCATCACCGACACGGAATCGGTGACTCTGGTGGAACGTCCCGACAGCTACTCCCAAATCATTCTCACACTGCGGCCGGACCGCGCCTATTTCGCCATGTGCGCAATTGAAACGGTCTTCCGCGCGAATGAGGAAATGACGCAGGCGGATGCATTTGTGGAACTCATCCACCAGCGCACCAATGCGGAAGTTGTGCTCAATGTTTTCCGCGAGCCCCACAGTGATGACGCCTGGCTGGACGGTGCCGGCTGGCTAGGCGCGCTGGTCACGGAGGAGTGGATGCAAAAGGTGACGCATGTCCGCCTCTCAGCAGACAGCGCCACCAATGGTTACCGCCCAACTCCAGCGCAGGTCGCCCGCGTCCACGGTCGCGATGGAACATGTCGCTTCCCCGGCTGCGAAGTCCCAGCGTACAAGTGCGATATTGACCATATCGCGCCGTACAACCAGGAAGACCCCGAAGCCGGTGGTCCCACCGACACGCAGAATCTGCACTGCCTATGCAGGAAGCACCACAACCTGAAAACCCACAAGCTCTGGGATATCACCGCTTATGAGGACGGCTCAGAGGTGTGGTCCTCTGCCGACGGCGTTACCGCGGCGACCGTCCCGGCCGGACCATTAGCCGGGTTCGGCCGACAGACTTTTGACAAACGCGCTACCCAGAAGACGAAAGCACGCCATGACCACTACATGAAGTGGTGGCTGTCATTCGCGGCTGTGCCAGATCTGGTCTTTGATGATGGGGAGGATTAACCCAGCGGACCACCGCAGTTCGGCCATGCGCCAGCACCCTGGGAGGCAAGCACGCGCTCGCCAATCTCAATCTGCTGCTCCTTAGTGGCCTGGTCAGCCGTCGGTGCGTACTGGTCACCGCCGTGGCCGCTCCAGGTCTGCTGCGAGAACTGCAGTCCGCCGTAGTAGCCGTTACCGGTATTGGTCTGCCAATTTCCGCCGGACTCACAAGCCGCAACCTGATCCCAGGCGCTAACTGATGCAGCGTTAGCGGCCGCGGTCGGGGCAGCAATCATGCCTGCTGCCACAGCGGCGGATGCGATGAACTTACCGGAAAAACGCATAAAAAGAGAACACTCCTAAAGGGTTGACTTTTCTCTTGGGCGACCAACCTACGCGCACCCTCCCCCGTCCTGTCAACCCGTATCCTGGAAAGCATGTCCGTGGCAGATGTCGTCCGCAAGACCGAGAGAAGGATCAACGCGCTGGCCGCCAAGCGTTCCAAAAACGCTGGTTGGGAACCGGAAATCATCGGTTTCACCGGGTACGGAAATGCAGAGCGCGTGCGCGTATTCGGCCGTGTCCTCCTGAAGGATCCGGCCAAAAAACGAGACGAAGAACGAAACAAAAAACGCGGATTTTGGCAGTTCTTTACCGTCGAACTCGCGGACTTTCCCGTCACCATCACTGCCGGCGACCGCACGGTGGAAACCACCACGGATAGCAACGGCTATATCGAGGTACTAATCAGGAATCACGGCCTGGAACCCGGCTGGCACGAAATCACCATCAACGACACTCCTGCAGAGGTCCTCATCCTCTCCCCGGAGACCAAATACGGCATCGTCTCCGATATTGATGACACCGTTTTGGTCACTATGCTGCCGCGCGCCCTCATCGCCGCCTACAACTCCTGGGTCAAGGAGACAGACGAGCGCAAGGCCGTCGCTGGCTTCAGCGAGTTCTATGCGCAACTTCGCCGTCGTTACGCGAGCAAAACCGACGAGGACACGGACGTTCCCGTCATCTATCTCTCCACCGGAGCGTGGAACACCTTCAGCACACTAAAAAAGTTCCTACACCGCAACAACCTGCCGAAGGGCCCACTGCTGCTCACCGACTGGGGGCCAACGCCCACCGGCCTGTTCCGCTCGGGCAAGGAACACAAGAAGGTGCGACTTCGCGACCTGTTTATTGACTTCCCCGAAATCAACTGGATTCTCGTCGGCGATGATGGCCAGTACGACCCGCTCATCTACGGCACGGCCGCGGCGGAGCATCCGGACAAGGTCGCGGCCATCGCAATCCGCAACCTCACTCCCAGCGAGCACGTGCTCTCTCACGGCACGGCGGTGCCAATTGAAAAGCTGGAGAACAAGGAGGTCCCGTTCATCGAGGGCGCCGACGGCTATGAACTGCTCAAACAGATTGACCAGCTGCCGCAACCATGATCTACCTCCGCCATGCCCGTATTCACGATGATGCCGAGCTCCCGGCGTACGTCGTAAAGCTCGCGCTGCCCTTCCCCATGACCTTCACCACGCCGATTACCATCCTGACCGGCGAAAACGGCAAGGGAAAGTCGACGGTACTGGAGGCGTTAGCGTCGGCGATGGGTGTCGATACGGACGGCGGCTCGCGGTACAAGACGCAAGAGCGTACCTCCCCGGTCCCACTGGCGCTGACCAGGCGCAATCCCCCGGATACGTTTTTCTTTCGCGGCGACGCGCACCTGAACCTCGCGCGCTATTACGAGTCGCTTGGGCAGCTACCAGGTGGCAGAGAAATGGCAGACCTCACCCAGATGAGCCACGGCCAATCCATCATGACGCTGGCCGAACGCCGCTTCAGTCCCGAATCACTGATTTTCCTTGACGAACCCGAGGCGGGACTGTCGGTCCTACGCCAACTGGAGCTCCTCGGCCGCCTCGGCGCGCTCGCGGAAGCCGGCGCACAAATCATCATGGCGACGCATTCCCCCATCCTGCTCGCCACGCCAGAAGCAACGATTATTTCGCTTGACGACGCCGACACCACCCACTTCGAAGACACCCTCGCGGTACGGGCGACCAGGGATTTCCTGGCCGATCCGGTCGGCATCGCGGACTACATGGTGGAGCGTTTTACGTCGGATTCTTAAGCCCCAGCGCCGCCACGACGCCCAGGGCCGACAGTGCCACCGGCAACCACATCGCGTCACTCATGGCGGTGGTGAAGTCGCCACGGTTGCTGCTGAGAGCTGCGGCCATGACGGTAGCAATCAGCGCGCTGCCCAGCACACTGCCAATCTGGCGGATGGTGTTGTACACACCGGAGGCGGCACCGGCGAGGGACGGGTCGATGTTGCGGGTGGCAGCCGTCGACAGCGTGCCCCAAATAAACGCGTTTGCCACACCGAATGCGGCGCCCGGCAGTAGCAGCCACAGCACGGAGAGGTCCTCGTGGATGAGGCAGTGGAACCCGAGCATGCCCACCAGCGAGGACCCAAAACCGATCAGCGCGAACTCGCGGAACTTCAGCCGGTCCAGCATTCGCCCAGTCCATGGCGCCATGACACCGGAAATGAGCGCCTGCGGCACGAGCAGTAGTGAGGCTTGGATGGTCGATAGGTCGCGGGCATTCTGGGCGAAGAGGATGATCGGGAAACCAACCGCGACCACCAGCGCCCCCGTCACAGCAATCGCCAGCGAGGAGATGGTGAAGTTGCGATCCTTAAAAAGGGACAGTGGCATCAACGGTTCGGCCGTGGTCTTGGCCTCCCACGCGGTGAATAGTCCAAGAACCACCACGCCACCGGCAATCAGTGCCCAGATCCAACCGGACCAGCCGGCACTCTCCCCCTCCTGAATGCCGAAGACCAGCAGGAACATACCAATCGCGCTGAGTACAACACCGAGATAATCAATCTTGTTGCGGTGTGTCTCAAAGGTCGGCAGATAGCGGAACGCAAAAACGAGCCCGATCAGCCCAATCGGCACATTAATGAGGAAAATCCAGCGCCAACTCAGCAGCTCAATCAACACACCACCGGCCAGCGGCCCCGTCAGCGAGGCAATTCCGGCCGCCGCACCCCACAGGCCCATCGCCGCACCGCGATGCGCCGGCGGAAACATCTGCGTAATCAGCGCCATCGTCTGCGGCGTCAGCAGCGCGGCCCCCAGTCCCTGCACCACACGGGCAATGATCAGCATGCTTAACGACGGCGCCAACCCACACGCCAGCGACGCCAACACGAAGATAACCAGGCCCGCTACATAGGTGTGCTTGACTCCCCAGAGGTCACCAAGCCTGCCGGTAATAAGCAACGGCACAGCATAGGCCAGCAGATAACCACTGGTCACCCACATGACCTGGTTGAGCTCACCGCCCAGTTCATGCTGGATGGTGTTGATGCCAACAGTGACAATGGTGGCGTCGACCAGAATCATGAAGAAGCCGAGCAAAACGGTCCATAGCGCTGGCCACGCCTTTTTGGGATCAAACTGAGTATTCAAATCTGTAGCCACTCGGAGTCATGTTAGTTGATGGCTCGGGTGTTAGTTGATGGCACAGTAAAATCCAGGCCATGGCTGTTCAGCATATGACCGATGAAACCACCGCCGAGTTCTTCGCCAATCACCTCTCGCGGGTAGATGATGACACGCAGCGCACTGTCGCTCTCGAGGTGTTGGAATGGGTTCATGAAAAGTACCCGGAACTCGGCGTTCGCATTGCCTGGAATCAGCCGATGTTCACGCTCGATGGCACTTTTATCATCGGTTTTTCCTACGCCAAGAAACACATGTCCATCGCCCCAGAGCGCGACGGCATTGTGAAGTTCTCCGACGAGTTCGATGACCGCGGCCTCTCCTATGGCAAAATGATGGTCCGTTTCCCCTGGCCAAAAGATGGCAAAGCCGAGTCCATGCCGCTGGACCTGCTGGCCAAGATGATTGAGTTCAACATCGAGGACAAGCGCGGGATGACCAAGTTTTGGCGGTAGGAAGGTCTCCGTCGAATTTAGTGGCTAGCCCGAAACC
The DNA here is from genome assembly GCF_001809925.1 of Corynebacterium sp. HMSC064H12. NCBI lineage: Bacteria > Bacillati > Actinomycetota > Actinomycetes > Mycobacteriales > Corynebacteriaceae > Corynebacterium > Corynebacterium sp. HMSC064H12. The sequence goes on along the minus strand of NZ_KV799361.1, from coordinate 3,987 downwards.
ACGCTGTCCAGAATCATCGCAGCATCAACAAATCTCTCGGGATGGGGACCCGCGAAGTTCAGGCGTAAATACGGGCCGATTTCCTCGGAGGGAAACCAGTCCCGTCCTGGCGCAACTATCAGTCCCCGTCCTTCGCAACGTTCGGCAACCTCTTGGGGGTCTGTGCCATCGGGAAGCCTGCACCACAAGTTGAGTCCTCCTTGAGGCACGTGTGGAGTTTCCACCGACGGCGCATATCTGGATAAAGCTTCAAGCAAATCATTTCGTCGCTGTCGCAGTGCGACCTGCATATTTTTGAGGTGCGTCGCGTACGCACTTTGCTTGACGACGTCCAGCGCCACGGCCTGCAAAATTCCACTGGTGTACAACGCTTCGGCTGAAACTTCTGCGAGTATCCGCTGAAGAACCGGCCCCTTGGCAATTACTGCCCCTACCCGAACTGCAGGCGAAATCACCTTTGTCAGCGATCGCAGATAGATGACATGCCCTTCGGCATCATCCGCCGCTATCGGAACATCAGGTGCGTCGAATGCGAAATCATGTGCCCAATCGTCCTCAATGAGGAAAGCGTTGAACGCTCTTATGATTTCAATAATTGTTTTACGACGAGCTGTCGACCACCGTTTCCCATGAGGGTTACCGAACGTGGGTTGACCATAAAAAGCTCGTGCAGAACTCGTTCGTAGCAGCCTCTCCAAACTCTCGGGGATTGGCCCCTCATCATCACTTTCCACTGGTAGTAGAGAAATCCCAGCCTGCCGAGCAGCCAGGATTGCACCCCAATATGAAGGCGACTCAATGATGAGTTCCTTCGGTGAAATGGCACGAAAAATGGCACCGAGCCCGCTCTGTGTGCCCGGAACAATAACCACATCGCGCTCATTTGCCCGTACCAGTTGCGAAGCAAACCACTGCCGCAGTTCTGCCATCCCCCGCACCGGTGCTCGTCGATAGGCATCGCACGATTTACTGACTCTGGTAAGCGCTCTTCGTACCAAGTTCGTTGGCAGCAGAGATTCATCCGGATAACCGGAATGCAGACTGATTGCCTCATCAGTGGAAGCTCTCTGGGTGGCGGCCAGAACCCTTCCGGTATTGGGCTGAGGTCCCAGCGCTCCGACTTGCCAGCTAAAGTCCGCCCGTGGGAGTTGTTGGCGATGCCTGACGAATACCCCCACGCCGACTCGCACTTCTACCAGTCCGCGGGTAGCCAGTTCGTGGATAGCGTTTCGCACTGTCACCGGGCTAACCGAATACGACCGTGTGATTTCACGGCTGGATGGCAGCTTTTCTCCGGCTTTGTGTTGCGCAATCCACGTTTCCAGCTCGCCGACCAACATAGACGTGCTACTGTTAACCATGAATATACATAGTAGCGCTATCGTATCGAAGCGCGCAGTGCTATCCTGCCCAATCCATTTTTCGCATCACCTCGATAATGTTCTCTATGACCTGCGCGGACCAATTCAGGACAAGGCCGACGAGCTACAGCGCCAGGGCGTAAAGGTCATTCCCCTCAATGTCGGAAATCCTGCCCCATTCGGCTTCCGGCCATCTGCAGAGGTACTTTCCGCTATGCACCGTGGCCTCGAGGAAACTTCTGGATACTCAAATTCCCTCGGCCTGAGCGACACCCGTCAGACTGTCGTGGACTACTACTCGCAGAATGAGGACTTCCCCGCCCTCGATAGCAATCACGTTCTTGTCGGAAATGGTGTCTCGGAGCTGGTAAACCTATGTCTACAAGCTCTCATCAACGACGGTGATGAAATCCTCATCCCCTCACCCGACTATCCACTCTGGACCGCATCCACCACCCTCGCCGGCGGAGTCCCCGTGCACTATTCCTGCCTAGAAGAAAATAATTGGCAGCCAGACGTCGATGCCATACGCGAGTCCATCACAGCCAAAACTCGGGCGATTGTCATCATCAATCCAAACAATCCCACAGGCGCCATCTACTCACCGGAGACTCTCTCCCAGATTGCCCAGCTCGCACGTGAGCACAATCTAGTGCTGCTTTCCGACGAAATCTACGACCGCATTGTGTACCCTGGAGCCTCGTTCACTCCAACAGCTTGCCTAGCGCAGGATGTCCCCTGCTTAACGTTCTCCGGCCTTTCCAAGACGCATCGCTTGGCCGGATTGAGAGCTGGATGGGTGACTGCAACTGGATTTCGCGAACAGGACACCCTGCTTAAAGGAATTCGACTACTGGCCTCAATGCGGATGTGCGCCTCAATTCCAGCCCAGCACGCGATTGCTGCCGTGCTGGGCAAAGAACACAGCATCGACAATTTAGTACGACCCGGTGGCCGCCTCTTCGAACAAAAAGTTGCTGCCACTACAGCACTCAGCAAGATTCCCGGAATCTCGTTCATCGAGCCGCAAGGGGCGCTGTACATTTTCATTCGACTAGACGGCAATATTTACGAAATTGATAAGGATGAGGACTTCGTTCTCTCGTTTCTGGAAGCAGAACACATTCACATCGTCCAAGGCAGCGCTTTCAATGTGAAAGGCGGGACATATGTCCGGATTACTTTTCTTCCTGAGGTCGAGACAATTGAACATTTCGCCGCTCGCTTCGCAGCTCACCTGGAGAAGTACGCTAAGCGCTAGCCCCTACCTACATCGCTAAATCCGCCAGGGCATCCTCATCAATAAAGGCCGTCCATCTTCGACCCGCGCAGGTATTGAAAAGTTCTCCGACGAGTTCGATGCCCGCGGCCTCTCCTACGGAAAAATGATGGTCCGCTTCCCCTGGCCAAAGGATGGCAAGGCCGAGTCCATGCCGCTCGACCTGCTGGCCAAAATGATTGAGTTCAACATCGAGGACAAGCGCGGGATGACCAAGTTCTGGCGGTAGGTCGGGGTTGATTACCAGCCCTGGAAGCTGCCAAGCACTTAATGAGCATTCCTTTCCTCAGCGAGATCACGCAGGAATGTGTCTTTGTCGTCGCAGTAAATCTCAATCGAGGAAACCATCATTGGTCCCTTGTAAAGATCTTCTGCCACGACCTGCGAATCGACTTCTAACTTGACGTTCACTTCACTCAAAACAGGCACCCTGAGATTGCCGTGCTCGTCAATTGCTACGTCCCCTCCTTCACCTGCCGTTACGGAGCTCGCATGACGTAAGTGTGACCACGGAATTTCGCAAATAAGCCTTCGCCCATTTCGCAGTACGAGTCCTTGCGGTGTCATTAGATGTGGATGATCCCGAACAGTTACGTAAAATCCAGATAAAAGAACTACGGCATAAACACTAATTACCAGCAATAAATATCGCCAAAACGCATTAGAAATAGCAAAATGCACTATGCTTATTTCTGCAACGCTCAGCGCCAGTATCATAAAAACAACAGTTCGAAGGTTTCTATATGCTGTGAAGGATCTGACTTCACTGTCGACATTTCTCTGAGGCTTAAAAAAGGTGAAAGCAGCTAGCAGCGAACCAACTTCCGAAACGAGTAACGCTAGTATTTTTCGAGGTACGCCAAATTTCTTTGACGTCTCGGACAGCGAAGAAGCCCATGACCTGCCATTTCTGAGATAGTCTTGCCACATACCTCCAAACAGTAAGAGAAAAGCCGCAACCACCACGGCAAGTGGTAACAGGAATACCCAACCCGGCAAACCAGATACCACATTCATAAGAAGGAAAAGAACTCCTTCAAAAATAATTGCGGCACCCAGCATTGCTCTAAATACAATTTTCATGTTTGCCTTCCGACTATGAATTGGCAGGTTTTCCTCGGAAGAAGATTACTCACCAAACGGGCTCTCTCTTAATACTTCTTACACATTCTTGAGTTGCCTTTTCACGATATGAACAGGTACCAAATGGTCGTTAAAATATGGCCGTAAGCCAAGCTCATGACTGAACACCGCTATATCAATGCCCCAGATGGGGGCCGACTGCCCTCATGCACATCTCAAAACTATTCAAGTGGTAGGTTCAGGCGGTGAATGCATCACCACTTT
>NZ_KV799360.1:0-109234 GCF_001809925.1 Corynebacterium sp. HMSC064H12 | reverse complement strand
TCGGTGGGCGCCGTATGTGTGGCATCATCCCGGGGCGAGCGCACATGGCACGGTTGAAGCTGGGGTACCGGGAGGCTGTGGCGCTGACTGATTCTGCGCTGTGCCCGGTAGGAACGCGCGTGCGCGGTCACGAGTTCCACAAGACAGCCCTCACCGATGACACCGCAAGTGTCGCTGCTGCGGCCGGGTGGCAACCAGCCTGGGGTTGGCGTGGATATCAAGGCGAAACAGTTCGCGACGGCTTTGTTTCCGAGTCTGGGCGGATTCATGCCGGTTACCTGCATGTTCATCCGGCGGGTGCGCCGGGGAACGTCAGTCGCTTTGTCGCTTCGTGCGCCGGGTAAAGTATTAGCTATGAGTTTGCTTCTCAAAGACTACGGTGTGTTGGTGATTGGCGGTTCCACGGCTGCAGAGCGCGTGATTCCTCGGCTGTTGGACTCTGGCGCTGATGTCACTGTGTGTGAAGGTGGGGAAGTAACAACTGCGATTGAGGCCTGGGCTGCAGACGGCCGTATTACTTTGACCCGCACCGGTTTTACCGAGGCGATGAGCTGGGGCAAGGCTCTCATGGTCTGCTGCGACGAGGCGTTGCTGCGTGAGGTGACTCTAGAGGGACACCGCCGAGGTATTCTCGTCGACGATGAAACCGGGTCTTCCAGCCCGCTTACTCCTGTGGCGCTGACCGGCCGTCGCGCGTCGCGCGCTGGGGATCTCGCTGGTCAGGTCGCGCTTGTGGGTGGTGGCCCGGGCGACCCCGGTCTGATTACCGTTGAGGGGCGTCGCCTGCTCCGGCTTGCCGACGTTGTCGTTGCAGACCACCTCGGTCCACTGTCGCTGCTCGGTGACTTGGAGCCGGATGTCGAGATTATTGATGCCGGCAAGCTTCCTTACGGCCGCGCCATGGCTCAGGAGCGCATCAATGAACTGCTAGTTCATCGTGCCCGTGAGGGCTACTTTGTGGTCCGGCTCAAGGGCGGCGATCCGTACATCTTCGGCCGCGGTTTTGAAGAGCTTCAGGAGCTACAGAAGGCTGGGGTACCGGTTCGCGTTGTGCCGGGTATTACTTCAGCACTGGCGGTACCGGGGACGATTGGCATCCCAGTTACTATGCGTGGCGTCAACCATGAATTCACTGTTGTGTCCGGTCACGTCCCACCGGGGCACAGGAAATCGCTGGTCAATTGGGATGCGCTGGGCCGGATGCACGGCACTATTGCCATCATTATGGGAGTTAAGAACGGGCCAAAGATTGCCGAGGCTCTGATGAAGGCCGGCCGCAGCCCGAAGACTCCGGCTGCGGTCATCCAGGACGGCACGCTGCCGAATCAGAGGTCGCTACGCTGCACACTCGGCGAGCTTGGCGAGAAAATGGTCGAAGAGGCAATCAAGCCGCCCGCAGTTATCGTCATCGGTGAAGTCGCGGGCCTGGATGAGGGCGATGAGTAAGAACAACAAGTCGAGCAACAACAAGTCGAAGAAACCAGAGCCAGAGCAGCAAAAGGCAGGGCTTGTTACTCGACTGCTTGCCGACGATCAGCTGCGTAGCGCTATCTGGATGGGCGCTGCGACCTTCCTGGTGTTTTACCTCGGAGCCATGATTATTTTCCGCCTCCTTCTCCTCGGCGGAGAAGGCTCGCGATACGACAGCATTTTCATCGCTGTCATTGCGCTCATTGCCGCCATTGTGGCAGGCCGGAAGCGCTACAACGACGACATTTAGTTTTCCGGGACGCGGAAGATGAGGGTGTCGTCGTCAAGCGAGACATCGTATCCTGCGGCGCGCGCGATGTCGACGGCCTCTGTGGGGGAGGTCGGTGCCGTGTCGGAAAGGGCAATGGCGCGGGCAAATAGGCCCTTGTAGTGCTTGTTGAAGTGGCTGACGATTTTGCCCTCGGCGGTGAGCACGGTCATCGTTGTCGCGCTCTTGACTTTGCCCAAATTGGCGTAGGTGCCGGAACGAAGGTCGATGAGGAAGTCGACATCATTGAGAGCCTCGGTGATGGCGGTGCCCCAACGGCGCTTCATCGTGGGAGCCGCGTCGGCAGGCTGATCCGCCAAGGGGAGCTTGACCGTACCAGAGAGACGGTAGTGGGGGATGAGGTCGTCCCCGCCAATGACACCGAAGAGCGCTGACCCGATGGCGAGTCGAGCACGGCCGGTTTCCGGCAAATCGCTGGGGGAGAGTGCGTCGTAGAGCACCCCGGTATAACGCTCGAGAGCCGGCATGGTCGGCGACTCTAGGAGCGCGGCATTAGCTGTGACTTCGTCAGCAAGCCGTGGCCCCAGCTTCAGTGTTTCCATCGCAGCTTCCCTGTTCGCACTTAACTCCACGAGATCGGCTGCAATGCGCTCGCGGATGGGGTTGAGGGAGCCGAAGCTCAGCGAGGAAAAGTCCACTGCGGGATGGCTGCCACCAGTGGCTTTGGTTTCAGATGGGGGTAGGACTACGAGCATGGGCACCATAGTAATGCCCCGCATGTTGCGAAGAATGATCGACGGGTAAAATCAGCATTCATGATTACGCGAATGTCCCAGCTGTTCCTGCGCACACTGCGCGAGGATCCAGCTGACGCCGAGGTCCCTAGCCACAAGCTGCTCGTCCGTGCCGGCTACATCCGGCGAACTGCCCCTGGTGTGTACTCCTGGCTGCCACTGGGCTTGAAGGTTCTGCGCAACGTAGAGAAGGTTGTGCGCGAGGAGATGGAAGGCATTGGCGCACAGGAGCTGGCATTCCCTGCACTGCTCCCGCGTGAACCGTACGAGGCGACGAATCGGTGGACCGAATACGGCCCCGAGCTGTTCCGTCTGAAGGATCGCAAGGGCGCGGACTACCTGCTGGGGCCGACGCACGAAGAGATGTTCGCGCTGGCTGTCAAGGATCTTTTCAGCTCCTACAAGGATTTCCCGACGACGCTGTTTCAGATTCAGACCAAGTACCGCGACGAGGCTCGCCCGCGCGCTGGTATTCTGCGTGGCCGCGAGTTCGTGATGAAGGACTCTTACTCCTTCGACATGGACGACGAGGGGCTGGAGAATTCTTATCAGCAGCACCGCGGTGCCTACCAGCGAATTTTTGACCGGCTGGGCATTAAGTACGAAATCTGCCACGCCACCTCCGGCGCTATGGGCGGTTCGGCCTCCGAGGAGTTCCTGGCTGTTAGCGAAAGTGGCGAAGACTCCTTCGTAGTCTCCACCGACGGTGAGTACGCCGCCAATGTGGAAGCCGTGAAGATTCCGGCAGTTGAACCGCAGCCGATTGAGGGACAACCGGAGGCGAAGGTTTACGAGTCTCCGAACTGCACCACAATCGCAGCACTTGTTGATTGGGCCAATGGTGCGGACCTCGGACGCGAGGTCACTGCTGCCGATACTTTGAAGTGCGTTCTCGTCGCCGTCGACCCGAAGAAGGTCGATAAGGAGGGCAACGCCCTGCCGGAACAGCTCACCGCAATCCTGGTTCCCGGTGACCGTGAGGTCGATGAAAAGCGTCTTGAAGTCGCATTTGAACCGGGTGAGGCGCGCTTGCTGGAGGACAAGGACTTCGCAGCCAATGACTTCCTGATCAAGGGCTACGTCGGCCCGCAGGGGCTCGCCGATCGCGGTGTGAAGGTCCTAGCTGACCCCCGCGTGGCGGAGGGCACAAATTGGATTACAGGAGCCAACGAGGAAGGCAAGCACATCGTCGATGTGGTCGCTGGTCGCGACTTCCAGATTGATGGTATTTGCGATGTCGCAGAGGTGCGTGACGGCGACCCGGCTCCGGAGGGGCATGGCACGCTAAAGATCGAGCGCGGAATCGAGATCGGTCACATTTTCCAGTTGGGCCGCAAGTACACCAACGCCTTTGAAATCGACATCCTCGATGTCAACGGTAAGCGTGCTCGTCCGACGATGGGGTCCTACGGCATTGGCGTGTCCCGCCTGGTCGCTGTCCTCGCGGAACAGCAGTTGGATGAAAAGGGCCTCAAGTGGCCAGTTGCCGCGGCACCGTACAAGGTTCACATCGCTGTGGCCGGCAAGAACGCCGAAGCAGCTGAGGCCGCTGAACAGCTGGCGGAAGACCTCAGCCAGCAGGGCATTGAGGTGCTTTTCGACGACCGTCCGAAGGTCAGCCCCGGTGTGAAGTTCAAGGACGCCGAGCTGCTGGGTATGCCGTTTGTGGTCATCTTTGGCCGTGGCTACGCGGACGGCAAGGTGGAGCTGCGTAACCGCCTGACCAACGAGACCGACGAGGTCGCCGCTGACGGCATTGCAGCTCACGTCGCGGAGCTGGTTCGCAAGGCTTAGAGCCCGGGCAACGGCTCCAAGTTGTTGCCACCTAGCGCTGCCGCTCCGGCGGCAGCCACGCCAGCTGCCTGCAGCGCGAACATACGCATCCGAGGGTTATTAGCAGCGAGCAATACGTCTTCCCACGCCTGGGCACAATAGCGCTCCAATGCAATCATGTAATCGACGGGTGCCGTATCTGGCGAAGGAGCGCCTTCCGGCATATAGCCAGGTGCGCTCTCCGGCACCTCAACGTCGGAATCCTCCAAAATTAGTCGGGCACGATCGCGCAAAATTCGGTGGCGCTCGCCACGGGCCAAAAGTGCAGTAGTGGTATCGCCTCCGACACGTGGTGCGGCTACGCCGACACCGTAAATCATCATGTATTCGGCTTGCAGTGCCTTAATCATCTGTTCTTCGGCACCCGAGATTTCATCCCTGTCACTGGGAATCAATGGGACAAGCTCCTCCCACTCAGCGCCCGCAACACGCAGAGCGAGGACGATACCGCCATCGACAGCCGTGGCGAGGCGCGCAGTGTGCTCCTCCCGCAATGCAGTGCGTGAATCCAGGGCATTCGTCAGTACGGGATTGTTTCGCGAGTCCGTGAGCAGTAGCTTCGCGTCGGAACCGGTAACCAGGGATCCTGGGACTGCTACGTCCGAGCCACATTCATCGACAGGTTTACCGTCCTTGTGGGTGCCGCAGGCGCGTGTGATTTCCTTATCCAGTTCGGTAACCTGCGCGGAGCGCACCGCTGCGAGGTCAGGATTGGCGTCGCTAAGCGACTGTGCATCGCGCGCCGCCAGCGCATGGAGAACCTCAATGGCGTAATCGGGGCGCGGTGCCACCAGATGCGAGCACGCGGAAAGCGCAGGAAGTGATCCCACGGCGAGGGCAGCAGCGAGGAAGCCACGGCGCGAGAGAGTACGAGTGCGATGCGATGCGGAAGCAAAACTGGGGGAGGGAGGTTCAACAATCACCTCACTATGGTGCCACGGCGGGCGGCACTTTGTGTCAACGCGGTGCGGGAAAGTGCCCAGGTGCGCAATTCCTAGTACTTGACCTGTAGACTCTACGACTATGGCGATACCCGCACCCGAGAAAATTGAACAGTTTGTGAGCCCGGCGCTCGCACAAATCGGCCTGGATGTGGAAGATGTCAAGGTCGTTCGCGCCGGCGCAAAGTCACAGGTCATTGTGTTGGTTGACGCAGATGAGCGTCCTGACCTCGATGTTCTGGAACAAGCCACGCATGAAGTATCTTCGGCTCTGGATGCCGCGGAGGCACGTGGTGAAGCGGACTTCGGCGCTCAGGGCTACACCTTGGAAGTTTCCACTCCTGGTATTGACGCACCGCTGACTCAGCCTCGGCACTGGCGTCGTAACCGTGGTCGTATTGCGGAGATTTCGCTTGCCGACGGTTCCGCGATTGCAGCCCGCATTGGTGCGCTGTCGCCGGATGAAGAATCCATCATTCTCGTTACCTCTAAGGGGCCAAAGGGACGTTTGAAGGCTGTTGGCCAGCGTGTCCAATTAACCAATGTGGCCCGTGCAGTGGTACAAGTTGAATTCTCTAATCCGCCCGCAGCCGAGAAGGATTTTGCGGGACTAGACTATGACGATGCCTTGACCAGGCTGGAGGATAACAAGTGAAGATTGAACTAGCTGCCCTGCGAACCTTGGAAAAGGAAAAGGGTATTCCTGTCGACGAAATGCTGGGACTGGTCGCCCGAGCATTGCGTGAAAGCTACCGTAACACCACCGCACCGGCACAGTATGCGCGCGTCGAAATCGACCGTGAGACCGGTGACGTCATAGTCTTTGCCCAGGAGCGAGACGACGAGGGCAATCTCATCTCCGAATGGGACGACACTCCGGAGGACTTCGAGCGTACCGCTGCATTCGCTGTTCGTCAGACCATCCTTTCGCGTCTGCGGGATGCGGAGAGCGATAAGGTTCTCGACGAATACGCAGACCTGTCTAATCAGGTCATTTCCGGCGTGGTCCAGCGCGATGTCTATGCCAATGAAAAGGGCATTGTCGTCGTCCACATCGGTTCGGAGGCCAACGGCCGAGACGGTATTCTGATGCCGGCTGAGCAGCTGCCAGGTGAGGAACTCAAGCACGGTGACCGCATCAAGTGCTACGTCGTCGGTGTGAACAAGACACCGCGCGGTGTTGCGATTCACCTGTCACGCACGCATCCGGAGCTCATTCGTAAGCTCTTCGAACTTGAAGTTCCGGAAGTTGCCGATGGGGCAGTGGAATTGATTTCCATTGCGCGCGAGGCCGGTCACCGCACCAAGGTTGCTGTACGCCCCACGGTCAAGGGCCTCAACGCTAAGGGCGCCTGCATTGGGCCCCGCGGTCAGCGTGTGAACTCGATTATGAATGAGCTCAAGGGCGAGAAGATTGACATCATCGACTACGACGAGGATCCGGCGAAGTTCGTTGGTAACTCGCTGGCGCCCGCCAAGGTAGTTAGTGTCAAGATTCTGGACATGGACGAGCGCCGTGCACACGTTGTGGTGCCCGACTACCAGCTCTCTCTTGCTATCGGCAAGGAGGGACAGAATGCCCGTCTGGCGGCTCGTCTGACCGGCTGGCGAATCGATATCCACTCCGACGCGGAGTAGACACAACGTCAGCGTCCCAGCGGTTGCGAAAGTGGCGGGAAAGTGCCTAGGGGGTTGGCACTTTTCCGCCTTTTCGGGTTATGCTGGGAGGTGGCCAAACGACAAGGCGTGATTTTCCTATGCGAATTTTCGCGCTGAATTTCTTAGCAGGAAGGTGGGTGCGTCAGGAGTATGACGACTTCGCGGGTGCTAAACCCGAATTCGACAACTCATACGCCTGCACCCACACGTACCTGTATTGCAACTAAGCAGCGCCACAATTGCTCGGAGCTGCTACGCATTGTCGCCACCACCCGTTCAGATGGCTCAGTAGCCGTCGTTGCTGATCCGCATCGTCGGATGCAGGGGCGAGGTGCCTGGATCACCCCAACACTAAAGGCTTGGGAGATCGCCGACAAGCGCCGTGCATTTGGCCGCGCACTGAAGGTATCTACGCAGGTAGATGCGTTTCCGGTTAAACAGTTTATCGCCACGCACTACGAAGCGGCGGAGGGTTTCGCCCCCGCTGACGATGTGCGTGTCGCTAAGCAGGGAGGCAGGAAAAATGACAACAGAAAGACCTGAACACTGATGAGCACACGATGAAGCATCAGCGATGAACGGCAATAGATAAGAGGGAGCCCTGCAGGCGCTCTCGGTGCGCGGACAAATCCGCCATCGGGCACTGCTCGGCCCCCACTAGTGAGGAGAGCAGTGTCCGGAAAGCTACGTGTCCATGAGCTCGCTAAGCAGCTCGGGGTCACCAGCAAAGAACTACTCGCCGAGCTGAAGGCTCAGGGCGAGTTTGTTAAGACCGCTTCTTCGACGGTGGAACCACCCGTCGTCAGGAAGATGAAGAAGGTCTACGAAGAGAAGAATGCTGGCGCAGGTGCTGACGCGTCTGCCCAGGCCCCAACTGCCAAGGCTGCTGCTAAGTCGGGTGCCAAGCCAGCTGCAAAACCAGGCGCTAAGCCTGCTGCACCAGCGGCGGCAAAGCCGGGTGCCAAGCCAGCAGCTAAGCCAGGCGCTAAGCCTGCTGCACCAGCGGCGGCAAAGCCGGGTGCCAAGCCAGCTGCACCGTCCCGTTCGCCGAAGCCGGGACAGGAAATGCCACGCCCGCCGAAGCCTGCTGGCCCGAAGCCGGGGCCGAAGCCAGGCGCACGCGCACCGCGTGTGGCGAACAACCCATTCTCGACCGGCGGATCCTCCCGCCCGGCACCGCGGCCGTCCAACATGCCGCGTCCGCAGGGCGGAAACGGCCGTCCGGGCCCGAAGCCGGGAGCACGTCAGGGTGGCCCTCGCCCGCAGGGCGGAAACGGCCGTCCGGGCCCGAAGCCGGGAGCACGCCAGGGTGGCCCTCGCCCGCAGGGTGGACAGGGCCGCGGTAATAAGCCGAGCGGCAATCGTCCGACTCCGGCAATGATGCCTTCGCACCCGAACCCGGGGCAGATGCCTGCAAAGGCAAGCCGCGGTGGCGGTGGCTTCGGCGGCCGTGGTCGCGGCCCGGGTGGCCCGGGTGGCGGACCGCGCGGTGGCCGCGGCGGACGTCGCGGTGGAACTGCAGGTGCATTCGGGCGACCAGGAGGCGCCCCGCGTCGCGGACGTAAGTCGAAGCGTCAGAAGCGCAACGAGTACGAGGCAATGCAGGCACCATCCGTGGTGGGCGGCGTTAAGCTGCCTAACGGTAAGGGCACGACCATTCGCCTCGCACGTGGTGCATCCCTGTCTGACTTCGCTGAGAAGATTAACGCCGATGCAGCATCGCTGGTCCAGGCGTTGTTCAACCTCGGCGAAATGGTGACGGCAACTGCATCGGTCTCCGACGAGACCCTGCAGCTGCTCGGCGACGAGATGGATTACAAGGTCCAGGTCGTCTCGCCTGAGGATGAGGACCGCGAGCTCCTCGAGTCCTTCGACCTCCAGTTCGGTGAGGACGAGGGCGACGATGAGGACCTGGAGCAGCGCCCGCCAGTGGTAACTGTGATGGGTCACGTCGACCACGGTAAGACGCGCCTGTTGGACACGATTCGTAAGGCCAACGTCGGTGGCCACGAGTCCGGTGGTATTACCCAGCACATCGGTGCCTACCAGGTGCCGGTGGAGCTCGACGGTGAGAAGCGCAAGGTTACCTTCTTGGATACCCCGGGTCACGAGGCGTTTACCGCCATGCGTGCTCGTGGTGCCAAGTCGACCGATATCGCGATTCTGGTTGTTGCAGCTGATGACGGCGTCATGCCGCAGACGGTTGAGGCTATTAACCACGCCAAGGCCGCTGATGTGCCGATTGTCGTTGCAGTCAACAAGATTGATAAGGAAACTGCAGATCCGCAGAAGATTCGTGGTCAGCTGACTGAATACGGTCTCACTGACGAAGAGTGGGGCGGCGACACTATGTTCGTCGATATCTCCGCTAAGCAAGGTCTCAACATCGATCAGCTTCTCGAAGCAGTGCTGTTGACTGCCGATGCTTCGCTGGATCTGCGCGCCAATCCGGATATGGACGCTCAGGGTGTCGCCATTGAGGCTCACCTTGACCGTGGCCGTGGTCCGGTGGCAACCGTTATCGTTCAGCGCGGTACGTTGCGCGTCGGTGATTCCATCGTTGTCGGTGACGCATATGGTCGTGTTCGCCGCATGGTCGATGAGTACGGCAACGACGTCGATGAGGCCGGTCCTTCCCGTCCGGTTCAGGTGCTCGGCCTGACCTCCGTACCGGGTGCTGGTGACAACCTCCTGGTTGTTGACGAGGATCGTACGGCCCGCCAGATTGCAGACCGCCGCGACGCACGTCGTCGTAATGCGCTGCAAGCACGTCGTCGCAAGCGCGTCTCCCTGGAGAACCTGGACGAGATTCTGAAGGAGACCAACACCCTCAACCTGATCCTGAAGGGCGACAACGCCGGTACCGTCGAGGCACTGGAAGAAGCCCTGCTCAAGATCGAGGTCGACGACGAGGTCGCTCTGAACATCATCGACCGTGGTGTCGGTGCTGTCACGCAGACCAACGTCACGCTGGCTGCTGCGTCTGACGCCGTCATCATCGGCTTCAACGTTCGCTCCGAGGGCAAGGCCACCGAGGTTGCCAATGCTGAGGGCGTTGACATCCGCTACTACACGGTGATCTACCGTGCTATCGAGGATGTCGAGGCTGCTCTGAAGGGCATGCTCAAGCCGGTCTACGAGGAGAAGGAGATTGGTCGTGCAGAGATTCGCGCCATCTTCAAGTCCTCCGCAGTTGGCCTCATCGCCGGCTGTATGGTCGAGTCCGGCAAGGTCCGCCGCAACGCGAAGGCTCGCCTGGTTCGTGACGGCAACGTCATTACGGATTCGGCGACTATCGAGTCGCTGAAGCGAGAGAAGGACGATGCCACCGAGGTCGCAGCCGGTTACGAGTGCGGTATGGTGCTGTCCTACCCGGACATCCAGGTGGACGACGTTATCGAGGTCTACGAGATGGTCGAGGTTCCGCGCACGTAGCGACGTAAGCTAAACACTGCGTGAACTTTGATAAGGCGCTCCCTTCGGGGAGTGCCTTTTTGCGTATCGTGTTCGTTATGGGCTTCAAAACTAATCTCTTTGCACTCTCAGGTGAACTGCCGCGAACGAATATTTTGAATTATCCTCCTGCGAGCGCAGAGGAGACTCTTGCGCAATTGGACAAGATTTGGCCAGGGAAATTCGCCTTTGATTCCGAGGAAACCATTGAGGATGGTCATAATTGGTACTTCCACGCGGTAGCGTTTGGGCCAACGCTGCTTTTCGGGACCGACGACGTATACGACCTTATTGAGGACCCAGCGTTGGCGAACGATCCTCGCGAAAGTTGGTCACTGTGCATCAATAGTGTTGTCGATTTCTGCCACTACAAGACTCCTACCAGGGAATTAGAAGCAAGCTGCGAAGACTATGATTTTGACATGCAGCGGTTTTTCAGCTCTGGACGACTGTTGGATTTCGAGGTACCGTTCGCTAACGGTGAACACGTCGAGGTACTACATCCGACGGATGTGGCTGAATGGGAACAAACCCATGGCAGTGTGGCGCCCAAGGATAAAAATGGTGAGGTAAGTTACCTTTTCCATCCGCTGGAGCTAGGTAATGCTGCGGTTAAATGGATTTTCGGCATCGAGGGAGAAACACCATTGCAGGACAGTGTGATGGATTCACTGCCTGACTGCTCTCATGTTAATGGGTTACCGATGTACAACTTCGTGGAGCGCCGTTAAGAGCGTACGGGTAGGCTGCGTTTCAGCTGCGCAATTCCGTAGTAGCGACTCCCCATGCCGTCGATGACATCGATGGTGGTGGCAGTGTTGTCGTGATGATTAATGGGTTAATAACAAAGGGCGAGCGTGCGGCGAAGCAATTGGCTGCACTCGGTAAACGGGTGCGGGCGAAGTCGCGAAACATGCGGTTCGAAGTTGAGTAGTGTTTTGCGTGTTAGTATTAGCAGTCCTTTGTATTGAACCGTTTTGCCGGATCCCAAATGGGTCTTTGTCAGCGAAGGGGCACTTCAGGCCCCACGCTAAATGGGGTCTAGCTACGAATCGTTACGCACAGGTAGAGATAGATAGGGAGTAGCCAAAAATGGCAGATCCAGCACGCGCGCGCAGGCTGTCCAAGCGTATTCAGGAGATTGTCGCCAGCGCAATTGAGCGTGAGATTAAGGACCGGCGGCTGGAGTTTGTGACTATCACCGACTGCCGCGTCACCGGCGATTTGCACGACGCCACAGTTTTCTACACTGTGCGCGGACGTACGCTCGACGAGGAACCGGACTACGAGTCGGCAGCAGCAGCGCTGGAAAAGGCGAAGGGGCAGCTGCGTTCCCTGGTCGGTCGTGGCACCGGTGTGCGCTACACACCGACGCTGGCTTTTGAGGTTGACACCGTGCCGGAGATTTCCGCGCACCTTGAGGAGCTGCTCGATAAGACTCGCGCGCGCGACGCGGAATTGGCTGAGCAGGCTAGAAACGCAAAGCCCGCAGGCGATGCCAACCCATACCGCGACGAGGAGTAAAACTCTCCACCGGCCACATCTATCGATGAAAGGGGCACCCACGTGACCACTTCTCCGCAGGCTCAGGAGCAGGCAGCTCACCAGCTTTCCCAGGCGATTAATCGCCGCATGTCCAAGCCGATTCAGCAGATGCAGGATATGCTTGCCGACGCCAAGAAGGTCGGCGTCATTGCCCATGTTCACCCCGATGCGGATGCGATTGGTGCCGCATCTGCGATGGTCATGGCTCTTGTACAACGTGGCATTTCGGCTGTAGCCAGCTACGGTGAGAGCGATTTGCCAGCCAAGTCGCTGCTGACCATCCCCGGATGGGAGCGATTTGTCGAGTACACGGACTTGGATGAAGACATTGACACGTGGGTGACTGTCGACTGCGCAAGCCCGGGGCGCCTCGGTGCGCTGGAAGATCGCGTGATGGCCTCCGACCGCGTTATCAATGTTGACCATCACGCGACCAACACTCGCTTTGGGTCCGTCAACATGGTTGACGAACGCGCAGAGTCCTCGACCATGGTGCTCCTGGACTTCTTTGGTGTCTGGGGTATCAAGCTGACCACGCCGATGGCTCATGCTCTCTATGCAGGGCTGTTGACGGACACCGCATCGTTCCAGTTCGGCCATTCCCGCATGCACACTGCAGCGGCGCGCCTGCTGGATAAGGGGCTCAATCCGCGCACGATTGGTGCACAGCTGCTGGAAGAACATCCGTTTTCCTACCTTCCATTCCTGGGCAAGGTGCTTTCCACCGCGACATTGGTGCCCGAGTGGGGCGACGGCGCTGGCCTAATCCACGTCGTCATTGAGCACGACCAGACCGCCGAAGTTGGCCACGATGAGATTGAATCGGTCGTGGACATTGTGCGTACGACTAATGCGGCCGACGTCTGTGCCGTGCTTAAGGAGTATGAGCCAAACCAGTGGGCCGTCTCGCTGCGTTCTCGCGAGCTTGTCGATGTCTCCCAGGTCGCCCTGGAAATTGGCGGCGGTGGCCACGAGCGTGCCGCCGGTCTGACTCGGGAGTGCAGCAAGGATGAGCTGCTGCAGGCCATCCTGGACACCAGCGATGTCGCAGCCCAGGCACGCCGAGGCACGAGCGAGGCCTAGGGGATTGTCGGACTCGCGAGAAACTCAGGAGCGCACTGAGATTGAGCAAACTGGCATAGAGCGAACCGGCATAGAGCGAACCGGGCACAGTGCGAAGTCAGATGTCAGCCTTCGCGCAATCGTTTCGCTGGCGCTGCCAGCGTTGGGTGTTCTTGCCGCGCCCGCACTCTATGTGCTGCTGGATACGGCTGTCATTGGTCGGCTTGGAGCTGTCCAGCTTGCGGCGCTTGCCGCTGGTTCGACGGTATTTTCCGTGGTAACTACGCAGCTCACTTTCTTGGCTTACGGCACGACCGCCCGATCAGCGCGAGCCTTTGGCAGGGGCAACGTGGACGAGGCGGTTGAAGAGGGATTGCAAGCGACGTGGGTCGCCATCTTTGTGGGCCTTAGCCTCTTTGCCATCATCGTGGGGTTGGCACCAGTATTTACCGGTTGGTTAGCTCCTCATCCGGAGGTCGCTCATGATGCCGGGCAGTGGTTGCGAGTTGCTGCCTTCGCCATTCCGCTGACGTTGATTGCGCAGGCTGGAAATGGTTGGTTGCGCGGTATCCAAAACACCCGCGCGCCGCTGCTATATGTGCTCTCAGGCCTTGTTCCGGCCGCCATTGTGATTGTGCCGCTGGTCCGCGCCTTCGGTCTCGAGGGCTCTGCGATGGCCGTTCTTTTCGGCGAATTGATTACCGGCGGGCTGTTCCTCCGCCGTCTTTTCAAAGAGTGCTCTAGCCGCAAGCTCTCCATGCGCCCGAATGGCGCCATTATCAAAAGCCAGCTGGTCCTCGGCCGCGATCTCATCGTTCGCTCCTTGTCCTTCCAGGTAGCGTTCCTCTCTGCCGCAGCGGTTGCTGGCCGCGTTGGGCCGACCACGCTCGGTGGACACCAGGTCATGCTGCAACTGTGGAACCTGATCTCGTTGGTGCTCGACTCGCTAGCCATTGCTGCACAGACGCTCGTCGGTGCAGCGTTGGGAGGTAGCTCCACGTCTGTTGCCCGCTGGACTGGCAAGCGAGTTACTGTCTGGTCAAGCGTCATTGCCCTCGGCCTAGCGGTTGTCTTCGCAGTGGGTAATGCCAGCATCGTCCGCATTTTTACCGACGCCACAGGCGTGATTGACGCAGTCACCGCAGGGCCATGGTGGATTCTTGTCGCAATGATTCCTATCGGCGGTGTCGTCTTTGCGCTCGATGGCGTTTTGCTCGGCGCCGGCGACGCAGCCTTCCTCCGTAACGCCACCGTTAGCGCGGTCTTGTGCGGTTTCCTCCCACCGGTCTGGCTGGCGCAGGCATTTGGCTGGGGGCTGACCGGCGTGTGGTGCGGTCTCTTGGCCTTCATGATTCTGCGACTCATCTTTGTCGCTACCCG
This sequence comes from Corynebacterium sp. HMSC064H12, assembly GCF_001809925.1. Taxonomy (NCBI): domain Bacteria; kingdom Bacillati; phylum Actinomycetota; class Actinomycetes; order Mycobacteriales; family Corynebacteriaceae; genus Corynebacterium; species Corynebacterium sp. HMSC064H12. The sequence goes on along the minus strand of NZ_KV799360.1, from coordinate 94,868 downwards.
TTTCCGTGGAGAGAAATGGTACGGCATCAGCGCATGAGTGTGCTTGTCGACGTCCAGGAGTACCTGGCCAGGCATTTGCCCGCCCGTAGCCGGCTAGTTATTGACTCCAATGCCGAGCGTCCGTTTAGTGATGCGGAATTGCAGCAGCTCCGTAGCGCTGAGTTCAGGCTGTCTGATGGTGCAGCACCTGTTCGAATCCGCGATTTCACCCGAGGGCGCCTCGCTGCGCATGAGGCGGTGCAACGGCTAGGAGAGCCTGCCCCACATGGGATTGGCATGTCGACCACCGGAGCGCCGCTGTGGCCGCGAGGAGTCGTGGGGTCAATTAGCCATTGCGACGGGGCCGTGGCAGCCGTGTCCGCGAGCGCTGAACAGCTGCAGGGGATTGGCATCGATGTCGAGGTCGAGCAGACTCTAGAGTTAGGAATCATCGAGGCAGTCTTGCGCACTGACGAAGCACGCCTTGACCCGCTGGTGCAATTTAGCGCCAAGGAATCAATGTACAAACTCTGGGAGCCGATAGTCGGGCAGTGGCTGGACTTCGACGAAGTCTCCGTGCAACCGAGGAAGAAACGGATAGCAGCGCGAGGTTTTTCCCGAGGACTCACAGGCGGACCTTTACAGCTAACGTTTCACCGTGAGATTCCCGGCGCCTTCCGCGGAGTAAAGGGCTTCTGGGCTCGCGGTGCAGGCATCGTTGCAACCGCGGTGTGGCTCGAGCAGTCTTAAAATCCTTGAGAGGTAGTCATAGCGTGGCCGGGCGCACCACGAAGACCGTCTTAGCCCGTTTGCCAGATTCTGTGAGTAGCGCCGGAACCTTTCCCGTTGGTGACACCGCCGCATAGACTCCAGGTTTTCCGATCGGCTCCAGCCACTTGCCCTGAGCCAAATCAGTCGCCTGCTGTTCAGTAATTTCGCGGGTATCAAAGCAACGCAGGCAGGCCTCGTCCAGACTCATCGGCAGCAAGGAAGCGGCGCGCTCCGGGACTGGGCGTCGCATCTCCGCAATTTCTGGATGGGCGGTGTCGAACTGCTCGGCTTTCGCCGTGAGCTCGTCGATAGTCAATGCCTCATCAATAGTGAAAACGCCGGCGGCAGTACGCCGCAGAGCAGTGAGATGACCACCGACTCTCAGTGCATCCCCCAAGTCACGAGCTAGGGCGCGGATGAAAGTGCCGGCAGAGCAGTCGACCTCCACGTCGATATCGATGCACTCCCCGGGGCGCGAAGGATCGGAGTCGTGGCGGATGTCCAGAACCTCATAGCGGGTGATTGTCACTGGGCGCGCAGGGATATCGACCTTCTCACCACGGCGGATGCGCTCGTAGGCGCGGACACCGTCAATCTTCACCGCTGATACCGCCGCGGGTTTTTGCATGATTGTGCTGGTGAACTTCGCAATTTCCGCTCGAACCATTTCATCAGTCACCGATGCCGCCGAGGATTCGGAGAGCAACTCGCCTTCGGCGTCGTCGGTAAGCGTGGCAGCGCCGAGTCGAATGGTGGCTTGGTAGGACTTCGTGTCGGCGTGGACATGTGGCAGGAAACGGGTGCCGCGGCCGATGCCGAGGACGAGCACACCGGTGGCCATTGGGTCGAGGGTACCGGAGTGGCCGACCTTCTTGGTGCGGAAGATTCGACGGAGTTTGCCCACTACATCGTGGCTTGTCCAGCCTTGGGGCTTGTCGACGATAACAATGCCGGAGTCTGCAATCGGATCGAAGTCGGTCATAGACGCAATCCTATGTTGCGCTATATGCGGTGTGTTAAACGGTGACCAGATACACTGGCTCTCTGTGGAGATTTGGTATGGCTTGGACAATGCACCCGAAGACCTGGGGGACACGGTCGTAACCATCGGAGTGTTCGATGGTATTCATCTTGGGCATAAGCGCCTGATAGCTGCTGCGGTCAGTGACGCTCGCGCTCGTGGCGTGAAGTCGCTGTTGATGACTTTCGATCCCAATCCCGTAGCGCTGTTTGCCCCGGATAAGGTGCCGCCGGCACTGTCCACCGTGTCCCGTCGCGCCGAGCTGGCAGAAGCGGAGGGAATCGATGCCATGCTTGTCGTGCCTTTCGATAAGAGCTTCTCCAGCATCCCCGCAGAAGACTTTGTACGCACCGTTGTCCGCGACAAGCTGAATGCTCAGGCCGTCTTCGTTGGCCAGAACTTCACCTATGGGCAGAAGGCCGCAGGTACCGCCGAGACTATGCCGGAGCACGGCCGTAAGTGTGGGGTCGACGTCACCATCGTCGACCTTCTCGACGTCACTGCCGCGGACTCGACCGAACGTGTTTCGTCGACACGTATTCGCGGTTTGCTTGCCGACGGTGCGGTGTCCGCAGCCGCCTCGTGTCTCGGGTACTTCTACCGTGTCGATGGTGATGTTATTCCAGGTCAGGGGCGTGGGGGAGTGCAGCTGGGCTTTCCGACCGCCAATATTGACTTCGCTGAGGGCCTAGCAATCCCGGCTGATGGTGTCTACGCGGCATGGTTCACGGTTCAGCCGACGGCAGCCCGCCCGGAGCCGGACCCGAAGGGCGATATCGAGTTTGGGGTGCGCTACCCAGCGGCCGTGTCGGTGGGCACTAATGTGACCTTTGGAGACACTGATCGAACGGTCGAGGCCTACGTGATTGACCGTCATGCGGACCTCTACGGCACCGCCGGGCAGGTTGAGTTTGTCGACCGGATTCGCGGAATGGAGAAGTTCGACTCGGTCGAGGAGCTCATTGACCGGATGAGCCAGGACGTGGCAGACACCGAGGCCATTTTGGCTAAGACCGATTAGCTGTTAGAGTAAAACGTCGGCTGTGACTGCGGTCCACAAGCAGTTGCGAGGAACCAGCTGCCAGACGCTGTTTGGTTCCGGAAAAGCCGAGAATGTGGACTGAAAAAACGACCATAATTTGATTCAAGGAGTTAGATTTACATGGCTTTGAACACTGCAGAAAAGGCTGAGATTCTCAAGGAGTTCGGCCTGCACGAGACCGACACCGGTTCCCCGGAGGCTCAGGTTGCACTGCTGACCGCACGTATTCGTCAGCTGACCGAGCACCTGAAGTTCCACAAGCACGATCACCACTCCCGTCGTGGTCTGCTGCTGCTGGTCGGTCGCCGCAAGGGCCTGCTGCAGTACCTGCAGGACAACGATGTTGAGCGCTACCGTAAGCTGATCGAGCGCCTGGGGCTGCGTCGCTAAGGTTCTCCTTAAGGTCCTGTTTGACAGAGCTTCATTGGTGTAAGTTGCTCTGTTAATTCAAGGCTTTTAAGCTTTTTAGACCCGCCGTTTGGGTTTCCATTGGATGGAAGCTCACGGCGGGTCTTTTTTTGATCACTTGTCGTTGTGGTATTCACTCATCGATGCGCTGTAGCGTGGCCACAAGTGAATCCCTCATCGACATGTGGAGGGGCTGATCGAAAGCGTGCGCACAAGTGCCGGGCACCATCGATAAGACACGGTAAACCATCGATGAGTCAAGAAAAGTCATCGATAAGTGCCCCCGCCCCGCAAACTCCTGGAACCCCGCGTAGGTGCAAGAACCCAGATGTAGTGAGAGATCTCCGATCCGTCCAATACAAGAACTTTCCGCGTTAGCTGGTAGAATGCGTGACGCAAACGAAGTTCATTCGATCTTTTACAGGCGACATCGATGATCGCCGCTATTTCTAGGAGTAAGAAACCTATGGCCAACAGCAAGGCTGTTGAATTTTTCTTTGATGAGGATTTCGGTATTACCGAGGCCGTTGCCACCATCGACAATGGTGATTTCGGCACCCGCACCATTCGCTTTGAAACGGGCCAGCTGGCTCGTCAGGCCGATGGTTCGGTGACCACCTACTTGGACGAGGAGACCATGCTCCTGTCCACCGTCACCGCTTCCAACCAGCCCCGGGAGGGCTTTGATTTCTTTCCGCTGACCGTCGACGTTGAAGAGCGTATGTACGCTGCGGGCAAGATTCCGGGTTCGTTCTTCCGCCGTGAGGGCCGCCCGTCCACCGATGCCATCCTGGCATGTCGTCTGATTGACCGTCCGCTGCGTCCGACCTTCGTCAAGGGCCTTCGCAACGAGGTACAGGTTGTCGTCACCGTCATGTCCTGGGATCCGAAGGACCGTTATGACGTTGTCGCAATCAACGGCGCGTCAGCTGCAACTCAGCTTTCCGGGCTGCCGGTTTCCGGCGCTGTCGGTGGCGTCCGCATCGCGCTCGTTGCTGATGACAAGCACCCAGAGGGTGCATGGGTCGCTTTCCCGACCGAGGAGCAGCACGAGCAGGCTCTGTTCGAGATGGTCGTCGCTGGCCGTATCGTCACCCGCAAGCGTCGCGGCAAGAACGTCGAAGATGTCGCCATCATGATGGTGGAGGCCGGAGCAGGGGAGACCGTCGTCAAGCGTATTGCTGACGGTGCACCGGCGCCGACCGAGGACATCGTCGCCGCTGGCCTCGAGGCAGCAAAGCCGCACATCAAGGTTCTGTGTGAGGCACAGAAGGGTCTGGCTGAGCGCGCAGCGAAGGAAACGCAGGAGTTCCCGCTGTTCCCGGCATACAGCGATGAGATTTTTAACGCAGTCGAGAAGAAGTCCGCTAAGAAGCTGGCCAAGCTGCTCACCATTCCGGGTAAGCAGGAACGAGATGACGCCACCAATGAGTACATGGAGGACGTCGAGGGGCAGCTGCTGGAGCGCTTCGTATCCGATGATGTCGACGAGCAAGCTGCATCTAAGCAGATTCGCGCTGCATACAACGCAGTGATGAAGCAGATTGTCCGTGAGAAGATTCTGGCTGAGGGCTTCCGCATCGATGGTCGCGGTGTCACCGACATTCGTGACTTGGGCGTTGAGGTCGGGCTGATTCCGCGTGCCCACGGCTCTTCGCTGTTTGAGCGCGGCGAGACCCAGATTCTGGGTGTCACCACTTTGGACATGCTGAAGATGGAGCAGCAGATTGACTCGCTGACTCCTGTTACCTCCAAGCGCTACATCCACCACTACAACTTCCCGCCGTACTCCACCGGCGAGACCGGTCGTGTTGGCTCTCCGAAGCGCCGCGAGATTGGTCACGGGGCACTGGCTGAGCGCGCTCTGCTGCCGGTCGTGCCGTCCCGCGAGGAATTCCCGTACACCATTCGCCAGGTCTCCGAGGCTCTTGGATCCAATGGTTCGACCTCCATGGGCTCGGTCTGTGCTTCGACTCTGTCGCTGTACAACGCCGGTGTGCCGCTGAAGGCTCCGGTTGCCGGTATCGCCATGGGCCTGGTTTCCGGCGAGGTTGACGGTGAGAACCGCTTCGTCGCACTGACCGATATTCTCGGTGCCGAAGACGCATTCGGTGACATGGACTTCAAGGTCGCTGGTACTGCGGACTTCATTACCGCACTGCAGCTGGACACCAAGCTCGACGGTATTCCGTCGAAGGTTCTGGCCGATGCTCTGTCCCAGGCTCGTGATGCACGTCTGGCCATCCTGTCCACCATGGCTGAGGTCATCGAGTCTCCGGACGAGATGAGTGGTCTCGCTCCGAAGATCACCACCGTTAAGGTTCCGGCTTCGAAGATCGGTGAGCTCATCGGTCCGAAGGGCAAGACCATCAACGGCATCACCGAGGAAACCGGTGCTGATATCTCTATCGAGGACGACGGCACCGTATTTGTCTCGGCAACTTCCGGTAAGGCCGCGGACGCTGCAATCGAGCAGATTAATGCCATTGCTAACCCGCAGCTGCCGAAGGTCGGCGAACGCTACCTGGGCACTGTCGTGAAGACTGTCGCTTTCGGTGCTTTTGTCTCCCTGACTCCGGGCCGTGACGGTCTGATCCACATCTCCAAGCTCGGTGGCGACAAGCGCATCGAGAAGGTCGAGGATGTCATCAATGTCGGCGACAAGATTCAGGTCGAAATCGCTGATATCGACAACCGCGGCAAGATCTCGCTGGTTCCGGTCGAAGACGATTAATGCTTGGCGACGGAGGATGTGCTTTAGGTAGCCTCCAACAACGCGTGTAGCGATGGCGCGGTTAGGTCACAAATTGACCTAACCGCGCTTTTGTTTTGGGTTAATCTCGGGTTTCGAAGGGATTAGTTTTCGAACCCACGTGGAAGGTAATTTGCGCATGCAACTTGTCGCGCACGATCATGAATTCATCGACATTGCGGCCGGTGGCTATGTCGCAAGTATTTCCCAGTTCGGTGGTGGACCGAGATCACTGGAGTACTGTGGCCTGCCACTGCTGACTGACTATCCCAAAGGGTTCAATCCACCGTTGTCCGCAGGTACGCTCCTGGCTCCGTGGCCGAACAGGGTCGCTGACGGAGTATTCATCTTTGATGGGGAAGTACATCGACTAGATATTTCGGAGCCGTCCCGGGCGAATGCTATTCACGGATTTGTTGCAGATCGCGTTTGGTCTGTGGTCGATTCTGATGACAGCAGCGTCACCTTGGGCGTGGAAGTTGAGCCGCAACCGGGCTGGCCTTGGGAACTCGGTATGACCGTGCGCTGGCAAGTCACGTCTGCAGATGGCCTATCGGCGGAGTTCACAGTGCATAATCGCAGCGATAGGGAGTGCCCGTTTGGTCTGGGCTGGCATCCCTATTTAAGCGCGTTGGGCGCTGACTTCGGCAGTTGCACACTACGGTTGCCCGTTGATAACAACCTGCCACTGGAGCCAATTCGAAACTTGCCCGCCGGCCCAGCGGTGCCAGCGGAGACAGTGGTTCCCAGCCTTCGAGAGGAGGTATCCCTGGATGGACTGTGGCTGGATCACTGCTTCTTTGCTGCCGCGGAGGCAGCGGGGAGTCACTCACCGTGCCGTCGTGAAGCACATTTGGTTGGACCAAATGGCAAGGGTGCTGTGCTCTGGGCCGATGATGAATTCCGCTTCTTCCAGGTCTATGTTGCCGACGCTGGACGACGAGAAGGATTTCCTGGGCACGGGAATGCGATTGCGGTGGAGCCAATGACATGTCCGCCGGATGCGCTACGCTCCGGTACCGGTTTGCTGCGAGTTCAGGCTGGAGAGACAACAACTCTTGCCATGGGACTGCGCGCGGAAACGGGCGGAAAATAGTTTTCCCAGCGCAGAAGAGTGCAGCCCCCTCAATGGAAATCCCGGGCCGGGAGCAAGCCGCCTAGTTTAGGCGGTATTCCCCCCCGGTCTTGGGGGGGGCTACTGTAATGCAATCTTCTTCCGCTGCGGCTTGAGCAGCGTGGTGAGGAAGATTAGCACCACGGCAAATCCCGCGGCGGTAAACATCGCAATGCTATAGCCACGAATCAAGTCGTCGGCGGCAGGAGCTGCTGCACCAGTGCCGGACAGGCCAGTGGCAATAACAGCTGACAGCGCCACAAACAGTGCGGTACCGACAGCGCCGGCAACCTGCTGTAGCGTGTTCATGATTGCTGAGCCATCCGGGTAGAGGCGCTTCGGAAGATCACCAAGACCGAATGTGAACAGCGGAGTAAACAGCAGCCCCAGGCCAATCTCAAGGACGATGTGGCAGGCGACAATCCACCATAGCGGAGTCGATGCTGAGATGAAGCCGAGCCCGAAAAGACCGAGGGCAAGGACAATGGAGCCGGGAATTGCCAGTGGGCGCGGACCATAGCTGTCAAAGAGCCGGCCGACAGCCGGTCCCATCAGACCCATAACCAGTGGACCAGGCATCACAATCAAACCAATAGTCTTGACGTCGACACCTCGCAGATTGAGGTAGAGCGGCAAAATGATGATCACACCGAACATCAGCATGAAACCAATGGTCAGAATGATTGTGGACAGCCTAAAGCTCTTTGTGCGGAAGGTTCGAAGATCCAGCAGAGCTCGGTTGTGCGGTGCCAAACGGCGCTGGCGCATGATGAAGAACACCAACAGCACGATGCCGACTGCGCACAGGATTCCGTCGATAAGCGAAAACTCTGCGCCTACGCGGCTCAGCGCGTACACCAGCGGGCCGAATGCGCCGGCACTGAGGAACACCGAGAGGATATCGATGGGCTTCGCGGAGTTTTCCTCAATATTGGGAACGAGGATGACGCCCACTACCAGCACAATTAGGCCGAGCGGCAACATCGTGTCGAAAAGCGCATGCCAATTGTTATTGGCAATCTCCAGAATGAGACCGGAGATGGTCGGTCCGATAGCAGGCGCGACAGCGATGACCACGCTCATTCGTCCCATCATGCGCCCGCGCTCATGCTCCGGTACTACGTTGAGCACCGTGGTCATCAGCAGCGGCAGCAGCACTGCGGTACCGGACGCTTGGACAATGCGTGCGAGCAGAACGATCGCGAAGTTTGGCGCGAAAGCACCGATGAGAGTGCCCACGACGAATAGTCCTTGACTGACCGCGAAAAGAATGCGGAACGGCACTGCCGAAATGAGAAATCCAGTGACCGGAATGACAACTGCCATGGTCAGTAGGAACGATGTTGTCAGCCAGCCTGCGGTAGCTGCGCTGATTCCGAGGTCCGCCTTGACGACGGGAATTGCGACGCTCATGACCGTCTCGTTCAAGATAGCCATGAATGCCGCAGCTAGTAGCACGTAAATGGCCATATAAGCACTTTTGGGCGCATCGGCCTGTGGTGCTTCCGAACTTGGGCTGAGTTCGGAATCTTCAGATTCAGAAACCAATTGAAGTCTCTTTCTATATATCGGTACAGAAATAGGTAATTGTCGAAGACATGGAATCTTAGCGCAACAAAAACCCCGTCGTAAGTCGACAAAAAGGCAAAGCGGACGGGGGCATTGGCACACAAGTTGGCCAACACATTCTAAGGTAAGGGAGAAAGATAAACCCGTTGGGAAAGGACAATAGCTGTGAGCAATATCAAGGTCGGCGTACTTGGCGCCAAGGGCAAGGTAGGGTCCACCATCTGCGAGGCAGTTGAAGCCGCCGACGATTTGGAGCTGGCAGCGGGTCTCGACTCTGGCGATGACCTGAATGAACTTGTCACCGCTGGTGTGCAGACCATTGTTGACTTTACTCAGCCCGACGCTGTGATGGGCAATCTTGAGTTCTGCATTAAGAATGGCATCAACGCCGTCGTGGGTACTACGGGCTTTACCAAGGAGCGCCTCGATCAGGTGCAGCGCTGGCTTGACGACGCCGACGGTGAGGCCAATGTTCTTATTGCACCGAACTTCGCAATCTCCGCGGTACTGACGATGAAGATGGCGGAGCTAGCCGCTCCGTACTTCGATTCCGCTGAAGTTATCGAAATGCACCACCCTTTTAAGAAGGATGCCCCCTCGGGCACCGCTATCCACACTGCTGAGGCTATTGCTCGTGCTCGCAAGGAAGCCGGCATGGGGGAGCAGCCGGACGCCACTGAGCAAACTCTCGATGGTGCTCGCGGTGCTGAGGTCGAGGGCATTCCGGTGCACGCAGTCCGTATGACCGGTTCGGTGGCTCACGAGACCGTTATCTTCGGTGCAGAAGGGCAGTCGCTCACCATCAAGCAGGACTCCTACTCGCGCACCAGCTTCGTACCAGGCGTTCTGCTGGGTGTGCGCAAGATTGAGGATTTTCCGGGCCTGACTGTGGGACTGGAGCCGTTCCTGGGACTTTAATGGCCGGGAGTTAACTGAAAATGTCTGAAAATGTCACTCTCAAGGCGCAGCTAATCGCCGCGACCAACTTCTTCCCGCCGGAGGACATCGACTTTGATAGCGATGCCGATGGTGGGGAAGCATTGATTGAGTTCTCCGGCAGGGCTTGTTATGAAACGTGGGACAAGCCCAATCCACGAACGGCGACGAATAGGGGATATCTGCGACATGTGCTTGAGGTAGGCCACACCTCACTTTTTGAACACGCAAGTGCAAGCATCTATGTTCGTGGGCTGTCGCGCTCGTGTGCACATGAACTCACACGGCACCGCCACTTTTCCTTTTCGCAGTTGTCGCAGCGGTTTGTGCCGGCCAGTTCCAACAATGTTGTGGTTCCTCCCGCAATTGCGGAGGACCCGGATCTGTTGCGAGTTTTCGAAAGCGCGGTTGATCAGTCCCGTTTCGCCTATGGTGAGTTATTAGACGCACTGGAAGAGAAGTGGGCCGACGAGCCCAACGCTATCTTGCGGCGAAAGCAGGCACGCCAGGCAGCCCGGGCGGTTTTGCCCAATGCCACCGAAACTCGAATCGTGGTTACTGGTAATTTCCGGTCTTGGCGCCACTTCATTTCGATGCGTGCGACTGAGCATGCCGATGCTGAAATTCGGGAGTTGGCAGTGGCTTGCCTGCGGGAGCTGCAGCGCTGTGCTCCTGTTGCTTTTGGGGATTTTGAGATTAACACTCTGAAGGATGGGTCGGTCGTCGCGTCGAGTCCTTACGCCTTCGAGGGGTAATCGCACGTACAGTGTGAAGATATAGTCGATTGAGATTTTTAAGAAAAGGTAGTCAACAATGAGCACAGGAATTGCGTCAACTCGCGGTGCTGACATTTTCGGCACCGTCGCCGTAGCTATGGTGACCCCTTTTGATAAGGACGGAAACCTCGATGTCAAGGCGGGTGTGCAGCTCGCTGGTCATCTTGTAGACGGTGGCTGCGATGCACTCATTCTGGCCGGTACTACCGGCGAGTCGCCTACTACGACGGTTGAGGAAAAGCTTGAGCTTCTCCGAGCTGTCCGTGCAGAGATGGGTGACGAGGTTAAGCTCGTGGCCGGTGCCGGCACCAATGACACGGCCGGGTCCATCGAGCTGGCAAAGGCTTCTGTGGAGGCGGGCGCGGATGCGCTGCTCGTCGTCACGCCGTATTACTCCAAGCCGTCCCAGGAGGGGCTGTACCGTCACTTTACGGCAGTGGCTGACGCAACCGAGGCGCCGGTGTGTTTGTATGACATTCCGCCGCGTTCGGTTATTCCGATTGAAGTTGATACCATTTACCGGTTGGCGGAGCACCCGAGAATCCAGGCTGTTAAGGACGCCAAGGGGGATTTGGGAGCTGCCGCCGGCATTATCGCTAATACTGATTTGGCGTGGTACTCCGGTGACGATGTGCTGAACCTTCCGTGGCTGTCTGTTGGCGCCACCGGGTTTATTTCCGTTATTGGACATGCAGCCCCGCAGCTGCTGGCTGAGGTGCGCTCTTGCTTTGACAAGGGAGACCTTGCTGGTGCGCAGGCTGCCCACGCGAAGATGACTCCGCTGTTTGCCGCTCAGGCTGCACTTGGCGGTGTAAGTTTTGCTAAATCCGCTCTGCGTCTGCAGGGCATTGAGATAGGAGATCCACGCTTGCCGCAAATTGCAGCAAATGACCAGCAGCTTGAGGTGCTTGAAGAAGCTATGCGGAAGGCAGGTGTTCTGTAGTGGCTGAAGGACGCAATCGCGCCCGCAAGGTAACTCGTAAGGCTGGTCCGCCTTCCGAGTCCGACGTGGCTGCAGCAGAGCAGTCCAATAACTCTGCATCCAAGGGCTCCGACAAGGGTGGAGCTAAATCCAACGGCTCGAAGTCCTCGCAGCGTTCCGGTGAGCGTAAGAACTCCGGTAACGCTAAGAAGTCCCAAGGTTCTTCGAATTCTTCCAACCGCGGTTCCCGCGGTGGTCGCGGCGGCCGTGGAGGTAACCGCGGAAATAGTTCGAGGGGTGGCCGTGGCGGACGCGGTGGCAACCGTCGTAACGTAGTCCAGTCGATGCAGGGTGCAGACTTGACGCAGCGTCTTCCTGCACCGCCGAAGGCCCCCAAGGACGGCCTGCGCGTGGTTGCACTGGGCGGTATTTCCGAAATCGGTCGCAATATGACCGTGTTGGAGTACAAGAACCGCCTGATCATCGTCGACTGCGGCGTGCTGTTCCCGAGCTCGGATGAGCCGGGTGTTGACCTGATCCTGCCTGACTTCTCCTACATGGAAGACAAGTGGGATCGCGTGGAAGCTCTCGTGGTCACCCACGGTCACGAGGACCACATCGGTGCTATCCCTTGGTTGCTCAAGCAGCGCGCGGACATCCCGATTATTGCTTCTCGCTTTACCCTGGCACTCATTCAGGCCAAGACACAGGAGCACCGTCAGCGCCCGAAGGTCATCGAGGTCAACGACACCAGCCACATTCAGCGTGGTCCGTTCGATCTGCGTTTCTTCAATGTCAACCACTCGATTCCGGAGTGCCTTGGCATCGTCATTAAGACCGGAGCTGGCATGGTCGTCCACACCGGTGACGTGAAGATGGACCAGACCCCGCCGGACGGAAAGCCGACTGACCTGCCGGCGCTGAGCCGCTACGGTGATGAGGGAATCGACCTCTTCTTGTGTGAGTCCACCAACGCTACGATTCCGGGCTTCTCGGGATCCGAGGCGGAGTTGGCTCCAACTCTGCGCCGTCTGATTATGGATGCCAAGCAGCGCGTTATCGTCGCGGCCTTCGCATCGAATGTTTACCGCGTGCAGGCGGTCATCGACGCAGCTGTTAAGGCTGGCCGCAAGGTTGCCTTCAACGGTCGCTCTATGATTCGCAACATGCGCATCGCGCAGGAATTGGGGCTGCTGACCGCTCCGGAAAATACCATTGTGGAAATGAACGAGGCCGCTCGCATGGCGCCCCACAAGGTCGTGCTGGTGACTACCGGTACGCAGGGTGAGCCAATGGCTGCGCTGTCTCGCATGGCCCGCCGTGAGCACCGTCAGATCACCGTCCGTGATGGCGACCTGATTATCCTCAGTTCTTCGCTGGTACCCGGTAACGAAGAGGCAGTCTTCGGCGTTATCAACATGCTGGCCCAAATTGGTGCCACGGTTATCACCGGTAAGGATGCGAAGGTTCACACCTCCGGTCACGGCTTTGCCGGCGAGCTGCTGTTCCTCTACAACGCAGCTCGTCCGTCGAACGTCATGCCGATTCACGGTGAGTGGCGCCACCTCCGTGCCAACAAGGAGCTGGCTGTGTCCACTGGTGTGAAGCCAGAAAACGTTGTCCTGGCTCAGAACGGTGTGGTTGTCGACCTCGTTGACGGTCGCGCTCGTGTAGTTGGCCAGGTTCCGGTCGGTAACCTCTACGTCGATGGCGTCACCATGGGTGACGTCGACGCTGACGTGCTGGCAGACCGTGCTGAAATGCGTGAAGGTGGTCTTATCACCATCACAGCCGTCATTGATAACCGCACTGGCCGCCCGTTGGAGAAGCCACGGGCTCAGGCTCGCGGTTACTCGGACGACGCCAAGGAAGTGCTCGAAACCGTCGAGCAGGTCGTTGACGATACTCTCTTTGACCTGGCTGGCAGTGGCGAGAACAACCCGTACCGTATGGCTCAGGAAGTTCGTCGCCGCACCGAGCGTGTCATTAACCAGAAGTGGCGTCGCAGCCCGATGGTTGTTCCGACAATCGTGCCGATGTCCTCTGAGGCAGCCGAAGAGGTTACCGATGAGGAAATCCAGGAGTCGCGCGAAAGTATCTAAATTTCTAGAGCGTCTTTTAGCGTAAGAGCCCGCATCCACCTACAACCGTGTGGATGCGGGCTTCTCCGTGCCTGGTCTAGGCTGGAGCTATGACTTTTGCTGAACGGGAACGTGAAGACCTAGCTAATCTACTGCTCAGCGTCGGCCCCGACGCCCCGACCTTGTGCGAGGGGTGGACGACCCGGGATCTTGCCAACCACCTGTACATTCGTGAAAACCGTCTGGATGCCGCGGGCGGGATGTTCGTCAAGGCGCTTTCGGACCGCCTCGATGCTGTTACCGCTGAGGTCAATCGAATGCCCTACGTCGAAGTGGTGGGGAAGTGGGGTAGTGGTGCTCCGCGATGGAATCCAATGAACTGGGCAGACCGCTACGTCAACGCTGCGGAGAACTTCGTCCATCACGAGGATGTCCGTCGTGCCCAGGAAGGCTGGACCGTTCGTCAGCTGCCGCCCTCCGGAGTGTCGGACCTGTGGCGTCTGGTCACTACTGCCGGCCGTATGATGTTGCGCGGTTCGACCTCGACCGTGGTGCTAATGCGTGACGACGGAGTTGCGGTGACCCTAATCGACAACAGTGCTAAAGGTGCTCCAGTTGTGACTGTCCGCGGAAGCGTCGGGGAACTGGTGCTGTGGCTCTATGGCCGTGACGAGGTACGCGTCACCATCGACGGTGACGAATCGGGCATCAAGCGCAACAGTCTTTAAAATCACGTTCTCAGTTCTGGACGGTCGCGACAGCACGCCTGTTAAACAATGACACGCGTGTGACTAATGTGAAAACGATCCGGTGTTAGCTGTAAGGTAATGGTCATGTCTGCGACCAGCCGAACCAGAACTGACAATCGTCGTGGATCTTCCCGCTCTGCGGAGACAGATGCCACGCGGCGATACCCCGTGCACAGCGCCACGGAGGAATTCGAGCGCACTCCTAGCGCCATGTCGTTCGTGGCCAATAGCTTGGCCAGCGCCTGGACTGAAACTGCCCGCGGCGTGGCCGGTCTTGCCCGGCGGGTCAGCGGTCGCAAAAATAAGCGAAACGAAGAGGAGAATATGTCGCGGCGCGAAAGAGACGCCGATTTTTCGACGAAGCCCCGTAGGAAGCGTCGTAAAGCAGCTAGCGGCTATGACGATGTAATTGAACCGCCGGCACCGGCCTCCGTGCCAGCTGACGAGTTCGACGCAGACTTCGATGAGGGTGGCGAACCGGGATCGAAGGATGGCCTCGCACTACTCGTGCTGGCGTTGGCGATTGTGCTCGCTGGCTCGACATGGTTCCACCTGGCAGGGCCAGTGGGGGAGTTCATTGAAACGGCAGTGCGCACGCTCATTGGTATCGGCGCTTTTGTACTTCCGGTGCTGCTCGGTGTTGTTTCCGTATTAATGATGCTGGATGCTATGCCGCGCCGTGAACGTCTGACACCTACCATCACTGGAGCTTCGCTGATCGTGGTGGGGCTGCTCGCAATTGTGCATATCGGCTCGGGTCGTCCTGCGGACTGGCAGGGGCGACGTGCAGCTGGTGGCGCAATTGGTGGTTATATCGGTTCGCCGCTAGCAGCCGGGTTTACCTCGTGGGTCGCCGTGGTTTTGTTGCTGGGTATCGTTTTTTACGGCGCTCTGGTGCTCTCTGGCGCGACGGTGCGCCAGCTTATCGATGCCACTAAGGAATACTTCAACTTTTCCGAGTGGTCTTCGCGTCGTGCCGGCGACGAGCCGGAATCGGACGATCCCTACGGCAATGTCGATGACATGCTGGAACGTCGTGCGAGCTGGGATTCCGATACCGCATATGCCGATGAGGACTTTGACCAGCCGACGCAGCTAATTGAGCGTCGCCCAAGCCACAGCAGCCGCACGCAGCATTCCTCGTCTCGTTCGACCGGTCGCCCTGCTTACCGAGCGTCCCGCCGTGGCGCGGATAGCCGTATATCCGCACCCGAACCCGCGCCTTACGACGAACCGGATACTGACGGTAACCTCTACGATCTTTTGGACGAAGAGCCGCAGAGGAACCGACAGGCTCCGCGACGTGCCCGTCAGGTTGAGGATGTCGACTACGATTCGGCAAAGACCACAGTGTTCGATGTCCGGAATGGGGCACCGCACTCCAATCGAGTTTCCCCAGTGGAGCCGGCGTTTCCGGCAGCTGAGTACGTGGAGGAAGCTCAGTCGGATGCAGTACATCGCGACACCGCTGAGACAGAATCGACTATTCCAGCTGTCGGGGGCACGAACTACCACGCTGTCGACGAGGATTATGACGAGTACTCCGAGTACCCGACGCAGGAGGCTGCTGCAGCTAATAACAGCGAACGGAATTGTGTTTCCGATTCCCGAGCTCCGAAACAGCCCGCTGTTCAACCTGAGGCCGTAGAGCCGGCGAGCGCGCCGCAGGGCGAGTCGTCTGTCGATGATTCGCGGGATGCAGTGTCTGAGGCTACCCGCCGCACAATGGATGCCATTGCCGCTCGTTCTGGTATCGATGCCTCTAAGATTCCGGCCACAACTCCGAAGTCTGAATTGGAAAAGGATGCCGAGGGTACTTCCGGTTCGTCGGCACGCACGCCGGAATCTGACTACCACCTGCCATCGACTAATTTGTTGATTCCAGGTGAGCGTCCCAAGACACGTACGGCGACGAACGACCGCATGATTGAGGCGATTACTGAAGTATTCGCAGAATTCAAGGTCGATGCTGCGGTGACTGGTTTCTCTCGCGGTCCGACGGTGACTCGCTACGAGGTCGAGCTTGGCCCGGGCGTGAAGGTCTCGAAGATCACGAACCTGCAGTCCAACATTGCCTACGCGGTAGCGACCGACAATGTCCGCTTACTGACTCCGATTCCGGGAAAGTCGGCCGTTGGTATCGAGGTGCCGAACAACGACCGTGAGATGGTTCGGCTTGCCGACGTACTCAACGCGCCCAAGACCGTTGCGAACGATGACCCGATGCTGATCGGTCTCGGTAAGGATATTGAGGGCGAGTTTATCTCGCACTCCATCCAGAAAATGCCGCACCTTCTCGTTGCCGGTTCGACCGGTTCGGGTAAGTCCGCGTTCGTAAATTCGATGTTGGTTTCGCTGCTGACTCGTGCGACCCCGGAGGATGTCCGCCTGATTCTGGTGGACCCGAAGATGGTCGAGCTGACTCCATATGAGGGGATTCCTCACCTGATTACGCCAATCATCACTCAGCCGAAGAAGGCCGCGGCGGCTCTGCAGTGGCTGGTTGAAGAGATGGAACAGCGCTACATGGACATGAAGGCCGCCCGCGTCCGTCACATCAAGGACTTCAACCGTAAGGTCAAGTCCGGTGAGATTACGACCCCACTTGGCTCGGAGCGCGAGTACCGTCCGTACCCGTACATTGTCTGTGTCGTTGACGAGTTGGCAGACCTGATGATGACCGCACCCCGCGATATCGAAGATGCGATTGTGCGCATCACGCAAAAGGCCCGTGCTGCCGGTATCCACTTGGTGCTGGCTACGCAGCGTCCGTCTGTGGATGTGGTCACCGGCTTGATTAAGACGAACGTGCCATCGAGACTGGCATTCGCTACCTCGTCGCTCACGGACTCCCGCGTCATTCTTGACCAGGGCGGTGCTGAAAAGCTCATTGGTATGGGCGATGGCCTGTTCATCCCACAGGGTGCAGGCAAGCCGCGACGTCTTCAGGGGGCCTTCGTCACAGACGAAGAGATTCAGGCAGTAGTCGATGCAGCTAAGGCGCAGGCCGAGCCGGATTACACCGAGGGTGTCACGGAGGATAAGAGTGCTGAGGCTGAGCGCAACATTGACCCCGATATCGGAGATGACCTGGAAGATTTGCTTCAGGCAGTCGAGCTGGTGGTCACCGCACAGCACGGATCGACCTCGATGTTGCAGCGCAAGATGCGAGTCGGTTTCGCCAAGGCCGGTCGACTGATGGATCTGATGGAAACTCGCGGAGTGGTTGGACCGTCAGAGGGATCTAAGGCACGTGAGGTGCTGGTCAAACCAGAGGAGCTCGAAACCATTAAGTGGATGATCAAGGGCGCAAACCCGGAGGATGCTCCTAAGGAAGAAGTAAACGTAGTCGACGCTGATCCGAATCAGTCTATGGCGTAGGACGACCCAGCCTTACCGCCGTTTCTGATTGCGTGTATAGTCGGCACACGTGGAGGGGAGTATCCCCGGTAAAAGTGGATGTTTTCCGCTAGCCCGTGACGGTTATCGTCAGCACGGATTGGACGCACAGACTCGTCTTGCGCACATCGAATCCCGGTGCCGTCACTTTTGCCACTATGGCAGAAGCAGGAGAGACCTCCGGTTCATGTTCGCACGACCGGAGGTCTTTTTTTAATATGCATGTCCCCGCATTGGTATGGATTATCACCATTGTGGTCGTCATGGGTTTTATCGCCTTTGACTTCTATGCACACGTTCGCACGCCGCATAACCCAACTATGAAGGAAGCCGGCATCTGGACCGCTTTCTACGTAGTCTTGGCATTAATTTTCGGCGGAATGGTGTGGTTGTTATGGGATCACCACCGAGGCATTGAGTTTCTATCGGGCTATATCACCGAAAAGGCGCTCAGCGTAGACAATCTATTTGTCTTTGCACTCATCATCGGCGCATTCAAGATTCCGCGCCAGTACCAACAAAAGGTTTTGCTGTTCGGTATTGCGATGGCGCTGGTATTCAGAGGCCTGTTCATTTGGGCTGGTGCGGCAGTTATTGCCAAGTGGTCTGACGTTTTCTACCTGTTTGCAATCTTCCTGATTTACACGGCTATCAAGACGGTGTACGACGAAGCCGTCGATAAGCCGGAACCCGATCCGTCGGATATGAAGCTGATTCAATGGCTGCGTCGAATCGTCCCAATTTCGGACCATTACAACAAGGACAAGCTGACCGTTAAGGAAAACGGCAAGCGTTACTTGACTCCACTTGCCATCGCGCTGGTGTCCATCGGTTTTATCGATGTGATGTTTGCGTTTGACTCTATCCCGGCTATCTACGGCCTGACGGATGAGGCATATATCGTCTTTACTGCAAATGCCCTTGCTCTCATGGGGTTGCGACAGATGTACTTCCTGCTCGACGGTCTGCTGGATCGCTTGGTGTACCTGGCTTATGGCCTGGGTGTCATCCTGGCCTTTATTGGTGTGAAGTTGCTGTTGCACGCACTGCATGAAAACAACCTGCCGTTTATCAACAGCGGTGAGAACGTGTCGGTGCCTGAAGTATCGACCTGGGCGTCGCTGGCGGTCATCGTCATCGTTCTGGTGGTGACTGTCCTGGCATCGTGGCTCAAGAGCAAGCGTGATGAAAACATGGGTGCGATTGCCCTTCCGCGTGTTCACCACGATGATGATGGAAGCCGCGATGGCCTCGGCTCTCACGCCTCCTCTACTTCTGTCAGTGAGGGGTCAACGTCGGCCGGAAGCGAAACTAACGGTTCACACACCGGTAAGAACGAGCCTGGGCGTTAATCGAACACGATTGTGAGATAAGGTAACAACTGTGACTGCTCCAAGTGCTGATACAAGCCGTGTTTCCAACTGGAACTTGCCCAATTTCCTGACCGTGCTTCGCATCCTTGGAGTACCGGTGTTCCTGTGGGTACTTCTTCAGGAGGGCGGCGAAGCCACCAATTGGCGCTGGTGGTCGTTTGTCGTATTCGCGCTTCTGATGGCGACTGACAAGTTGGACGGGCACCTCGCACGTAGCCGTAACCTCATTACCGACTTTGGCAAGATTGCCGATCCGATTGCCGATAAGGCTCTAATGCTGGCTGCGCTGATTGGTATGAACATCATCGACATTCTGCCGTGGTGGGTGACTGTCATCATCGTGATTCGCGAAGGTGGCATCACCATCTGGCGTATGTTCGCCCTGCGTCAGGGGCGTGTTGTTCCGGCTTCTCGGGGCGGCAAGATAAAGACGGTCCTGCAGTCTGTAGCAGTGGGGCTCTTCCTGATGCCAGTGGACTGGTTGTTCTGGCCGTCCTGGATTGTGATGGTTGCCGCCATTGTCGTCACCGTCGGTACTGGTATCCAGTACATTGTGGATGCGCGAAAGGTCTCGTAGAGAAATTAAGTGGAGGGTAAAGCTGTGAACACAGTCGAACGCCTCGCCCAGAGCGACGAAAACGCTGACGGTGTCGATGGCGTTTCGCTTCAACTCGTCCAAACGCTTACGGCTCGTGGCGAGACTTTTGCAGCCGCAGAATCACTTACCGCAGGTCTTCTCTGCGCTACAGTTGCCTCCGTACCGGGAGCCTCCGCCGTTCTCCGCGGTGGCGTGGTCACTTACGCCACTGACACGAAGGCGTTGCTTGCCGACGTGCCAAAGGATGCTTTGGCCGCATATGGCCCCGTGTCCGAGTTGACGGCCCGGTATATGGCACTTGGAGTGGCAAATAAAGCAGTGGCGGACTGGGGGATTTCGCTAACTGGCGTTGCTGGTCCAGCGATGCAGGATGGGCACCCAGTAGGTGAAGTCTGGTGTGGTCTGAAACCGCCGGGAGTTTCGTACCTTGATGGGGTAACTGCTGTTAGGTTGCCGGTGAATAAAGAGGGGTCGCGCGCGGAGATTCGTCGTCAAGCAGTGGTATTGGCGTTAGAACTGTTGTTGCAGAATCTCGACGGTGAGTAGAATTTTTGAAAATTGGGAACAGGTCGGCCTTCTAAAGCGTTAGAGAAAGTGATGACCAACAATACTGCACTTATGACCATTCGCTACCCAGAGGTAGATAGCGCTGCCGCTTTCGAAGCTTCCATGGATGCCACAGCACCGTCGGCGCGGGTGGCTGTAGGGGAGCAGCCTGGATCGGTTGCAAAGTTAACGGCACAGGATTTGGCGGAACGGGGAGAATCCCGTGAGCCACTCCTGCGAGAGGCACTGGGGGAGACGCTGCGTGATATCCGTTCGCGCAGTGGACAGACGCTGCGTGAGCTTTCTGAAAATGCGGCTATTAGCCCTGGTTATTTGTCTGAGCTTGAGCGTGGACGGAAAGAAGTCTCATCTGAGCTGCTGGCGTCGGTATGCGCGGCGCTTGGTGTGACGGTGTCGGATTTGATGATGGAAGCAGCCACAGCGATGGCCCTGCATTCGGCGAGCCCAGAATTGGCAGCGATGTAGAAATTGGTTGCGGCGGTGGAATTTCATTCCATTGCTCCGGTACTTAGCACCCGAAGACGCTCGGCTTTAGTTAAGATTGGGTGCGCGATAAGCACAGACCTGCTTTGAGGTAGTTGCAATAAGAAAGGTGTATGGGACGCTATGGCTAATCCATTTGTAAAGCTGTGGAATTACTTGATGGCCGCTTTTGATTCCAAGATTGAGGAAAACGCTGATCCGAAGGTGCAGATTCAGCAGGCTATCGAGGATGCCCAGCGGCAGCACCAGGAACTATCGCAGCAGGCAGCGGCGGTGATTGGTAATCAGCGCCAGCTGGAAATGCGCCTTAACCGTCAGCTCGCTGAGATTGAGAAGCTGCAGGGGAACACTCGTCAGGCATTGCAGCTCGCTGACAAGGCTCGTGCTGAGGGGGATACTGCCAAGGCTACGGAGTATGAGAACGCAGCTGAGGCTTTCGCAGCTCAGTTGGTTACTGCTGAGCAGTCGGTAGAAGATTTGAAGGCTCTGCACGATCAGTCGCTGCAGCAGGCGGCTCAGGCTAAGAAGGCCGTCGAGCGTAATTCCATGCAGCTGCAGCAGAAGGTCGCGGAGCGCGCAAAGCTCCTCAGCCAGCTGGAGCAAGCAAAGATGCAGGAGAAAGTCTCTGAGTCCCTGCAGTCGATGAATCAGATTTCTTCGGGGGCTACACCTAATCTGGATCAGGTTCGTGACAAGATTGAGCGTCGTTACGCTAACGCTCTTGGTCAGGCCGAGCTAGCTCAGAACTCGGTTCAGGGGCGTATGGCTGAGGTAGAGGCCGCAGGCGTTCAGCTTGCTGGGCACTCTCGCCTGGAGCAAATCCGCGCAGAAATGAACGGTGGCAACGAGCTCTCTGGTGGCGAGGCTCAGAAGTCCATCGAGGGAAGCGCTGCCTCCAACGTTGACCCTGCTGTTGCTGAGCGCATGCGCCAGCTGCGTGAGGGCAATTAATTCTCCTACTCACCTTCACCACGTGCGATTAGCGAATCACCCATTGCCTTCGAGCGATTAATGGTTCGGATGACCACAGGTACGCCGAAGGCAATGATTGAGCCGGCAGCCCCTCGTGCTTTTCGAGCCTCCAGTACCTCGGCAGCGGCCATAACCTGAAGCGGAATCATACGCAGCGTCAGCGATAGTGCGAGCGCGATGGTGTCGACTGGTAGGCCGAAACGGGCGAACGGCTGCATCGCAGTGGTCAAAGTATCCATGATGTCGCTGACGCGGGTCGTCAGCGTTAGCAATATTGCCGCTGCGATTGCGGCGAGAAGCGCGAGGAAGGTCGTCAGCGCTTGCTCACCCCCGGCGCGCCACCACAGGAGAAGCGAAAGCAGCGCCAAAATGACTACGGCTCCACGGAGCTGTCGGAAAGCAACCATTGGTGGCACCTTGGCCACCGCATAAGCGAGGGTGACAATTGCCAGGGCAATCGCCCCGCCTAGCCAGGTATCCACGAGAATCCCGGTGAGCAATAAAAATGCGATGACAATGATGAGTTTGGGGGCCGTCGGGAGCCTGTGCACAGGCGACTTATGGTTTAGGTAAAGCCCTAACGGGACATCGGCTGGATGAATCATGAGCGGCCTTCTTCCGCACGAGTCATATCGCTGACGTATCGGTCAATAACTACCTTCGGCGCACCGTCGTCGACGATTTCTCCTGCGCTTACACGGATAACTCGGTCGAAGTCCATAAGAAAATCCAGATCATGAGTGACCACGATAATTTGCTGCTCAAGCTGGGCGAAAATACTCCGAATGTGGAGACGATTGCGCAAGTCGAGGAGCGTAGTGGGCTCATCGGCAATAATGGTCGTGGGATTAAGAATTAACACTGCCGCCAGCGCCAGTAGCTGTTTTTGTCCACCCGAGAGCAAGTGTGGCGAGGCGTCAGCATGATCGGCAAGCCCAAACCGCTCGAGGGCTTCCTGCACCAGCTGGTTGCGCTCATCCTTTGGTAGTTTTCGCTTGCGTAGTGAAAAGGCAATGTCCTCTGCGACTGTAGGCATCACAATTTGATTATCCGCATCAGAAAAGATGAAGCCGACATTCTTGCGAATTGCCTTTGCCTGCTTTGCGACATTCATGCCCTCATACGTGACCGTGCCACCAGTGACCGGGCCCAGGCCGTTAATGAGTCGCACCAGCGTGGACTTACCGCCACCGTTTTCGCCGATAATGCCAATGCGCTTCTCTGTGAGAGTTAGCGTGGTCGGCTTCAGTATCTGGCGTCCCGAATAGGTTGCGGAAGCGCGGTCAAAAGCGATGGTGGGCATAGTGCGACTCGAGACCCTTTCTAATTCTGTGGGGTTAATTGCCCGAGGTGGCTGCTTCCTTAACCAAACGACTTTGCTTACGGTTGGCAGCGTCGGGAAGCAAATCAGGGAAAGCCTGCAGTACTGCAGTAGCAATAAGCGCGGCTACGACAACCTTTGCCACGTCGCCTGGGATAAACGGGACGTTGGTAATCAGTGCGTCGGTGAAGCTAAGTCCCATACGCCAAGCCAATCCGACAGATCCGAAGAAGTACTGTAGTAGAACTCCAACGAGGCCCGCGCCGATGAAGACGCTGATTCGTGAAACTTTCGCCCGTGGTGCTTGCTGGGCAATCGCGCCGATTGCGAAACCTGCAATTAAGTAGCCGACAATGTAGCCCACGGTAGGGCCGGGAAGTGCGGCGAGAAGTGGTTTCCAGCCCGCCATGTTTGGGACGCCCACGAGACCAACAGCCAGGAACAGGGTAGTGGCGAGGCCACCGCGTTTGAATCCGAGAATCATCCCGGCCAGTGCGATGCCCATGTTCTGTAGCACGATTGGCACGCCGAGGCCGCCAACGGGAATGGCAATGCCGCCGAGCACGATGATCAGTGCTGCGAAAGCAGCGATAAGAGTGAGGTCATACACCTTGGAATTATTCACAGCTCTCATCTTAAACCCATGGGTTGAGCACTGTTCAGGCAGGGGAGCGGGGATTAGGTTATGAAAAGAGGGTGGCCAGGTAGGTATCAGTGACAGGTATCTTGTACGTTGGTCTCATGCGATTGGCCGATTTTCACAACTTCGTCAACCACGAATTTGGGCCTCAGCACGGCCCGTGGCTGTTGCATTCCCACGTACTGATGGAATATGGAAAAACTCCCGCGGAATTGCTCGAGGACGGGGTCGAACCTCGGGATATCTGGTGGGCGCTGTGTAGGGAACACGATATTCCCGAAGACCGCTGGTACGGTCCTGACGAATAGGTTCCGGCGTAGACGACGGTGAATGCTTGCCGACGGCTCTTGCGTGTCGTTGCCATTCGAACAGGGTTTCGCATATTATCGAAAGTGCTGATGAAGTCAATCCGTCTGATTCGGTATAACTTCCGGGTGTAACCGGCAGTAGAGGTGTCGCGGACCAATTTGGAACCGGAACGGCTAGTTTCGCGCCTAATTAAGTGTGAGCGAAGTTTCTGTTTTGGATGAAAATCGGGAGACACATTCTCTGAGTACGGCTCCAGAACCCGATACCGTACGCGACAATGACCGCGACAATGACAATGAGGAAGAACAACGAACTATGGCTCGTAAGAAGGCTACGGCTTCGAACCAGGGCAATGATCGCCTGAAGGCGCTCGATGTAGCTCTGGCGAATATTGAGAAGGACTTTGGTAAGGGTGCAGTTATGCGCCTGGGGGACGACAATCGTCCTCCAATTCAGGTTATTCCCTCCGGCAATATCGCTATCGACGTGGCCTTGGGCCTGGGCGGGTTCCCGCGTGGTCGTATCGTAGAAATCTATGGTCCAGAATCCTCGGGTAAGACCACAGTCGCACTGCATGCTATTGCAGAGGCGCAGCGGCAGGGCGGTATTGCCGCATTTATTGATGCGGAGCATGCGCTGGATCCGGTTTATGCGCGCAAGCTTGGAGTAGATACGGACAACCTTCTGGTATCCCAACCAGATACCGGTGAGCAGGCACTTGAGATCACAGATATGTTGGTGCGTTCCGGTGCTATTGACATCATTGTGGTTGACTCGGTGGCCGCGTTGACTCCGAAGGCTGAAATCGACGGTGAAATGGGCGATTCCCACGTTGGTCTGCAGGCGCGGTTGATGAGTCAGGCGCTGCGCAAGATGACGGGTGCGCTGTCCCACACCGGTACCACTGCCATCTTCATTAACCAGCTGCGTGAAAAGATTGGCGTCATGTTCGGCTCTCCTGAGACCACCACGGGTGGTAAAGCACTGAAGTTCTACGCTTCCGTTCGCTGTGACGTACGCCGAATTCAGACGTTGAAGGATGGCCAGGATGCGGTGGGTAACCGCACGCGCTTGAAGGTAGTCAAGAACAAGGTGTCGCCGCCGTTCAAGCAGGCAGAGTTTGACATCATCTACGGCGAGGGCATTTCGCGTGAGGGCTCGTTGATTGACATGGGCGTTGATAACGGCATTGTCAAGAAGTCCGGTTCGTGGTTTACCTACGAGGGCGATCAGTTGGGGCAGGGCAAGGAAAAGGCTCGTATGCACCTGCGCGAGAATCCAGAAATTGCCCAGGAAATCGAAGTCAAGATCAAGAAGAAGCTCGGCGTCGGGGAATTCGCGGAGGTCGAGGACGAGACCGATATCGATGCCCCTGTCGATGTCGTGCCGGACATCGACTTCGATGATTTGGAAGACTAGCTAGCTCGAGGCGTAGTGCCGCGACACACGAAAAGTGAGGACCGTGGAGGATCGTAACGGCCGCGATGTGCGGGAGACTATCGAAAAGCTTGCTCAGCAAATTGCGGAAGCTGACGGTAGTTCGCTCTACGATGCGGGTCGTGAGGAATCCAAGGCCCCGATTCGTGCTAAGGCACTGCGCTTGCTCGATCAGCGAATGCGTTCCCGCAAGGAACTCGTAGAAAGGCTCGAGGCAGTCGAGGAGTTTCCAACCTCGATGATTGAAGAAGTCGTTGATGACCTGACCCGAAGTGGATTGGTCAACGACGAGCTTTTCGCATCCGAATGGGTGCGGCAGCGCTTTGCCAGTCGCGGCAAGTCGAAGATGGTTTTGAACCGGGAGCTGCAGGAAAAGGGCATTGATGTTTCACTTCGTGCAGATGCGTTGGAGCAGATTACGCACAACGCGGAAGAAGAAGTCGCCCGGAAGCTAGCGGCGAAGAAAGCGGCCACTATTAAAACAGTGGCACCTGACTTCAACTCCAAGCAAAAGGATTTACGCAAAGTCGTCGGTGTGCTGGCGCGGCGTGGTTTCCCCTCTGAATTGTCCATGAGCATTGCTCGGGATCAGTTAGAAGAGCGATACCGGGAACTCGAAGAGGACACAGATTAGCGCCGGTGCCACCGCACGCCGGATTAGCACGCCGGCTGCGGACCCGTCAGGTTTAAAGGGGTCGCTGATTGGGGAAATGGGCCATAAACAGCTAACCTAAACTGCCGTGACTACCCCTTCTTTGAACTCTCAGCAGCAGTCTTCGCCTCGCACATATGAGGTACGTACGTTCGGTTGTCAGATGAACGTCCATGACTCGGAACGACTGTCTGGCTTGCTGGAAGAAAACGGTTATGTAGCGGCTGCAGAAGGCGATAATCCTGATCTGGTCGTTTTCAACACCTGTGCCGTTCGAGAGAATGCGGACAATCGCCTTTATGGCACGTTGGGACAGCTCAAACCAGTCAAGGATGCTCACCCAGGCATGCAGATTGCCGTCGGTGGCTGCTTGGCCCAGAAGGATAAGGACGTCGTCGTAAAGAAGGCCCCATGGGTGGACGTTGTCTTCGGTACGCATAACTTGGGTTCGTTGCCAGCACTGTTGGAACGCGCCGCTCATAATGACCGGGCTGAAGTCGAGATTAAGGACGCACTGGAAGAATTTCCCTCGGTGCTGCCGGCCAAGCGTGAATCCACTTACGCAGGTTGGGTGAGTATCTCCGTAGGCTGCAACAACACGTGCACCTTCTGCATCGTCCCCAGTTTGCGTGGTAAGGAACGCGATCGTCGTCCAGGCGAGATTCTCGCTGAGGTGCAGGCACTCGTGGAGCAGGGCGTTACTGACGTCACCCTCCTTGGACAGAATGTCAACGCCTATGGTGTTAACTTCGCCGACCCTGACATGGAACGCGACCGCTCGGCTTTTTCCAAGTTGCTGCGCGCCTGCGGCCAGATTGAGGGGTTGGAGCGCGTGCGCTTTACGTCTCCGCACCCAGCTGAGTTCACCGATGATGTCATCGACGCCATGGCGGAGACACCGAACGTGGTTCATCAGCTACACATGCCACTACAGTCCGGTTCCGACCGAGTGCTGAAAGACATGCGCCGTTCCTACCGCACCAAGAAATTCCTGGGAATTCTGGAGAAGGTTAGGGAAAAAATGCCGGATGCCGCCATTACCACTGACATTATTGTCGGTTTCCCAGGCGAGACTGAAGAGGACTTCCAGCAAACTCTCGACGTGGTGGAAAAGGCTCGTTTTAGCTCGGCGTTCACCTTCCAATACTCGCCCCGCCCGGGAACTCCGGCGGCAACCATGGCGGATCAGGTTCCACCACAGGTTGTGAAGGAACGCTATGGTCGGCTGCTAGCGCTTCAGGAGCGTATTTCCGAGGAAGAAAACGCTAAGCTAGTCGGCCGGGAAGTCGAGCTGCTGGTCAGCCAGTCCGATGGCCGTAAGAATGCGGAGACTCATCGCATGTCTGGTCGTAGTCGGGATGGCCGCCTGGTGCACTTCAGCCCGTCGGAAAGCGAACCAGGCATCGTCGACCGCAAGATTCGCCCAGGTGATTACGTGACAGTACGCGTGACCGACTCCGCACCGCACTTCCTCATTGCTGACTCCGGTGTGCTCACACACCGCCGCACTAAGGCGGGGGATAATGTAGAGGTCGGCCAGACTCCGACGACCGCGCCGATCGGAGTTGGTCTGGGCTTGCCAAAGATTGGGCGCCCGGAGAAAACGAGTGTAAGTGAGGGATGCGGCTGTGAGTAGTGACAAGGCTTCGCCGGAAAGTGATATGGAATCCACTAGCGAGCAGTCGGTGGAATCCGCGCAGGCGTTGCGGGTTCAGGAGCGCAAGGCCGCTGGCGAGCTGGATCTCGGCCGTGCGGTGATTCCGATGATGGTTGCCGTCATCGGCCTCATTACGAGTTTCTTCCTTCCGCACTCGGGCGTTGTTTTGGGCTTTGATGTGTTGCTGGATACGGATGTTGCGCATCAGTACTTCACGACTCGACCGGAGCGAATTTACTCCATTCTCGTGGTGGTAGGTGTCTTGCTAGCTATTGCCACGCTGATTACGCGGACGACGATTCTCGCATTCGTCACCTGGTTTTTTGCCTGTATTCAGATGGTCTACTCAGTCTTCGCTGGTTGGATGCGTCAGTCTCGTCCACAGGAACTGGCCGGCGAGGGTATTTCCTTCGGCCTGATGCTCGGTATTTTCTGCAGTTTTCTACTGGCCATCTCCGTGACTTTCATCGCTTTCCGACGTAGTAAGGAGCAGCTCGCAATCGCGACGAAACGTCGCAAGCACGCTGACACCGATCCGGTACTGCGCGCGCAGCAGGTTTACCTGCGGGCGGGCCTGACCCCGAATACGACTACGGATGTTGAGGTCGTCGACGACCGCCGTGAACGCGCTCGCCGACGCAATCGTGTCCAGCAGGGCAGTAGCGCGGATAATGTCTCTCAGCAGACCGGCGAAAAGGACGAACAGGTCAGCGACGAGTAGTGAGACTTTTTAACTAGCGCAGTAAGTATGGGGCTCTCTTCGGGTTAAGTGACAAAAAGTGTGTCCGCTCGGTGTGTCGCCGGGTGGGCCCTTTTTATCTCATGGGCCCTTTCCGGATTCCTATGTTGTGTTGGTATTCGGTTGGGATAGCGTTGTCGTAGAAGGCTGGTCGTCCTGTTTCGTGGTCGGCTTTGTTGTGGTCTTCTGGGACAAGATCGTTGACTTTGGCGAGTTGATCTTGTCCGTAATTGCACTGCCTGGCGATCTTTAGCGGGTCGTCAGGCAGTTGCGTTTTCGAGTGCAGGTACCACTCGAGCATTTTTCGTTGGCGTTCCCCGGACCTGCCGCGATGCGCGTCGGCGATGCGTTTGAGCTGGGCGTTGACGCCGCCTTCCAGACTGTTGGTTGTTGATGCCCAGCGCTGTGGTTCGAGTGCTTCTGGTGGTGGCTGCAGGTAGGTAAACAGCCAGTTATTGCGCGATAGGTGCAGCAGTGAGTTGTATGCCTTGCGAACTCGCAGGTGGGTCCATTCCCACTGGTTGTTGAGGGTGCGGCGTTCTTTGGGGAGGGGTGTTTTTTCGTTGAGGAATGCTTTGAATACCTGTCCGAAGTCGTGCAGACGCAGCGTCCACTCCCGTGCCTGGTCGAGTGTGGTGATACGGGTCAGTTTCAACGCCAGGGCGTAGATAGCTTTGCCTGCGTCGGTGCGTGGACGGCTGGTGGTGTAGCGACGGACCACGCGTTGGGCATGGACAAGGCAGCGTTGGATGCGGGTGGTTGGCCAGCAGGTTTTGATTGCTGAGTAGGCGCCTTGGCCACCGTCGAGGACAACGCATAGTGGTGGGGCGATGTTTTTGAGTAGTTGGGTGTAGGCGTGGGCGGTTTCGCGTTGTGTCCAGTGCCATGCGATGACGTGGTCGTGGCTGGCTGCCACAAGTAAGCAGCCAGCGTCGGTGTAGGTGCCGTCGATGAAGATTTGGTCGTAGACCCGGTTGGGATCGGGGGTGTTAGGGACATCGATAAGCCACAATGAGGTGAACCGGCGGTCGAGTGTGCGCCGGGAGACATTCAAGGTGTCGGCCACCTTGGTTAAAGAAGCAGTGCCGGTGACGTAGGTGTGAAACGCTTTGAAATCCCGGGTGTGGGTCTGATCGGGGCGGTGTCGTGTTGTTGAGCATCCGCAGTCAGGGTTTTTGCATCGCCACCTGGTTGTCCCTTTGGTTGTGGTGCCGTTTTTCTTCATTTGCCCAGCGCATATAGGGCATCGGGGTCTGTTTGGAGTCACCCAGAAAGACAACCAGGCCCCTGTTACCACATGCAGGAGCCATTCCGGTGGATTGAGCAAGAAACGGGCCTGAATAAGGTCTGGAACCTTATATAAGCCCGTTTTATGCGGCCTGACCAGCAAATAGGCTGAAAATCAGACACACTTTTGGGGATGCGGACGTTTTTTTTGGACAGTTTCAATCTCACGCTACATTGACTTTTCGGTATTCGGCAATGCTCAAACCATCGAGGCTGATCTTGATTCGGTGATTGTTGTAGAACTCAATGTATGTCGCGATTGCTTCTTTGAGCTCTTGAGGGTTCTGCCAGGTTCTGCCGTAGTACATTTCGTTTTTCATTCGGCCGAAGAACCCCTCGCATGCTGCATTGTCGGGGCTACAACCTTTCTTCGACATCGAGCGAAGTATTCCGAACTTCTCGGTCATACTTCGCCAGCTGCTGCCTCGATAATGTGCTCCGCGGTCTGAGTGAATCACCAAGGAGCCATCCATTGCCGGCTTTTCGGTTGCGATTGCTGCGTACAAAGTTTCTTCTGCTAACTCCATGGTGGGATGAACACTTGTTTTTGCTGCCACGACCTTCCCGTCAAAACAGTCAATGATGGCAGACAGGTACACGCGACCTTGGTTAGTAGCGAAAACACTGATGTCAGTCAGCCACAACCGATTTGGATGCTCAGCATGAAAATTACGGTTCACCAGGTTAGGTGGTGCGGGAGAAATTTCCCCTTGATAGCTGGAGTAACGCCACTTTCGTTTCGGGAACCAGGGACGAATTCCCTCTTCGTGCATGAGACGGCGGACGACCTTCTCACTGATAACGATCCCGCGATGGCGCAGTTCCCACCAAAGTCGGCGATAGCCGTAGGTGTTATTCGACTCAGAACTAATCTCATGAAGCAATTCGCGGATATGCGCGTGCTTATCCGGAGCAAATCGCTGTTGGAGTTGGTAGTAGAAGCTTGATGCCGCAAGATCAATAGCAGCAAGCAGCATAGATAACGGAAACTCGCCGCGTAACGCGTCAACCACTTCAGCCTTGTGCTTATTGCTGAGCTGCCCCGGGATGACGCTGACGTCTTTTTTTACAAGTTCCAGCTCCTTTTCCAAAACAGCCTTGTCAACGAGCAGTTGAGCCATTTGCTTTTTCAGTTCTGCAGGATCATCGGCTAATGATTTCTCGAATGCTGCTCGGGTGGGCATGCGAGTGTGCTCTTTGCGTTCTCTTTTCGACATCAAACCCCATTTTCCCTCTTCACGGTGGCGTTGTGCCCAAGAATAGACACTCATCTTTGAGCGCAGCTCGCATTCCACAGCGGTGTCAGCTGGCCTCCAACCAGCGTTGAAGAGCTCAACAGCACGAAGCTTGACCTCAAACGGGTAGCGGGTCAATGTTTTTGACTGTTTGCGGGGTCGACCAGGTTTGGCGGGTTCACGCAACCATTTGTACAGCGTCCATCGCCCTGGATAACCAAGTTCACGGACGGTCTTGGTCACCGATTGAGTACGCTTGTAAACCTGCAGAGCTCTGCGTCGCTGCTCCTTGGTGTATGAGCGGTTCATGATGGAATCCTCCAAGATTCCGTCCGCATCCCCTTTTGTCACTTAACCCCTCTCTTCCATTCCGGAAGAGAGCCCCTTACTTTTAACCATCGACGCGTTGCCAGCGCGTAGCTGAGCCAGGATTCTGTTGCGGACGCCGGAGAGCGAGAACCTGCTTCCCCGACACACAACTAGCTTCTGTTAGAGCTCCTTGAGAGTCTCCGCGGCCTGCTCTGCCCACTGTCGCCACTGTTCGGCCTGCTCCCGAGCCTTGGCGGCCTGAGAAGCCTTGCCCTTCGCCTCGAGTTCGGCGGCCTTCTGCTCAAACTCCGCTGCGCGGTTGGCGAACTGCTGGACGCGAGCCTGTGCTTCGGGGTCGGTACGGCGCCACTGCGAATCGGCAGCATCGGAGACGCGCTTTTCCAGTGCGCCAATGCGGTTTTCATACTCACGCACACGACCACGCGGCACAAAGCCGATGGCCTCCCATTTCTCCTGCAACTGACGCAGTTCGTTGCGAGCGTGATCGAGGCCCTTGGACGGATCAATGCGGTCTTCGTATTCAGCCAGCAGTGCGTCCTTGGCCGCAGCGTTTTCCTCGAACTCCTTGTCTCGAGCTTCGTTGACCGCGTTGCGAGCACCAAAGAACTCATCCTGGGCGGCCTTGAACTGCGCCCACAGCTTGTCATCGACCTCGCGTGGGGCTCGACCAGCGGCCTTCCACTCAGCCATCAGGTCACGGAAGGCAGCAGCGGTGCCACCCCAATCAGTGGAGGTCTTCAGGGCCTCAGCTCGCTCAATGATGTCCTCCTTAACGCGGCGAGCAGCCGCACGGTTGCGGTCCAGTTCCGCAAAATGGGCACCGCGGCGGCGGTTGAAAGAATCACGCGCGCGAGAGTAACGGCGCCAGAGTTGATCATCAGTTTTGCGGTCGATGCCGCGAATCTGCTTCCACTCCGTGAGAATCTCGCGGATACGGTCGCCGGCGACCTTCCACTCGGTGGAGTTCTCTGCGAGCTCCTCGGCCTCTGCGGCGAGCTCTTCCTTACGTGCGATGGCGTTCTTACGGCGCTCTGCCTTGTCGTGAGCGACTTTCTCCTCTGCGACGTGGGAGGTGGCAATGACCTCTGCAAGGCGCTTATCCAGCGCATCGATATCGCCGAGAACCGTGGCGGTGGCAAGGCTCTCACGCAGTTCAACTGCGTTGTGAGAAATGGTCTTTGCCTCCTGCGGGTGGGAGACTACACGAGATTCCAGTAGCTCGACCTCGGTGGCCAGATCCTCGTAGCGCTTGCCGTAGTGGGCATAACCCTCTTCTACGGTGCCAGCCTGCCAGGAGCCAATATTGCGTTCGCCGGCGCTGGTGACCAGCCAAACAGTGCCGTCTTCGTCAATGCGGCCAAACTTCTTTGGATCATTGTGGACGGCATGTGCCACAGCGGCCGACCCCGCAGGCGCTGGAGTAGCTCCAGGGGCCTTACGATGAGCCGGCATTGAGCCTGGTCGAGGTCCCGGACGTGGACCCGGGCGTGGACCTGGCTTAGGGGAATTGCTGGTACCGGTCATAGTGGGTAAACCTCTTCCAATCTTCATGCAGAACTGCCGCGCGACACGGCTGCCATCAAACACTTACGGTATGTGCTCGAGTATCCCAAAAATTTTGGCACAGCGCGCGTAACACCGCCGGAATAAGGCATCGACTAGCCCCTCACGGTAGCGTTGAGGACGTGAATTCGCGTTTGCCTCGGCTTGTTATCGTTCCGCGTGCGCTCCTCATCGTCGAGGAGCTGGGTGGTTTTGCGCCCACCGCCACGGAATTGCGCCGTCATGCCCGTGAAACCGTCGCGACGCTGTGGACAGATGACGAACCCGGGGAGCCCGGCGCGGTCGCTATTATCACTGGCAGGATGCAGGCGAAGTCCCCGCACCAGACCAGCGCACCCGACAGTTTTTCTCCGTATGGGGTTGATGTCACGGTGTCAGGCGGAACCGAATTACCTGAGCTGCTGGGACGCTGGCTTATCGAAGACTACGCGCGACGGAATTCTGAAGGACCCACTGGCCGCGTCATTCAGGCAACGTGCTTCGACTCTATCGCTGAGGCACTCGCTGCCGGTCACACGCGTCTGCTTGTGCTTGTCGACGGCGCATTCGGCCTTGCGGACGATTCCCCGGTCGGCGTAATTGAAGGTGCAGCGGAGGTTGATGCGCTGTGCAGTCTGATTGCTGGTCAGGACTGCTCAAGCATTAACGTGGAAAATATTGTGTTTCCAGCTCCCGGCGCGTACGCGGCCGAGTTATGGCAGCAGCTGAGTAAAGCTGCTGAAAGCTGGACGGGGTCTGGAATGACCGTCGTAAAGCGTTCTTACTATGACAGGGCGCCTTACGGCATCGGTTACCACGTGGCCAGCT
Organism: Corynebacterium sp. HMSC064H12; assembly: GCF_001809925.1. Taxonomy (NCBI): domain Bacteria; kingdom Bacillati; phylum Actinomycetota; class Actinomycetes; order Mycobacteriales; family Corynebacteriaceae; genus Corynebacterium; species Corynebacterium sp. HMSC064H12. The sequence goes on along the minus strand of NZ_KV799360.1, from coordinate 61,379 downwards.
GGCAGTGTGTTGCGAAGTAAGAGCTCGCGTTTTTAGTTTTTGTGCAGGAGTGTGAACTGGGTAGTGACGGCTTTCGAGAGTGAGAGCTTGCCGGTGCCGATTGCGGTGGTAGGGCCGACGGCGTCGGGAAAGTCGGATTTGGGGCTGGTGCTTGCGGAGCAGCTTGGCGGTGAGGTCGTCAATGTTGATTCGATGCAGCTCTATCGAGGAATGGATATCGGAACAGCGAAGCTGTCGGTGGACCAGCGGCGGGGGATTCCGCACCACCAACTCGATGTGCTGAACGTGACGCAGCCGGCGAGTGTGGCGACGTATCAGCGTGAGGCGGTCGCGGATGTTGAGGCCATTCGCGCGCGGGGGAAAGTCCCCATCCTTGTCGGCGGGTCGATGATGTACGTACAGGCGTTGGTGGACGACTGGCAGTTCCCACCTACGGACCCTGAAGTACGTACGAAGTGGGAGACAGTGCAGGACGAGATCGGTCCGGCGGCGTTGCATGATCGGCTGGCAGAGATTGATCCGGATGCGGCGGCAATTATTGAGACCAATGACCCGCGGCGCACCGTCCGCGCCCTGGAGGTCATCGAGCTCACGGGCAAACCTTTTGCAGCGTCGAAGCCGTCGATTGATAAGCCACCGCGGTGGAACACTCGCATATTGGGGTTGCGCACGCAGGCGGAATGGCTAAATCCGCGGATTGAACAGCGTACGCGGGGCATGTTTGCCGCTGGCCTGGTGGAAGAAACTGAGAGTTTGATTGCGCAAGGGTTGCGCGAAGGTGTGACCGCTAGTCGCGCGATCGGCTATGCGCAGGTGCTGGACTACTTCGATGGGGTTTACGACCTGGATACGGCTTGTGAACGCACGATTACTGGTACGCGCAGGTATGTGCGACGTCAGCGCTCCTGGTTCAACCGTGATCATCGGATCATGTGGCTAGACGCTGCCGGTGACGTGCCGGGACAGGCGTTTTCCGCACTTGGTCTGTAAGAGATTCGGACCTCCCGCTAGCATCAAGGGCATGGTTTCATTTGCCAAAGGCCACGGTACGCAAAACGATTTCTTGATTTTTCCAGATGATTTGGTGTCGATTGATTTGACCGAATCACTGGTCGCAGCAGTGTGCGATCGACAGCGAGGTCTTGGCGCTGACGGCGTCCTGCGGGTTGCCCGTGCGGGGAAACTCGTCGATGCCGGTGTTTTGGCGGCATTGCCGGAGGGCGTTAAAGCCGACGATTGGTTTATGGACTACCGCAATAGTGACGGTTCTATTGCCGAGATGTGCGGGAATGGTGTCCGCGTCTTTGCACACTATATTGCCGCGATTCACAGCCCGGACAGTGTCGTCGACGGAACCTTGCGGGTGGGCACTCGAGCAGGGCTGCGCGCTGTTTCGATTGATGAGCTCAGCCGCAGGCACGCGGTCGTTGGGGTGGATATGGGCCAGCAAGAAGTCCTCGGCCTCGCTACTGCGTTCATCGGTTCGGGCAACAATGCCCAGAAATTCGCCGGGATTGGTGTCGACGTGGGAAATCCGCATTTGGCCTGCGTCATGCCTGGCCTAAATGCCGCCGCTCTGGCGGAGCTGGAATTGGAAGCGGCGGGTAGTGTCGCGAAGCCAGTGCGTGCCGACGAAGCCATGTTCCCGAACGGCCTCAATGTGGAAATTGTCACCCCGCTGGATGCCTCTGATTCGGTGTCCATGCGAGTAATTGAACGTGGAGTTGGTGAGACCCGCTCGTGTGGCACCGGTACGGTTGCGGCAGCTATAGCCGCGCTGGCCGATGCCGGCCGGACTGAGGGGGTTGTGACAGTCAAGGTGCCTGGCGGTGTGGTGACTGTGGATGTCCACAAGGCCAGCAATGCGGATGGGGACTTCTCGGCGACCTTGACCGGGCCGAGCGTGATTCACACGCTCGGCGATATTGAGCTGGAAGCCCTGTGACTGGTAGCTAGTGCAGCAGGAGCCCTAGCGGGGTAGTGGAAGCGGTGGGGAGTTAGCGGACTAGTGTCCGCCGCAGCCACCGTCGCCACAACCACAGCCGCCATCGCCACAGCCGCCTCCGCAACCTTGAGGCGGAATGATCTCACCGGTCAGTGAGAAAGTGCCGGAGACGACCATACCTGGCTGGGGAGCTTCGTCGCCGCCGGGGACAAGTACGTCCATGGGGGTCGGAAGAGCAAGGTTGAGCACCCAGAACTTCTTGCCGGTCAGCTCATTGACATGCTTGCGGGAGTTATTGATAACACCAGCCAGTTTGACGGTTGCGCTAGGCGATGCCTTGCCGACCTGATCTCCGACAATTGCCTTAGCACCTTCGAAGTCCAATGTTGTCGGGGTTGCCCCAGTGCGCTTTTCGTACTCCTCAGCGGATGCGTCGAGGGTGAAATCAGTTGCCAGAGCTGATAGCGCGACATGCTCAAAAGTCTGAGTTCCGGCATCAACAATCATTGGCCCCTGTGACAGCAGGCAGGTAGCGACCTCGATGACCTTGTCAAAGTTATCCGAGGAGGGATCATCCTCGACGATTTCCACGAGCGCCAAGACATCGTCCACGCTGGATACATGGGCAGTGACGGTCGGGCTGCCCGCGAAGCCGGCGTAGGTAGAAAATGGTTCAACACCCAGGATGTGCAGACGCGCACCAGAGGAATCTTCGAAACGGACCAGCTGGCCACCGCGGACCTCGCCGATGACCGACAGATTGTCACTGGCAATCGCGGCTTCCATCGCGTCTCGCCAGCTGGGGTAGTCCATGCCAATGCTTCGCAAGTCAGTAGTCATACTTTTCGATGATACTTCCCATATCTTCATCTGCGAACTAACGAATCGCACGTGAGCACATTGTGCTCTGGGGTACCTAGAACCATTCCTCCACGCCGCGGCAACTATTCGGATGGGACTAACAATTCTGCCACGCTAAATAGGCAAATATTAAGTGTGGCATAAATAACTTTCCTTAGGTGTGCCCGGTTTATTCCATTTAGGCATGCCTAAGAGTAAGCTCATCTCCGTAAACACGATTTGCTTAGCTTAATTCTTATCTATATAAGCGAGGTTTCTCATGCTCGGATTGCGGTCTCGAAAACAGTCGGATGACATTCAGTCGCTTGCCGACGTCCCGGTGGGGGTAACCGTCACTCTGGGAGCGTCGCATGTGGATGAGCGCCTGTGCCGCAGGCTTTCGCAACTGGGGCTTCGCCCTGGAATGAGTGTCACTGTGGGACGGAGCACCAGCGGCGGTGGGCGAATCGTCCATGCTGGCGCAACGCGCTACGCCATCGATGCCAGCACGCTGCACAAGATGTCCGTCGTGGGTTAGGTCCCCTACATCTCTTTTCTCACCTCCCTCCTGAAAGTAAACAATGACAACACCTACGGATTCCTCAACGCGAAAATTCGCATCCACGCCCAGCTGCCATGCATGCAGTGGCGGAGCACCAGCAAAGGATGGTGCACCTGTTGTCGCAGTAGTCGGCGCACCGAACTCCGGTAAGTCAACACTGTTCAATAGTTTGACTGGTGCGAAAGCGCAGATGGGCAATTGGCCTGGTACGACCGTAGAGGTCAGCCGCGGCGCGTGGAAGACCGATGCCGCTGAGTACGATGTCATCGATTTCCCGGGTGCCTACTCGCTGGATGCCATGAGTCCGGACGAAGAGCTCACTCGCGAGATGCTCATCGAGAAACCGGAAGAAGAACGCCCGGATCTCGTCGTTGTCGTTGTCGACGCCACGGCACTGGGCCGTGGTCTCTACATGGCCGCGGAATTGGCGGAACAGCCCCAGCGCATCGTTCTGGCTCTGACCAAACTAGATGTTGCCAAGGCCAAGGGCATCGATGTGAATCCGGACGCATTGCAGTCAGCTATGGGGATGCCGGTGGTGGCGCTGGATCCCCGTCGTAAAGCGGGAATGGCGCGGTTGGCCGACGCGGTAGCAGCGGCTCTGGACGGATGTAGTTCGGTGTCGTCACCGATTCGCCAGGTCGATGGTGAATCGATTGAACGCCTGGACGACGCACGCTTTGCCGCGATTGATGCGGCGGTTGCGGCATCTACGGGCGGGGTGGAAGATCGCCAGACTTTCTCCGACCGCATTGATAACGTGGTTCTTCACCCGGTGCTCGGACCGATTGTGTTCCTGGCAGTTATGTGGGCAGTCTTCCAAATCACGACGACGGTAGCAGCACCGTTGCAGGACGGTTTGGAAACCCTTATTACCGGTAATTTCGCAGATTTGGTTACTCGTGGATTAGAAGCGGTGGGATGGGACCATCCGATTGTCACCGGGCTGCTTGTAAACGGCATCATCGGTGGTGTCGGCATGGTGCTGACCTTCGTTCCGCTGATGGCACTCATGTTCCTGTGCCTCGCAGTACTCGAGGATTCAGGGTATATGGCGCGTGCAGCCGTGGTGGCTGACCGTGTCATGCGTGCAATTGGTCTTCCGGGTAAGGCATTTATTCCGCTGATTGTTGGCTTTGGTTGTAACGTGCCAGCGATTTCGGCAACACGTGTGCTGAGTAATCCGCGCCACCGCATTTTGACGGCACTACTGGTTCCGTTTACCTCCTGCTCGGCGCGTCTAACCGTGTATGTCATGTTGGGTGCGGTGTTCTTCCCGGAACACGCGGGCACAGTCGTCTTCGCTATGTACGTGATCTCGATTCTGCTGATCGTTCTGACCGGCCTTGCACTGCGTAAGACCTTGTGGCGCACCATGCCGTCGGAACCGCTGGTCATTGACCTGCCAACCTACCAGCTTCCGACCGCACGGCTGGCACTATCTGTGATGTGGATGCGTCTGAAGGGCTTCCTGCAGACCGCTAGTGGAATCATCGTCAGCACCGTCATCGTCGTATGGCTTCTGATGTCTATCCCGGTTGTCTCCGGGCACTCCTTTGCCGATGAAGACCTGGCACCGCAGGACTCCGCATACGGTGCAGTCAGCGAAACTATTGCTCCTGTGTTTAACCCGGCAGGTTTCGGTACATGGTCTCTGACAGGTCCGTTGGTGACGGGCTTTGTGGCCAAGGAAGCCGTCATTTCTACCTGGGCACAGACCTATGCAGTGGAGGACGTCACCGACTCCGATTCGAGCGAACAGGCCTCCAGCCCGCTCGCGGAGAATATTCGACGTGACTTTGACAATGCATCCGATGGACATGGATTGGCAGCAGTCTGGGCCTACATGATCTTCCTGCTGGCTTACACACCGTGCGTGGCTACGCTCGCGGCACAACGTCGAGAGATCGGCTTGAAGTGGACGGGCTTCGGTTTGCTAGCGCAGCTGGTCGTTGCATGGGCACTGGCCGTGATTGTTTTCCAAGGGTTGAAGCTGTTCCTGTAAAGCCTCGTTGATTCCTAGTAGCTTCGGCAAAGCTACTAAGTCACACTTGCGAACTAGAAATCAGATCCAACAAGAATCGCGATACGGAAAGGAGCTATCGCCGTGGGACTCTTTAGAGCCAGGAAGAATACGACGGTTACTCGTCGGCCTTCAGAAGCCGTTCAGGATGCAATTGCGCAGGGCATTAGCTCCCGACGCAAGATTTGCGAAATCACCGGATTGCAGCGAGCAACGGTAGACCTCATCCTTGACCGCATGGAACACACCGGCCAACTGCGCCGGGAATCCCTCGGTGGCATGTGCCCAGGCGGAGGTTGTTCCAACTGCGGAATGTCCGACAGCGGTACGTGTACTGGTGGTAGTTCTAAGAGTGGTCCGGTCGCACTGGTTCTGACACGCAGGCCACCTTCTGCAGCCTAAGTCTTGAGCTTCGGCTCGGTATTCTCCGCACACAATGCGGAGAATTTGGCTTGTCATGTGACAATAGCAGCTAGTATGACGAATTTTTCCAACAACTTTGATGAGGTCAGCGACGAAACGTCGCAGCAAGCTCGCACCTCGCACGAGATGGACGATTTTTTCATCGACGCTAATGATCCTGGCGAGAACGCCGATAGTGCCTCCGGGGATGCGTTCGCAACGAACGTCGGCACGCAAAGGGAACCTACCGTCGGTGATTTGGATTTGGAGGCGCGTTCCTCACTGCGCCGGCTGACCAGGTCAGTAGCACATACTGAATCCGAAGAGGTGATGGTCGAGTACCGTCAGCTCCGACTGGAGCGCGTGGTGCTGCTCGGTGTCTGGACATCCGGGACCCTTCAGGAAGCCGAAGTGGCGATGGAGGAGCTCGCCGCACTGGCAGAGACTGCAGGTTCGGAAGTTTTAGAGATGGTGCTGCAGCGTCGTGATAAGCCGGACCCTGGTACTTACGTGGGATCCGGCAAGCTCAACGAGCTTCGCGATATTGTCGCCTCTACCGGCGCAGATACAGTTATTTGCGACGGTGAACTGTCTCCCGGTCAATTGGTGGCGCTGGAGGATCGCCTTGACGCCAAGGTTATTGACCGCACCATGCTGATTCTGGATATCTTTGCTCAGCACGCGAAGTCCAAGGAGGGCAAGGCGCAGGTCTCGCTGGCACAAATGCAGTACCTGTACACGCGTCTGCGCGGCTGGGGCGGCAACCTATCGCGTCAGGCTGGTGGTCGCGCGGGCTCCAACGGCGGCGTGGGTCTGCGTGGTCCGGGTGAAACTAAGATCGAAACCGATCGTCAGCGCCTACGCCAAGATATGGCGCGAATCCGCAAGGAATTAGCTGGCATGAAGACTGCGCGTGAGATTAAACGCGCACGTCGTAAGGCTGGACACCTGCCGCGCGTGGCAATTGTCGGCTACACCAACGCGGGTAAATCTTCGTTGCTCAACGCACTGACAGGCGCTGGTGTGCTGGTGGAAGACGCGCTGTTTGCGACGCTGGATCCGACGACTCGTCGCACCAAGCTTCGCGACGGTCGCACGGTGATTATGACCGATACGGTCGGATTTGTTCGCCACTTGCCGACGCAGCTCATTGAAGCTTTTCGCTCGACCTTGGAAGAGGTGCTCGAAGCCGACGTCATCATGCACGTCGTAGACTCCTCTGACCCATTCCCGCTGGAGCAGATTAAGGCTGTCAACAAAGTCATCAACGAAATCGCGGAGGAAGAAAAGGCCGAGATTCCGCCCGAGCTGTTGGTAGTCAACAAGGTGGACAAGGCCGATGGCATCACTCTGGCGCAACTGCGCCACCAGCTCGATGATGCGGTCTTTGTCTCTGCGCGAACGGGTGAGGGGATCGGTGAACTGGAGACCCGACTCGAGCTTGCACTCAATGAGCTGGAGTCTCACGTCCACATGTTGATCCCCTATGACAAGGGCAATATTGTCTCCATGCTCCACGAAGATGCGACCGTGCTGTCGGAGACATGGACAGAGCAAGGCACCCAGATGGATGTGCGTTTGCCCACTAGCCTCGCGGATGAACTGTCGGCATACCGCATCGAACCTGCAGCGGATCCTCACTTCACGGCGGATGCGAATGAGGATAGTAGCAACGACGCCTAGTCGGAAAAGGGAGAGCGGAGTTGGAATAGGGAGAGCGACAAAGAGCTCCGGCAGTCCTGGGTTTAATGCGGTATCCGTGGCGTGATCTGCGGTGGGCATCCACTAGCATTACAACCATGAATTCTACTTCTGACGCGGAGACCCAACAGGGAACCTCCGCAAATCCGCCTGCTGAAAACGCCGAACGTGGCCGTCTTTTCGGTTGGGATATTCACGGTGACGGTCGAAAGATTGCACCGGGAGCCGTGGTGGCTCCCAACGAACGCCTCGATTGGCCTCGTACAATTGGCATTGGCGCACAGCACGTCATTGCCATGTTTGGTGCAACTCTTCTGGTGCCGCTGTTGACTGGTTTCCCAGTCAATACCACACTGCTGTTCTCGGGTATCGGCACGATTGTCTTCCTGCTAATCACCCGAAACCGCTTGCCCTCTTACCTGGGCTCGTCGTTTGCCTTCATCGCACCACTGACCGCGACACAGGCGCAGGGTATTGGTGTTCAGCTCGGTGTCGTGCTCTGCGCCGGCATCGCGCTCATGCTCGTTGGCTGCGTTGTAAAGTTCGCCGGCAAGCGTGTCCTCGATGCAGTGATGCCACCTGCAGTAACCGGTGCCATCGTCGCTCTCATCGGACTTAACCTGGCGCCTGCCGCCACGGAGAACTTCGCCACTCAGCCGTTGGTCGCATTTGTCACGATGGCATCCATTGTCTTCGCAACCGTCGCTGGCCGCGGTATGGTCAGCCGTCTGGGTGTCCTTATCGGCGTACTAATCGGCTGGGTCTTCGCCGCTGCCACTGGAAATCTCTCGCCCGAGGCTACAGAAACTGTCGGCAATGCCGCCTGGATTGGTCTGCCCGCATTCCACGCGCCGGAGTTCCACTTCAATGCGATGCTGATTGGTCTGCCCGTCATCGTAGTACTCATCGCAGAGAATGTCGGTCACGTCAAGGCTGTTGCTGCCATGACCGGCCGAAACCTCGATGACATCGCTGGCGATGCTCTTATTGCAGACGGTCTAGCCACCACCATCGCCGGTTCAGCTGGTGGTTCTGGTACCACTACCTACGCTGAAAATATCGGTGTTATGGCCGCTACCCGTGTCTATTCGACCGCAGCTTACTGGGTGGCAGCTTTCACCGCCATTGCACTGGCTTTCATTCCAAAGTTCGGCGCACTCATCTTGACCATTCCTACCGGCGTGCTCGGTGGGGCAACGATGGTGCTCTACGGCCTGATCGGTTTGCTCGGTGTGCGCATCTGGATGGACGAAAAGGTCGACTTCAACAACCCGGTTAATCTCACCGCTGCCGCCACCGCGCTGATCGCGGGTATCGGTAACCTCACCCTCGACATTGGTTCGCTGACGCTGGAGGGTATTGCTTGGGGGTCGGTCGGCATTATTATCGGCTATCCAATTTTGAACTGGCTCTACAATCGCATCGGCGAGAACCGCTCGTAGGCCACCCGTCCAGGGCAGAATCTCGCACGAATGCTTAACGACGGACCCCGTGACCGTTGCCACGATGTTTCGTCGTTAAGCTCTTTTGCTTTTTAATCGCTCAGGTCTTGGGCGATGAGTTCGGCGATTTTCTCTACCGCAACCGCGTTACTACTGGTCACAGTGACTTCATCGCCGAATTCGGCACCGAGTGCCATGAGCATCAACGAGGATGAAGCATCGGCCGGTTCGTTGTCGGGCTCGTCTGAGTCAAGGAGCTCGACCAGAATTTCTTCCTGAAAACGGGAGGCACGCTCAGCGATGACCGTTGCAGGGCGGGCATGAATACCCACCTTGGAGCCGACGTGGACATGTTGAGTAACCATGCGAGCGGCATCCTGCCTTTCTGCTTCTCGATTTCCTCGATGCCATTTCTGAGCTTAATAGGTTGCCCGGATGGGTTGGGGAATGTTTGCTGAAAATCGTAGAAATGCTCGTTGGGATAAACCAGCCGGTGCGGTAAAAACTACGCTTCCGCTGAAACGTCTGCTTCTAGGTTTTGATTATCGGTGCTGACTTGCCGCGGCCACAGGCTTTTAGCTGCCACAACGAGAATTGCTGCCACTATGCTGCCCAAGACGATTGCAGTAAGCCATGCGACAGGGTTGTCGATTGCAAACAGCACAAAAATACCTCCGTGCGGAACACGTGTGGCCGCACCCAAAGCCATTGAGGTGCCACCGGTGACGGCACCGCCAATCACAATCGACGGAATCACACGTAGCGGATCTGCGGCGGCGAAGGGAATTACTCCCTCTGAAATGAAGGCCGCACCGAGCACCCAGCCCGCTTTGCCGTTTTGACGCTCCGCCGAACTGAACAGCTTTGGTCGGAGCACAACTGCCAGAGATGTAGCCAATGGAGGTACCATGCCCGCCGCCATCACAGCGGCCATGACCTTCCATGATGCGGGATCTGCTGAGGCGATGTTTGCGACGGCAAAAAGATAAGCAGCCTTGTTGATCATTCCGCCCATATCCACGCACATCATTGCGCCGAGAAGACCACCGAACAGGAACGCCGCCGTCGTATCCAGTGATTGCAGCCACTGCTGCAGAGCCGTCATCAGCCACGCCAGCGGCATCCCGAGCAGCAGGTACATGGTGAGCCCAACGGACATAGCGCCGAGCATAGGAATCACGACAACCGGCATCAGCGGTCGCAGCCAGTCCGGGACTTTCATCCTCAACAGTAGGGCTACAACTAGTCCCGCCAGGATGCCTGTCACCAGGCCCCCAAGGAAGCCGGCGCCAACCGTGACCGCGATGGCACCGCCAATAAAGCCTGGTGCAATGCCGGCTCTGCCAGCCATGCCAAAGGCGATATAAGCACTCATTACAGCCACAATGACCTGCATGCCGTGGTTGCCAATGGCAAAAAGCGCCGAGCCGAGATACAGCCACAGCCCACTACGATCAATTAGCACGGTGCCGAGATCTTCTGTCGGCACAGCAATCGGGGCATCGAGTCCGATAATCTCCGGCAGCCGCAAATCCCTAGTCACGGCGTCAGCTACTACACCAACCTGATGACCGCCGACGAGGAATCCCAGCGCAATCAACAACCCCGATGCGGCCACGAACGGCACCATATAGCTGACACCGGTCATAATGGCATCACGAACCCAGTGTCCGAAGGCTTTGTCACCGCCTAACGATGATTTATGTGCCCCCACCTTCGTAGTTGCTTGTACCCTCTCAGATGAAGGGTCTGCGCCTGTAGTACCGGTTTGCGAACCGGCCTCCTTGTCGTGGTCATCCTTAGGTTGCGGCGCCTTTCGGTCGTAGGCGCGAACCCGTGATTGTTCTGCTTTTGCCTTCGCTTGTTTAATAACCGCAGTAGGTTCATTGACTGCCTTACGAATTGGCACTTTGACCTGTGGTTTATCGCTGAAGCGCTTAAGCCCCGTAACCCCAATATCGGCTGCGATTACTAGCACGTCGGCCCGGACAATTGCCTCTGCGGGGGCTTCCTGGGTTCCTGCCGAGCCCTGCGTCTCTACAGTTAGTGTGACATCAGACATGCTTTCTGCCGCGCCAGTAAGCGCTTCGGCTGCCAAATAAGTGTGTGCGATGCCCGTGGGGCAGGCCGTGATGGCGACGATATTGGTCTTCGCCGGAGGTTTTTTCGCTTTCCGACGAGGCGCTTTGGTGACGTGCTCGCTAATGATCCGGGCAGTCTCTTCATCGCTTTCAGCACCGCGAAGAGCTGCGCGAAACCCCTTATCGCGAAGTGCTTTTGCGAGTGCGGCCAGAATATCGACGTGGACATCGCTGTTACTAGATGGGACACCAATGAAAAAGAGCAGGTCCGCCGGCCCATCTGGTGTGGTGAATTCTGTAGCGCTGGTTAAGCGGGCAAACATCAGGGTCGGCTTCGACCAGTCCTCATGGCGGCAGTGGGGGATGGCTATCCCTCCCGACAGACCTGTCGGGGCCTTCTCTTCGCGTTCGAGGGCTGCTGCGACGATGCCGTTGCTGTCGGTGGCGCGGCCGGTCTCTACAGCTTTAGCGATGAGATAGTTAAGGATCTTCTCCTTTTGCGGACCGATATCTAGGTCAAGGAACACTGTCGACTCATCGGCTAGGTCTGATGCAATAGCGGAAAAATCTGCCGAAGAAGACATGGTTTTCTAATGCTCCTTATCTAGGCATCGAAAAGCTAAGTGTCGAGCTGCCATAACCGGCCGGCCTCGGGGTGAACCTGTTCTGGATAGGGGATGGTCGTACCGGGAAGACTGGTTGCCGCCGCCCCATAAGCTACGGCGGTGGTTAGTGCATCTTGGTAGCTATCACCGCGTTCGCGGGACATAACGTAGCCGGCCAAAGCACAGTCTCCAGCACCGACCGTCGACTGAGCGACTATCGAGGGGGAGGTAGCAGCGAAACAACCGCCTGACTTCACTGAAAGCACCGCCCCTGCTTCGCCGAGAGTGGCCAGGACTTCGGAAACGCCAAGCTCGTTCAGCGCACGAGCAGCCTGCGCTACGGGAAGATAGTTCCCTTCGGCTGCAGCGGCCTCAAGTTCTTCGCCGTCCTGATCAATGATTTGACCAAGTTCGTAGGCGTTCGGCTTCATCAAAAAAGGTCGCACCTTTGGAAATGCGCGAACGACCTCAGTCAGTGGGCCGTCGCTCGTATCCATAGCAACACGAATATTCGGGTTGACCGAATACACCGCCTCGGTGCATTGAACGTAAAAATCCCTGGGGACACCAGGGGGCAATGAACCTGCGAAAACTACCCACGTGGCGTGTTTAGCATGGTGGATAAGTTTCTCCAGGACACGCCTACGGTGCGCTTTCGTCAATGTCATGCCAGGGGAATTGAGCTTGGTGGTCGTCCCATCTGGCTCTGCGAGTGTGAGATTAACGCGGGCTTCGTTAGTCGTGTTGATGGCTTCATGGGGTATGCCAGAGACTTCCAACAGGCGCGTGAATTTTCCGGAGTCCGATGCCGGGTAGAGCGCGAGCGTCTTTTCTCCGGCGTAGTGCAACGCCTTGGACACATTAATTCCCTTGCCACCAGCCATGTCCTCAGCCATTGGTAGGCGGAACACGCCACCTCGCTTGAGCTCCGTATCGAGTCGAGCAAGTCGATCGATTGACGGATTTACAGTCAAGGTCAGGATCATGAAGCAACCACAACCTCGACACCTTGCTCCCTGAGATCGTTGACGAACTGTTCCGGGGCAGAGGAATCTGTAATCACGACGTCGATATCTTCCAATGCTGCAAAGCTGACGAGAAAGTCGCGGCCAAGTTTCGTCGAGTCCGCCATAACGATGACCTTGCGCGCATTCGTAATCATCGCGCGCTTTACCGCCGCTTCCTGCGGATCAGCAGTAGAAAGACCGTGGTCAATTGTCAAGGCATTAGAACCAATGAAAGCGACATCGGCACGCATAACCGCGAGAGTGCGGAGTGCCGTATCGCCAGCAACCGCCTGAGTAATGACGCGAACTTGGCCGCCAAGGAGTTGAAGCTCAATGCGGTTCGATCCTGCGAGTGTGATGGCGTTGGGAAGAGAGTTTGTGACAACCGACCAACGGCGGTTATCAGGGGAGTGGACCATCAGCTCTGCAAGAGCCTCGGTGGTAGTTCCAGCATCGAGAAAAATTCCACCACCAGAGTCAGGCAGAAAATCCGCAGCACAGCGGGCAATAGAGAGCTTCGCGTCCTTTTGCGCGTTCTTTCGAGCGGCAACTGAAAACTCAACAGTCTGAAAAGAACGAGTAGCCACAGCGCCACCGTGTACGCGGTGAACTGCGCCCTCTGCATCCAACTGAGCTAGGTCACGGCGAATCGTCTCTGCTGTGACATCGAAAGCTTCCGCAAGATCAGCGACCGTCACGCGCCCTTCGACTGCTGTCAAAGACGCAATCTTCCGGCGGCGTTCCTCTGCGTACATTCCCCGCTCCTTAGCTGTTAAGAAATTTCAGCTTTACTATCTGTTCCCAGTATGCCCGTTTATGTCTGTTTCGGGCAACGAAAATGTGGGAAATTAGAGGCTGCGTAGGACGCTGACAATCTTGCCGAGGATTTTGGCGTGCTCCGCGGGGAGTGGGTCAAAGGCGCGATTATGGGGCATGAGCCACTTGCCAGCAGCGTCTTCGTGCCATTCCTTGACTGTTGCTTCATCTTCAAACAGGGCTGCAACGAAATCTCCCTGTTCGACCACGTCTTGGGAACGGACTACCACCCAGTCTCCGTCGAGAATGCCCGCGTCAACCATGGAATCACCCACGACCTTGAGTAGGTATAGCTGACCAGAGCCCGTAATCTCCATCGGAAGTGCCATGTGACTTTCCACATGCTGCTCCGCCAAAATAGGGTTGCCAGCCGCAATCTGTCCAACGATAGGAACGAAGATTGGCTCTGGCATGTCCTCTGGCATCTCGGGAGTTTGGGTGGTGCCAGTAGCCTTTGGCCCAGGCTTTACCGGAGTGAAAGTGCCAGCGGAGGACTTCGAATCCCTTACGTTTACCGCGCGGGGTTTGTGTGGGTCGCGGCGGAGAAAGCCCTTCTTCTCCAACTCCTTGAGTTGGTATGCCACCGACGAGGTGGAATTCAAGCCCACAGCATCCCCAATTTCTCGAATGCTCGGTGGGTATCCGCGAAGTACGACGGCATCCGAAATGACGTCAAGAATCCGACGCTGCCGATCGGTGAGTGTTTTAGGGTTCGCTTTCTTCTTTTGAGCCATGGAACATCCCTTCTCAAACTCTTTCGAATGAATCATAACTCAAAACTGTTCGAATCGTCGAGCATCGAACACTGTGCGCCCTTGAATTCTTTAGAAAACGTGTACATTATCCGTGCTCGGAGGCGGTGATGATGTCGAAAATCGAAAATAAATCCGGATAGCAGTAGACAATATTCGAACATGGTGTTATAAATCGAACATGACAAGTTACTCGAACAGTCGTTTGATGAAAGGGTCTAGACGGATTCTCCGCATCCGCCCTTGGACATAGTCTCCACAGCGTCGGGAAACGGTCGTACAACTCTTATTCTCTCCAGGCCGGCAACGGTGGGAGAGTCAACGTTGGAAAGGGAGAAAACATGATGTCTACGGTTTCAACCGCACTTGGTGTTAGCAGCACATCTGATATTGACTTTTCTCAAGTTTCCGAGCTCCCTGCTCGGACGACACGGAAAGCCCCGTTGGTGTGGGGTGAACGTAGTGCGTCTTGCACACAGCACATCGTTCGGCCCGGTCAGCGTGCACGTATTGCACAGCGCAATCGAAATGGGGCTTCATCGGCGCGAATGCGGAGGGACAGGTCGCGGCCCAGTCATGTCTCGGTCAACTACGGGCGTCCGTCTCTATCCGTTAGCAGGGCGCAGCAGTCCAATCGTAGTGATGTATCCGCAGGCACTAACCTGACTCGCCTGATGGCGGTATGGGCTCTAGGGCTTGGTGCTTTCTTCGGAGTTTTCGGCAGCATGGTCTTTGAACAGGGACAAAGTGAGGCGGTCGAAAGCACCTTTACGTCTACGTACGCTTCCTACTCCGCGCAATAATCATTCCAGTTTCCGGTGTTGGGGTGGGACGTAGACTGGAGACCGTGTATTGCCAGTTTTGTCATCATGATCAGACACGAGTCTTGGACTCACGGTTGATAGATAACGGTATGGGGATTCGTCGCCGAAGGGAATGCCTGAATTGCGGCAAACGTTTTTCTACGATTGAACGCTCGCAGCTGATGGTCGTTAAACGGGATGGAATCCCTGAGGAATTCAACCGCGAAAAGGTTATCCAGGGTGTTCGACGTGCGTGCCAGGGGCGCGAAGTATCAGAGTCTCAGCTGAAGAAACTTGCACAAAAAGTGGAGGAGAGCCTCCGCGAGAAAGGCACGCCCCGGGTGGACTCAAACGATATCGGCCTTGCCATCCTTGAGCCGCTCAAAGAACTGGACGAAGTTGGCTATCTCCGCTTCGCTTCGGTGTACAAGTCCTTTTCCTCCGCGGACGATTTCGCGCAAGAGATTGCCAGCATGCGCAAGGGGAAAGGACCGCAGGCTAATGGCAACGAGGTTAAAAAGAACTAACGCAGTTTATCCACACGTTTCTTTATTCGAGTCAGGGATACGCTCTGGGCGGTACCCAGCCGTTGTGCGAAAAGGCTGACGCGCAGCTCTTGAATGAGCCACTGAATATCCCGTACCTCCGCGGAATTCGAACGTGCCTTAGGCAGCTGCTGAAGCTTTGCCGCCAAGTATTCGCGGGCCTCAGTCACCTCATCTTCACGTTCGGCATCACGGTCCGGGTCACGGTTCATTTCCTCAAGCCGAATCTCCATCGCTTGGAGATAACGTGGCAAATGTCGTAGGTGCTGCCAACCGTGCCTTGCCACAGCGCCCTTAGGGAACATGAACTCCAGCTGGCGACGCATATCGTCAATAGCATCGCCTTCCCACTTGTTTAGCTGATTTACCACCGAGACATAACGAGGCATTGCCTGGGCAACGCCGACGACCAATTGGCGCACCTCTGAGGCGACTCCAGAACGAACGTGTTCGAGTAGTTTGTCGAATTCCTTCGGATCGCGGACCGGGCCGCCGGCAGCCATCATACGGTCGCGAATCACTGCGACACGGCAGTCCTCGACAAGCCCATCGGCGCCCCCATGTGGCCATGCGTCCACGCCAACACGTTGCTGGAGTGGAAGCCCCTTAGTCATTTGTGCACCATTTACTGGGCAATCCCGCAATAGCATTGTCAAGTTTGTGGTCGCCAACGTCGCCTCAGCCTGAGCCTTAGTTGGTTTGACCTCAATGGCCACGCCATCCTTGGTGGTCACCAGCGTCGGATACATCGTGACGGACTGACCGTCGACATTACTTTTGACCGTTAATGAGACGGCGCCCAAGTTCTCTGAAGTCCACTTTTTCACAGCTTCGCGTGCTGCAGACTTCGAACGTTTCGACACAGCAGTTGAGACCGTCGAGGCATGCTTGTCTCGAAGCGCAGCAAGATCTCGGCTCTGATCGACGATCTTTCCATGGCGGTCGACCACTGCGTAGTTAAAGCGCAAGTGTGCTGGCAGCTTCGAAGGGGCAAAGTCTGCACCATTGATGCCCGAGCCTCCGAGTCGTCGTAAAGCATCGGCAAAAACATCGACGAAGCGGCCTGAGTACGGAGTCATCGTCTCCAGCGCGCGGCGTGCGAAATCCGGGGCGGGGACAACGGACTTCCGCAGTGCCTTCGGCAGAGTGCGAATGTAGGCTTCCGCGAGCTCAGCGCGAAGACCTGGTACCTGCCAGTCGAAGCCATCTTCACGCAGACCTGCAAGAAGAGGCACGGGGACACGGAGAGTCACACCGTCATCAGGGGCGCCCGGTTCGAATTTATAGGACAGAGAGAAATCGACCGAGCCCTGCTGCCACATTTCGGGGAAGGCGTTGTCGTCGATGTCGCCGGCTTCGGGGTTGAGCAGCTTATTGGGATCAAAGTCCAGTAGATTTGGCTGCTTGGGCTTAGTTTTCTTCCACCAGCGGTCAAAATTGGTGGCCGTGGTGATAGAGGCGGGCAGCTTGGAGTCGTAGAACGCGTAGAGCACGTCGTCATCGACGACAATGCCGCGGGAACGCTGCTTTTCCTCGATCTTCTCGGCTTCGGCAAGTTTGTCTTGATTGTTCTTAAAGAACTCGTGATGTGTGTTCCATTCGCCGTCGACAAGCGCAGAGCGAATGAAGATCGAGCGGGCGGCGTCGGCATTGACTCGGTGATAAGGCATCAAACGGTCAACCACCACGGGCACGCCGTAGAGCGTCGACTTCTGGTAAGCCATCGCTGCACCGCGCTTAGTAGACCAGTGAGGCTTTGAGTACTGGTGCTTGAGCAGATGAGGGGCTACCTTCTCTAGCCACTGCGGCTGAATCGTGCCGACGTTGCGCGCAAAAGTGCGCGAGGTCTCGACGATTTCCGCAGCCATCACCCAGCGAGGCGGCTTCTTTGCCAACGCGGACGAGGGGTGAATGAGGAACTTAGTGTTGCGGGTGCCAGTAAATTCCTTGCCCTCGCCCTCGCGCGTACCAATCATCGATAACAGACCCGGTAACAGTGACTTTGCCACCTCGTCGGGATTGTCGACACCGTTGGTTGAGCTGCGGGCCGAAAGATGCCAGCCCAGCTCGGCCGTTGCCTGGTGGAGCTGACGCACCAAGTCCTGCCACTCGCGAACGCGCAGATAGTGGAGGTACTCGCGCTTGCACATCTTGCGGAATTGGTTACCGCTAAGCTCGCGACGCTTTTCCTCCAGGTACTCCCAGAGCTTCAGTAGGGAGTTGAAGTCGCTGGTGGTGTCCTTAAAACGGGCATGTAGCTGATCTGCCTGAGCTTGGAACTCCAGTGGACGTTCGCGAACATCCTGCAGAGACAAAGCGGCGACAATGACGGTTACCGCCCCAAGAGTGGTGTTCTCGTACCCTTCGACCAGCATGCGGGCAAGACGCGGGTCGACTGGGATACGGGCAATTTGTCGGCCGATGTCCGTCAGCTCGGGGGCGTCGGCACTGGAGCCGGAGCCAGATTCACGGCCTCTCCCAGACCCCGACGTTGTGGTAATAGCCTGAAGCTCTGTGAGGAGGTTAATGCCATCGCGCACTGCCTTCTGCTCTGGTGGCTGGACAAAGGGGAAGGCCTCAATCGCGCCAAGCCGCAGCGAAATCATTTGCAGTACAACCGAAGCGAGATTGGTGCGCAGAATCTCCGGATCCGTAAACTCGGGGCGCGAGAGAAAATCCTCCTCGCTGTAGAGACGAATCGCCACGCCATCAGCTACACGACCACAGCGTCCAGAGCGCTGATTCGCGGATGCCTGGCTGATGTCCTCGACTGGTAGACGTTGGACCTTCGTGCGGGTGGAGTAGCGAGAAATGCGTGCGGTACCAGTATCGACGACGTACTCGATACCCGGTACTGTCAGCGACGTTTCCGCAATGTTGGTCGCCAGCACAATGCGACGCCCGGAATGCGGGGTGAAGATCCGATGCTGCTCTGCATTAGATAACCGTCCGAATAGTGGAACGGCTTCTACCCCCTTCCAGTGCTTGCCCTCGATGGCCTCGGCTGCTTCTCGGATCTCGCGCTCACCCGAAAAGAACACCAGGATATCGCCATCGCCAAGCCGCATGAGCTCCTCGCACGCAGCGATAACACCATCGATCTGCTCAATGGCGACTTCCTTTTCTTGCCCATTTTTCGCAACAACAGTCCGCACCAGAGGGCGATAGCGGATTTCTACCGGGTAGGTGCGCCCTGACACCTCGATGATGGGCGCAGGGTGCTCGTCGTCAGGCGCGAAATGACGAGCGAACCGTTCCGGATCAATCGTCGCCGAAGTGATAATGATCTTCAGATCTGGGCGCTGCGGCAGAATATGCTTTAAATATCCCAGCAGGAAGTCGATGTTGAGGCTGCGTTCGTGCGCCTCGTCGATGATGATGGTGTCGTACTCACGTAGCAGGCGGTCGCGGCCAATTTCGGCCAGCAGAATACCGTCGGTCATCAGTTTGATGCAGGTATCCTTGCCCACGCGATCGTCAAAACGCACTGCATAGCCGACGTGCTGTCCAATCTTTTCGCCCAGCTCATGAGCGATGCGCTCCGCGACGGAACGCGCCGCAATACGACGTGGCTGAGTGTGACCAATCTTGCCCCGCACGCCGCGTCCCAGTTCGAGGCATATCTTCGGGATCTGCGTAGTCTTACCAGAGCCAGTCTCACCAGCAATAATGACGACCTGGTTGTTTTCAATTGCCTCTGCAATGTCGTCGCGGCGCGCGGACACCGGCAACTGGGCAGGGTAGGTGATGCGAGGAATCGCTTTACGACGATCTTCTAACCGCTCCAGCGCAAAGTCGAGGTCTGCAGAGATTGCAGACAGCGCCTTCGGCGCGGATGCTCGCTTTAGCCGGCGTCGGAAGGACTGAGCCTCCCGAATCGGCAATTGATCAGCGAGCTGGTAGAGCTCCTTTTTACGCGTGTCCTTAGCAGGTTTGCCAGAGCGCTGTGGCCTGGCGGAATTGCGGTGGCCGGAGTGGTGGTTTCCCGACTGGGCACGTGGAGCTGGTTTATCAGAACGGCTAGGAGTACTCATGGTTGCCTACTAGATTAGCCGCGTCTGGGGAGACAACCCACATCTGTGCTGATTAAGAGGTGCTCGAGATAGTCCGATGGCAGCAGGGAGCGTCCTACTTTGCGGCTGCTAGCTCTTCGGCAACTTCCTTGCAGTCCTCGCGCCCACAGTGCTGTGTCTCGGTGTGCTCCCAGCAATCATCGCAAATAAGCACCTGACGACGGCAGGTATCTTCGTTGATGCAGTTCTGGAAGGTGTTTGTGGGCTTGCCGCAGTGGACGCAGTGCCCGAGCTGTACGTAGTCCTCGTCTTCGATGCCATCGCCAAACTCCATATGCATGCGCTTGTCGAAGACATATAGGGAGCCTTCCCACAGCCCCTTATTGCCAAACTTTTCGCCGTAGCGCACAATACCGCCGTCGATTTGGTAGACCTCTTCGAAACCGCGGTTCTTCATAAGTGCGGAGAGGATCTCGCAGCGGATGCCGCCGGTGCAGTAGGAGATAACCGGCTTGTCCTTCATCCAGTCGTACTTACCGGATTCCAGTTCGTCGATGAAGTCGTGCGTGGTCTTTACGTCCGGGACGACAGCGTTTTTAAACTTGCCAATCTCGGCTTCCATTGCGTTGCGGCCATCGAAGAAGATGACATCGTCGCCGCGTTCCTCGACCAGTTTATTGACCTCTTCCGGCTTCAAATGTGTGCCGCCGCCAATGACACCATCGACATCGACTTTCAGCTCACCCGGAGCACCGAAAGCGACGATTTCGTCGCGAACCCTGACGGAGAGTTTTGGAAAGTCATCAGCGCCGCCTTCGCTCCACTTGAACTGCATGGAGTGAAAAGCGGGGTACTGCTTGGTTTTCTTGATGTACTTCTTGCAGGCATCGAGATCACCGCCGACGGTGCCATTGATGCCGTGCTCGGACACCAGAATGCGGCCCTTGAGCCCTAACGACTCGCAAAGATCGCGCTGCCATAGCATGATGGCACGCGGATCGGACAGTGGGGCGAACTGGTAGTACAGAAGAATCTTGCTGATGCTCACGGGGACTATTCTAGTCTGCTCTCTCAGTTATCCTATTTTCGGCGTGAGCTGCTGGTATGGCTTAGTGCTTCTGATAGAGAGCCTTCTTCTGGTACTTAGGCTCCGAAGTCACTAGCACACCGAGGTTGCGGAAAATTGTTTCGTCCACGCTGCCCAGAATGGTGGTGGTGTGGACATCGCAGTTTCGAAGGTTCTTCAGCTCGGCGAGGGCTGCACGGGCATCGTCGCTGGTGGCCGCCGACACGGAAAGGGCGATAAGAACCTCGTCGGTATGTAAGCGGGGGTTGCGGCTGCCCAGGTGATGCGTCTTAAGCGTTTGAATTGGCTCAATGGCAGCTGGGGAGAGCAAGTGCAAGTCCGGGTCGATATTGGCGAGCTTCTTGAGAGCGTTGAGGAGCATTGCTGCTGAGCATCCGAGTAGTTCAGAAGTCTTGCCCGTGATGATTGTGCCGTCGTGCAATTCGATTGCGCTACCCGGTGCCCCGGTAGATTTCTCAACTTCAAGTGCTGGTGCGACGACTCGGCGGGCGGCTGTCGACACGTTGGCCTTGCTCATAATCATGGCAATGCGCTGTGAGACTTCGTCGTCTGCGCTGTTCTTGTGTTCGTCGACAAGAGCCTTGTAGTAACGGCGAACGATTTCCTGGTTGGATGCCTCTCGGCACACTTCGTCATCGTCGATACAGTAACCGGCCATATTGACGCCCATGTCGGTCGGTGACTTGTACGGCGACTCGCCCGCGAGCTTCTCCAACAGAGTGCGCAGCAGTGGGAAGACCTCGACATCACGGTTATAGCTGGTGACCTTGGTGTCATAGGCGGCCAAATGAAAAGGGTCGATGAGATTGATGTCATCGAGATCAGCTGTTGCCGCCTCGTAGGCCAGATTTACCGGGTGTTCGAGTGCCAG
Source organism: Corynebacterium sp. HMSC064H12 (assembly GCF_001809925.1). Taxonomy (NCBI): domain Bacteria; kingdom Bacillati; phylum Actinomycetota; class Actinomycetes; order Mycobacteriales; family Corynebacteriaceae; genus Corynebacterium; species Corynebacterium sp. HMSC064H12. The sequence continues at coordinate 39,884 of NZ_KV799360.1, read as the reverse complement.
GTTCCAGATAGGGAAGGTCTCAAACTTTGCGTAACCGGAACGAATTCCGTGTTTGTGATCGTGATAAATCTGCGATAGACAGGTCGCCAGCTTTCCAGAGCCCGGGCCCGGCGCTGTAACAACGACCAAGTCCCGCGACGTTTGCGCCCATTCATTCAGCCCGAAGCCGGCTTCACTGACAATTTTCTCCGTGTTTGTCGGGTAGCCCTCGATATTGCGATGGCGGATTACGCTCAATCCGAGTCGCTGCAGGCGCTCAATGAAGTTCTTTGCCAGGGTGTTGTCGTCGGAAAGCTGCGTGACGACGACGCTGTCGACTAGAAACCCGCGTTCACGAAAGACATCGACGAGGCGCAGCACATCGTCTTCGTAAGTGATGTCGAGGTCAGCGCGGACCTTGTGGCGCTCCAAATCCTTGGCATTGATGCACACCATGATTTCCAGATCGTCTTTGAGGCGATCGAGCATAGCGATTTTATTGTCAGGCGTGAAGCCGGGGAGCACGCGCGAGGCATGCATGTCATCAAATAGCTTGCCGCCCATTTCGAGATAGAGCTTGCCGCCTTCACCTGCGATGTCTGCGCGCCGCTTCTTAATATGAGCGGATTGCATTTCGATGTACTTTTCGCGGTTAAAACCGACAGCCTGAGCCATGGTGCCCTTTCTGAAGTTGTGTCTGCGAGGAGCGCGCTAAAGCTTGCGAAATTCTACTGTGTCCATGGTAGTGATACTGCCTTGCGAATGTCGTATCGGTTACTGCTGTCGCGGGGGGAATTTTGGGAACTTTGGCTTATTAGGCCACGCGTAGGGGATTGTCTGATTAAAGTCCAACATATTGATATTCAAAAAGAAATATGAAGAGGATGTGACATGCTCGATCCCCAGATGGCATCATCGTCGAATTCGGCAGAACCAACCGCACGCGCCCCGTACCAAGTGGGCAGGCGAGGCTTCCTCGTCGGAGCAACTGCCGTGTCAGCTGCGAGTATGATGCCTGCCGTAAATGGTGCATCAAAGGCAAACGCCGCTCCTGCAAACGGGGCTTCTGCCGCCGCGGGGAATTCGACCACCACTTTGAATGTCGGTCGAGGAATGGCTGACATGACAGGCGAGCCACTCGGCGCTGGCATGAACGGGTATGCGGTCATGGACCAGACCACCTCGGGTCTGCGTCTTCGCCAGATGGCGCGTGCATTCATCTTCGGTGATGACAACGACAACCGTGTCGTCCACGTCACCGCAGATATGGGGCTCATGTTCCAGTCCATCCAGATGGAAGTTCTGCGGCGACTGCGAGCTCTCTTCGGAGACCTCTACCACGAGGGCAACGTGCTTATCTGCGCATCTCATACGCATGTCGCGCCGGGTGGTACATCGGGCCATCTTATGGTCGACCTGACTACTCTCGGTTTCCGTCCCGTCACTTTCGAAGCTGTGGTCGTCGGTGTGGTCAAGGCTATTGAACGTGCACACGCTGATTACCAGCCGTCGACTATCCACCTGACCAAGGGGATTGCCAAGGATGCGGGTGTTAACCGCTCCCTGGAGGCATTCAGGCGTAACCCCGAGGAAGAACAGCGTCTTTTCCCCGACGGAGTCAACCCGGAAAGCCATACACTGCACGTGAGTCGCGGTGGTCGCGAAGTCGGATTCATTAACTGGTATGGAATTCATCCGACCACCTTCGGCCCCGAGCACACCATCATCGACGGCGACAACAAGGGCTATGCAGCATGGAAGGTTGAGGTCGACCGCGGGGTTACCCACCGTGAGCCGGCCGATGCCCCCTTTGTCGCCGCATTTACCATGTCGTGCCCGGGTGACATCAGCCCGAACATGGGGCTCGTGCCAAATTCGGGTCCCGGCAACGGAGACGAAGCAGAGTCCGCCCGCATTCTCGGTCAGCGTCAGATTGACGCTACCCAGGGTCAGACCATTGCACTGCCAGGAGGCGGAATCTCTACCGTCCACAAGTGGGTCAACCTCGGCGATGTCGACATTGACGGCCAATTCACGCCCGACGGCCAGCCGCACCGCACTGGACCTGCAATCCTCGGTGCGGCCTTCGCAGCCAGTAGCCAGGAGGACGGCGGCGGCGAACCAGCCCTAGGTTTCAACGAGGGCCAGCGTGGAGGCACACCGTGGGTACGTCAGCTCAATAACGTCGTACTCCCGAAAAATATCGGGGAGATTCAGGGCGAGAAAGAATGCCTGCTGCCAGTGGGCTACATCGATGGTCTTCTCCAGCAGACCCACATGTTCTCCATCACCCGCATCGGTGGCTTCACCTTGATTACCAACGGCCTTGAACCCACCACGATGTCGGGTTACCGCATGCGTCAGCACGTCGCCGATGTCCTCGGCGTTCCAATCGACACTGTCATCTGCCAGGGCTACACCAACAGCTATGGACACTACGTCGTTACCCCAGAGGAATACGATCAGCAGGACTACGAGGGCGGCGCAACGGCTTTCGGCAAGTACACGCTCAGTGCGATGATCTCCATCTATCACGATCTCGCCCACGCGCTTGCCGACGGCATGGCTGTCGACCCGGGCAGTGCTGCAGGTGATCTCACTGGCATCATCCCGCCGTCGCCAGCAGGAGGAAAGACTATCGATTCCGTACCAATGGGCAAGAATTTTGGTGACGTGCTCGAATCGACTGCAAGCGTCACGGTAGGGCAGCAGGCCGTTGCCCAATTCGTCGCGGCAAACCCGAATAACGACTTGCGACTGGAAGACGGCTACCTACTCATCAAGAATGACCGCGGTGAGATCGTTTCTGACGACTGGGACCAGGCAACTGTCATTGAATTTGCCAAGGACGGTAATTACACCACCGCCAAGGTCACTTGGGAGACCGGAGGAGTCGCGCCGGGCAAGTATGACATCATCGTGCGTGGTAGCGCGTTGGGTGCCGGTGATTCGCTGAACGAGTTCGAGGGAGTCGCCGCGGTGGAGCTCGTGTAAGAACGTCCAATTAAATACGTCCATGCGCACAATGTGACTTATACTTCGGCCTTTAAAAACTCATCAAGGGCTTGTCTCACGTATAGTCCGTTGTGCGCGTTATTTGTATGTATCCGTCAATTTGGCAGGAGCAATTTGCTTCATGAATACCCCAAACAATCCATACAGCAACAACGATCCTTACGGTGACGGCAGCCGGGACAATGAGTCCAGTAACTATGACTCCCAGAGCCACGGTTTTCCCAACAATGGTTCGCAGGACTACAACCCTTACGGGTTCGATTCGGACGCACAACATGGCTCGCGTGGACCAGAGGATTCGCCACAGTGGAATCAGGCTTACGGTAGGGAACAGGCCTATGGCGATATTCCGTCCTACGGAACTGGTGAGCCAAGCGAGAACTATGGTGGCCAGCCCTATGGTGCGGGATCAAGCTACTGGCAGCAACCGGCAGGGGGGAATCCTGCAGCCGGTGCACTTGCTCCCGGAGTCAACATGCCAGGTGGCAATGAGCCACCGGTGAAGCCTGTGGCACAAGGGCCGACGAAGGTCGACATTGGAAGTGCCTTTTCCGCGGCGTTTCGTAGTCTAAATAGCAATTTTGCTTCTTGGCTTGGCGTCATGCTGACGTTCTTCGCCGTACTAGTCGCCCTGATTGTTGGCGCAGCGGCAATTCTCTTTGCCTCTGGTGACTTCGATCCGGAATTTGAGCCGAACTATCCAGGCGATGTTCCGTTTGAGGATCTAGGGTCAATGTTCGCGACTGTCGGCGCGATGGCACTCCTATTTGCCGTGGGCATGTTCGCGATGCAGGCATTTATGTTGCGCGGTGCATTCGACGCTGTCGATGGGCGAGTGCCGAACTACGGTACTTTCTTCCGTGTAAACAGGTGGGGGTCTCTTATCGGTGTCTACATTGTCACGTTCCTGGTGGGACTGCTCGCCATGCTGCCGGGGATGGTGCTCTTCATCGCTGGAGCATCCCTGTCCGCCAATGGCAGTGAAGCTGCCGCGGCGATGATTCCACTGGGCTACTTGGTTTTGTTGTTGACGTCGATTTTCATCATGCCAATTACAGCGACTATGCCACTACTTGTTTTCGATGGTCGAGCAACTGCGCTTGAGGCGCCGGTTGTCGCTTGGCGCCTGGTAAAGCCCCAATATTGGACGATGCTTGTTGCATTCATTCTGACGTCGATTGTTTCTTCCGCAGGTGCGATGCTCTTCTATATTGGCATCCTGTACACAATGCCGCTGGCTATGCTGGTTCAGGTGCACATCTACCGCCAGCTCATCGGTGGCCGGCGAGTTATTAATGACGCGCAGGAAAATCCGGGCTATTACCCTCCGCAGCACTAGCCGAAATGAACAGTAGCCGAAACGAATAAGAAAAAGCGCCCAAGGAACCGGTACAAACTGGTTCCTTGGGCGTTATTTGATCAGCAGGAAATCCTGCGGGGGAGCGTTCGACTATCAAAGCCGAACGTATCCTCCTAATATTTAGCGGGTAGCCTCAGCGAAGACAGCCTGTGCAATACCAGAGACGGTGCCTGCAATCTTCACAGCTTCCCAGACCTGCTCCTTGGTCAGACCAGCATCGCGGACGACCTTTGCGTGGGAGGTCACGCATGCTTCACAGCCGTTGATGGCAGAAACTGCCAGAGACCACAGCTCGAAGTCTTCCTTCTCGGCACCCGGATTGGAGATGATGTTCATGCGCAGACCGAACTTGACCTGCGCGTAGTCATCACCGAGCATGTGGCGAGTGCGGTAAGCGACGTTGTTCATGCCCATAACGGTGGCCGCACCAAGCGCAGACTCGAAAGCCTCGTCAGACAGGTGCTCCTTGGCTTCCTCAGCAATCTCGGAGAAAACGGTCTCGTTGCGGGTGGCAGCAGCAGATGCAAGCAGGGTACCCCACAGCTGCTGCTCGGAGAGTTCCGTAGAACGGGTGAGAGTGCCAAGGTTCAGCTTCATGTCCTTGGCGTACTCCGGTAGGCCGGAACGAAGGTTATCGATGCTCATATGAGTTACTTCAGCTCCTGCTTCAGAACATCCATCTTGTCGATGTTCTTGGTCGGGTCATTCTTCTGCCAGTTACATGCGCAGACCTCTTCAGACTGAAGAGCGTCGAGAACACGCAGAACTTCGTCAACGTTACGACCGACAGCGTCCGGGGTAACGGAGACGAACTGAATGATGCCGTCCGGGTCAATGATGAAGGTTGCGCGGTCTGCAACACCGTCAGCGTTCTCGACGCCGAGTGCACGCATCAGGTCGTGGCGGATGTCGGAGAACATCGGGAACGGGATGTCCAGCAGTTCCTCGTGGGTTGCACGCCAGTTGAAGTGGGAGAACTCGTTGTCGCCAGAGCCGCCGAGAATAACGGTGTCGCGGTCTTCGAATTCCTCGTTCAGCTTGCCGAATGCAGCAATCTCAGTCGGGCAGACAAAGGTGAAGTCCTTCGGGTAGAAGAAGACGACTTTCCACTTACCCTCGTAGGACTCATTGGTTACCTGCTCGAAGTAGTCATCCGGAGAAGAAGCGTTTGCATCACGCAGGTTGCCGCCCTTGAGAGCGGTTAGAGAAAACTCGGGGAACTTGTCGCCAACAGTCAAAATTGCCATGGAATCCTCCTGAATGTATTCCTTCTGGGGTCACACGCCATTATGCCTATGGATTCCCAAACCGTCAAGAGGAAAAAGTTAATAAGCTCGTGTAGGCTTATAGGTATGCGTAATAGAGATTATCGGCCCACTTTGCCTCAGTTACGTGCCTTTGTCGCGATTGCCGATACCGGTCACTTCGGTCAAGCCGCTGCCCGCCTCGGCATTTCACAGCCCAGCCTGTCACAAGCGCTTTCCACCCTTGAGCAGGGACTGGGGGCGCAGCTTGTAGAGCGTTCGACTCGCCGAGTGCTGGTGACGCCACTCGGTCGCGGTCTGATTCCTTATGCACGCCAAGCATCTGAAATCGTTGACGAGATCGTTGCTCGCGCATCTGGCCGTACAGATGATTTGTCCGGACCACTATCCATTGGTGTTATCCCTACGGTTGCTCCATACGTGCTGCCCAACTTCCTCCAGTTGGTTCGTGACGAGCTGCCAGATCTAAAGCCTAGGATCGTCGAGGAGCCGACCGAGCGTCTCATCGAATCACTTCGTTCTGGCACTATTGATGCAGCCATCATGGCACTGCCGTCCGATGTGCCTTCCTTTGAAGAGATTTACCTCTACGACGAAGAGTTCTACATCGTCGTGCCAGACGATCATCCGCTGGCAGGTAAGGAAGACGTAAAGCTTGAGGCAATCAGGGACATGGACTTGCTCCTGCTTGACGACGGTCATTGCCTGCGCGACCAGGTGTTGGATATCTGTCGCAAGGTCGATGCTGTTCACGGCGAGACCTCCAGCTTGGAAACACGGGCGGCTTCTCTATCGACCGTCGTGCAGTGTGTTGCCGGTGGGTTGGGGCAGTCGCTTGTGCCGGAATCGGCTGTCAAGATTGAGGCGGACCGTCCCGGCCTGGCTGTTGCGCGATTCGAAGGTCCGGCACGGCCGGGACGCACCATTGGGCTGGTTCACCGCGCATCATCGGTACGCGGCGGCGAGTTCAATCGAATTGCCGAACTGGTACGGCAGGCATACATAGACGCTATTGCCTAAAGCTCTCTTGGCTTATGTTGCAGTAGCGTACGAAGTAAGCCAAACCGGGCTGGCAGTTCCAGCCCGGTTTGGCGTTTATCCCTGAATAATTCGCAGCGATGCCAACCTGACTTCGCCGTATTCATCAGATGCAGCCAAATCAACGTTCGCTTCAAAGCGCCAACCGTGGTCACCCTCAGGATCATCGAGTATCTGGATCACATGCCATAGGCCCTCACCAGCCTTGCGGTCAATCGAAATCATATCGCCGCCGCGTGCCTTTGCATCGATGCCTAGGTCATCGTATTCATCGAAGTAGTCATCCATCGCGGCAGGCCAATCTGGTGCGTCGTCGAGGTAGTTGTCCAGGTCGGCCAGCTCCTCCTCCTTTTCAAAGGCAAAGAGCTGCACGTGGCGGAACATGAGATTGCGCACCATACGGGTAAATGCACGCTCATTGCCGGTAAGAGGCCGAGACTCGTCGGTGCCAAAAGCCGCTTCCTTGAGAGTTTCTTCGTCCAATGGCTTGTCCGGATCGGCCATCTGCGCCCATTCATCTACCAGGGAGTTATCCACCTGCACAACGAGCTCGCCGAGCCATTCCACAATGTCCCGGAGCTCCTCGTTAGCAGCTTCCGGTGGGAGAGTGTGTCGCAAAGTGCGCCAGGCATCGGTGAGGTAGCGCAAGAAAATACCTTCGGAGCGGGCGATTCCGTACTCAGATACCACGTCCGAAAAAGTCATGGCCTTTTCCACCATCTCGCGCACCACAGATTTGGGCGACAGCGAAAACTCACGCACCCACGGGTGACCTTGGGCATAGGTGTCGAATGCGCCCTCCAGCTCGTCGGCAAGCGGCATCGGCCATGTGATGTCTTCGACGATGTTCATACGTTCGGTGTAATCAACGCCTTCGGCCTTGAGCGCGGCAATTTCTTCACCGCGTGCCTTTTTCTGCTGCGCGATGAGCAGCGGGCGAGGGTCTTCCAGAATTGACTCAAACACACTGATGACATCGAGTGCGTAGTTCGGGCTGTCCTTATCCAGCAGTTCGAGCGCGGCGATGGCGAAAGGCGACAGTGGTTGGTTGAGCGCGAAGTCACGCTGCAGCTCCATTGTCAGCTCGGGGCGGCAGTCATCGCCCTCGCCATGCGTGACGACGATTCCCGCGTTGACCAGACCGCGGTAGAGCTCAATTGCGGTCAGAATAGCCTCGTTTTGCTGGTGGCGGGTGTCGTGATTGGTGCGCAGCAGATGACGCATGTGTTCGTAGGTATCGCCACCACGTGCAATGACGTTGAGCAACATACCGTTGGTAACTGCAAAGCGGCTGGTCAGCGGCTCCGGTGGCTGAGAAACGATTTTGTCGAAGGTCTTCTCCGACCATGTCACTTCGCCCTTGGGAACGGACTTCAGCCGCAACTTCTTCAGTTTGGCCTCATCCTGGCCGGCACGGCGCCGCAGCTTGGCGTTTTCGATTTCGTGTTCAGGTGCTTCGACAACTACGGTGCCCTCGGTGTCGTAGCCAGCACGGCCGGCGCGTCCAGCGATCTGGTGGAACTCGCGTGACTTGAGAATACGGCTACGACGGCCATCGAACTTGGCCAAACCGGTAATCAGCACCGTGCGAATAGGCACGTTAATGCCGACGCCGAGGGTATCCGTGCCACAGATGACCTTCAGCAGACCAGTCTGAGAGAGACGCTCAACCAAACGACGGTACTTCGGCAGCATTCCCGCATGGTGGACGCCAATGCCCTGGCGCACCAACTTGGAAAGAACTCGACCAAAGGCCGTGGTAAACCGGAAATCGCCAATCTCTTCGCGAATCCGCTCCTTCTCCTCCTTCGTCAGCAGCTTCAGACCGGTCAGTGCCTGAGCCTGTTCAGCTGCTTGGCGCTGGGAGAAAAAGACGATGTAGATTGGGGCTTTGCCGGATTCCAGCAACTCCGCCAGCGTGTCATGAACTGGTGTGTAGACATAGTGGAAATCCAGCGGTACCGGGCGCGTCGTACCTGTAACGAGGTTGACGTCGAGTCCCGTGCGTTCCTTCAAATCCGTCTCAAACTTTTGAGTATCGCCGAGAGTGGCGGACATCAACAGGAATTGGCAACGGGAAAGCTCGAGCAAGGGCACTTGCCATGCCCACCCGCGATCGGGATCCGCATAGAAGTGGAATTCATCCATTACCACCTGGTCAATATCGGCGTCGGCCCCGTCGCGCAGGGCGATATTGGCGACAATTTCCGCAGTTGCGCAGATGATGGGTGCACCACCGTTGACGGTGGCATCGCCGGTCATCATACCGACGTTCTCAGCGCCAAAGACCTCGCAGAGGGCAAAGAACTTCTCGCTGACCAAGGCCTTAATAGGCGCTGTGTAAAAGCTGCGCTGGCCACGAGCGAGGGCGCAGAAGTGGGCAGCAATAGCCACCATGGACTTGCCCGAACCTGTCGGAGTGGCAAGGATGACGTGGTCGCCACCAGCGAGACCAATAGCGGCCTCCTCCTGGGCCGGGTAGAGCGTGATGCCCTGATCCCTGGTCCAGGCAATGAACGAGTCCATAATCGCATCGTCGAAAAGGGACTCTGGAACCTCAGCTAGGTCGGGAAGCATTTCAGATAGTGACACGCTTCCCACCCTAGCGGTAACCCCGGATTAGAAGCGGAACCAGGGCTTCCAGCCGCGCCGACGGCGAGGTTGTTCCGGTTCACCGGATTCTTCGCTTTCCGCCTGCTCTTCCCGAGGCTGTTCTGACTCAGGCTGTTCGGCAGTGCCGTCTGCAGAAAACTCCGCAGACCTATCATCCGCCGAGGCCGACTCGGATTCTTCCGAGTGTGCGTCAGTGTCCTCTGATGTAGTTGCCGAGGAATCCGAGCTGGCCGGGGTCTCCGCCTCGTCGTCAAGCGAGGAAGAATCCTCTACTGGGCGCAGCGGTTGAGAAGCGAGGAACCTTTCGAACTCAGCGCCAATCTCGTCGGCCGAAGGCATCTCGCCGTTAGGTCCAAGCAGGGGAGAAGTCTCCAGCTCTTGACGACGTTGAACTTCCTGGTCGTACTGTTCCTCGAGAAGATTGACCAGCTGAGAGACCTCGCCGGAATCATTCGTCTGCGTATTGAGCAGCTCCGCCACCCGCGCGGATTCCTTCTCCAACGCCTCAAGCGGGAGCTCGAGCTTGGCTAGTTTTGCTACCTCCTGCAACAGCCGCAGTGACGCCAGCGGATACTCAGAGGCCGCGACATAGTGTGGCACCTGTGCGGTGAAACCAAAGGCATCACAACCGCGGCTTGCGAGCTCGTACTCAATGTTCAGGCTCGCAGCACCCGGAACTGTGACGCGGTTTCCCCAGGTATGCATATCACCGAGTTTCCGCTTATCTGTGCCATGGGCGATGATGCCCAGTGGTCGGGTGTGCGGAACCGTCATCGGAGCCGAGTACAGCGACACAGTCCGACCGACATCGTAGCGCTCCGCCAACTCTGCAACGGCAGTCGAGAAAGCCTCCCACCGCATGTCTGGCTCAGGGCCAGAAAGCAGCAAGAACGGCTTACCGACGTTGTCGCGAACCACATTGAGTGACAGGTTCAAATCGGATACATCCACAATCTGGTCGTGGTTCATCGTCACAGAGGGACGGCGAGAACGATAATCAATCAGCTCGTCGATAGAAAAGTTCACCAATGGACGGTGCTCGAGAGCATCCAAGAGGAAACTAGCTGATTCCGAGACGGCATTACCGGCATCCGCATAACCGCTAAGTGCAATGACCAGGGTCAGATGGCCCTCGCTTCCCGTTACGTCAGGAACCGGAAAAACTACCTCGTACATATTGCCCTGAGGCTTGTCGGTCGGATCACTCACGTACGACTACCTCCTGCATCACATTTTTCGTCATTTGAAGTAAACAACCACGATACCGCAGAAACTATTCCAGTTATCCACAAGTAGAAAGTAGTCCACAGATGGGCCGATTTTTCCGGTCGCGCACAAGCAAGGCTGTTGCGGATTCGATAACAATGAGAGCCACCAGATGGCGAGAGGATTGTCCGCTGTCGAGCTATTCCAATGGGGGAAAAGGGGTAAGGAATTAATGGGAAACAAACAGAACTTCGGTGCAGGACAAAAGCCTGAAATTGAGCCGAGTGTTTTTCTGACGAACCTGCCGGGAATCGTTGGATTCTATCCGCGGGGGCAGGTAGTGATTGCGGCGTTGTATCGTCAGCAGGTCGAAGATCTCATCGATGGCAAGGTCGAGTTTGATCCGACAGCGCATGCTGGCCCGATGCTGATTAAGGATGTGGCCTCGATGGAGAACAATCCTGACTTGGTGCGGGCAGCCGCGGACTTCCTGCTCGATGAAGGATGCACTCACGCAGATGTGTTTATCATCGACGAATCCTGGGGGATTGAAAAGGACTCCACACCTATTACAGGCTGGCTGCGAGAAGGCGGCCTGCATGAGGTGCGTTTGGCGGGCGTTGCCACTATTGCTGCGGGGGAAGTTGTCACGGACGAGCAGGGAGAGATCGTCGGCATTGTCGGTGACAGTCTGATGACCGACAATGCAAATCTAATCTCCCGGCAGGGAGAGCAGATTTTCAAAAACTATGAGGAGTACCGCAGCTATTTTCGAGGTGGCCAATTCCACGACAGTAAAGACAGGGCTCTGATTGAACGCCTCCGGGAACGAGCGACAGCCGTTGAGCAGCCGAGGAAGCTCAAAATTGGTTCGGACAATCCCGCGCTCATTGAGCACTTCGACATGCTCAAAACCGCCGTGGAAAACGTGGCCGATGGTGTGATGGATGCACATGAGGCGGTGCGCGATGAAAACGCAGGATATGCCATTGCAGCAGCACTGACCAACGTCACCTTGCGCGATATGTCCATGATTTTCATTACTACGCAGTTGGCGCAATCAATGGGAGAAATCTGGCGCGAGGCCGCAATCGTCCACCGCGGCAGCCTGCGTGCTAACGCTTTAGCGTGTTTTGCCATCGCAAAGTTCGCGGCTGGGCTGGAGAACTTTGCGCAAACAGCTCTCGATGAGGCAGCGGGGGAGCAACCGAATCATTCACTGACTCAGTTGCTGGAAATTGCGGTCGCCAATCAAATTGTGCCGAGGTGCGTCGGCACAATTCTTGGAGCAGCACAAGAGGTACTGCGCAGGGTATACAAGGTGAAAATGCCGCGTATTGATTAGCGACCCTGCAAGCTGTACTGCAGTACCTAGCGGTGCGCCGAGTGGGCTCGGTCGCCGAGGTTCTTGGTGTACTCCCATGCATCGGCGACGATGGTTTCAAGCTCCGTCTGGTTGGGCTTCCATCCGAGCTCGTCCATGGCACGCTGAGAAGAGGCAATAAGGGTTGCCGGATCACCGGCTCTACGCGGTGCATCCTCAGCGGGAATCGGGTGACCGGTGACCTTACGGCAGGTTTCAATGACCTGGCGAACTGAAAAGCCGTCGCCGGAACCGAGGTTAAAGATACGGTGGGTTCCCGGCGTGTTGGACTCTAGTGCCAAGACATGCGCATCGGCGAGGTCTTTGATGTGGATGTAGTCACGCACCGCGGTGCCGTCCGGAGTCGGCCAGTCATTGCCAAAGACCATAATCTTGTCGCGGTGACCGAGCGCAACCTGCAGTACCAGTGGGATGAGGTGAGTTTCCACCTCACGGTTTTCTCCAAAACCGCCCCAGGCACCCGCCACATTGAAATAACGCAAGCTGGTAGCGCCGATGTTGTATGCCTTGGCGTAAGAGGCGATGGCGTAGTCCATGGCCAGCTTGGTGGCACCGTAAGGGTTGGTCGGCGCGGTTGGCATGTCTTCGGTAATTGGTGTCTTCTCTGGCTCGCCGTAGGTTGCAGCTGTCGAAGAGAACACCAGGTTATTCGTACCGGTATCACGCATCGCGTCGAGTAGCTTCAGGGTTTGGCCCACATTGTTGTGCCAGTAGTCGGAAGGAACTTCGACAGACTCGCCAACAAGCGATTTCGCAGCGAAATGAACGACGCCGTCGAAGCTGTCGGAGGACAGAACCTCGTAGGCCTTGTCCGCCACATCGCCTTCGACTAGGGTCGCGCCCTCTGGCACCGCATCACGGTTGCCAACAGAGAAGTTGTCCAGAATGGTGACGTCGTGGCCAAGAGAAATCAATACTGCCGAGCACACGCTACCGACGTAGCCGGCACCACCAGTGACGAGGAGTTTCATTTGATAATCACCATGATTGCGTGAGACAGAGTATCCGGAATGTCAAGAGAATGATCACCACGGGCGAGAGTCACGCGGCCGGCGGCAACCTCGGCAAGTGCCTCAGTACCCGGCATAATTCCAGCCTTGTGGAGACGCTTCATGTAGCTCTGCTCGACCTGCAGGATTTCGTTAATCTGGACGATCTCAACGGTGTACTCGCCGGGGTTTAGATCGGACAGTCGGCGAACGTTCTCTAACGACTCTGGTGACTGAGTCCCACCGAGGTCTCCCAAACCGGGAATCGGATTGCCGAATGGGGAGCGTGTGTAAGAGTCAAGCACGTCGAGAAGTTTGCGCTCGACCTCGTCACTCATTACGTGCTCCCAGCGGCAGGCTTCGTCGTGAACCTTGTCCCATTCGAGGCCAATGACATCCGTAAGTAGGCGCTCAGCTAGGCGGTGCTTACGCATGACAGCCGTGGCCAGCCTGCGGCCCTCGTCGGAAAGCTGCAAGCTGCGATCTGGGGCAACTACGAGAAGGCCATCGCGCTCCATGCGCGCAACGGTTTGGCTAACGGTCGGCCCCGACTGCTCAAGGCGTTCGGCAATGCGAGCACGCAAAGGAATGATGCCCTCTTCTTCGAGTTCGAAAATCGTACGTAAGTACATTTCCGTGGTGTCAACCAAATCCCTCACGGTTTTCCTCCGATAACACAGTCTTAAAAGTTTTCACTCAAGTATTAGGATAACCACACTTGCGCAAGAAAGATGTTAGGGCTCGCAAATCTAGTGGCTTTGGTGCTGATTAGGCAGCGAAAAGCTTGGTTCGGTGGGCGCTGCTGAGACGGAAGGGAGCGTACGCGATGTCGAAAGTTCGACGTGCAGACGAAAACGCCGACCGCCAGTGTGGATGAAACTCCGGCACGGGGTCGGCATTGAAGTCCAGCTCTATCTCAGGGCTGAAATTAGGAACCCTATCGATGTCACCGCCATGTGGCGTTAGTTTGCGTACTCACGCAGCTTGTCAGCACGGTCACCCTCGCGGAGCTTGGACATAACTTCCCGCTCAATCTGGCGGACGCGCTCTCGAGACAGGCCAAAGTGGCGGCCAATCTGATCCAGCGTGCGGGGCAGGCCATCGTCGAGACCGTAGCGGAGCTTAATAACTTCCTGCTCTCGAATCTCGAGAGTGGACAGAACCTTGCGGACATCGTGGTGACGCAGGGAAGCGACAACTGCCTCCTCGGCATCAGTTGCCTCTGAATCCTCAATGAAGTCTCCCAGAGGAGCTTCCTCATCAGTGCCCACCGGCATGTCCAAGCTCACCGGGTCGCGGGACTGACGCAGCAGCATCTCAATCTTGGCCTCTGGAATGCCGGATTCCTCTGCCAATTCCTCATTCGTAGCCTCACGGCCGAGCTGCTGGTAGAGCTCACGCTTGATACGAGAAATCTTGTTGACCTGCTCAACCAAATGAACAGGGAGGCGAATGGTGCGCGACTGATCAGCCATACCGCGGGTAATAGCTTGGCGAATCCACCACGTTGCGTAAGTGGAGAACTTGAAGCCCTTGGTGTAGTCGAACTTTTCCATGGCGCGGATGAGGCCCAAGTTGCCCTCCTGGATTAGATCCAGCAGAGGCATACCGCGGTTGGTGTAGCGCTTCGCCAGCGAGACCACAAGACGGAGATTGGCTTCGAGTAGGTGGGCGCGTGCAGCCTTACCTTCCTTTGCCAAAATCTTGACATCACGCTTCTTTGCGCGGGTCATTTTCGCGCCGGTCTGCAGCAAATGCTCGGCGTATACACCGGCTTCAATGCGCTTAGAAAGTTCCACCTCTTCTTCAGCGCTGAGAAGAGCAGTCTTTCCGATGCCGTTCAAATACACACGAACCAAATCGGCGGACGGATTGGAGTTATTGCCAGTGCGGCGCCCCTTGTCCCGTGGCTGACCTTCCAGTTCGTCATTTTGAATATCGGCACTCTTCATGAATCTGCCTCCTGGATTTTTGAGTGGACTCAATAACTACAACGCACGGAGTTACGGAAATGTTCCCGTGAAAGTTGATGAATGTCAATAGGGTAATTTTGCCATGCAAATATAATGTTAAGAAAAACTGCCGCGACTAGCATTCTACGAGAACTGTAAAGGGGCCATCATTGACGGATGTGACCTCCATCATCGCTCCAAATTGTCCCGTTGCGACCGTCAAGCCACGATTGCGCAAGTTCTCGACAATTTTTTCTATGACGGGTTCGGCCTCTGGGCCCGGAGCCGCGTCTACCCACGACGGCCGCCGTCCCTTCTTTGTCGCCCCCATCAACGTGAATTGGCTAACAACGAGCACCGGGGCGCCAGCGTCGACAGCGCTGAGCTCGCCATCCAGAATGCGCAGCTCCGCGATCTTGCGGGCCATCGTTTCCCAAGCATCGGCAGTGTCCTCGCGGCCAACACCTACGAGCGCCAAAATGGCGCCGGTATCGCCTCCGTCAACGTGGCCAACAACGGAGCCGTCGACAGTGACTGACGCGGATTTAACTCGGGTGAGAACGGCTTTCATTTACTGTTTATCCTCCAAGAGCTCGGTGGGGAGAATCAGACCATGGCGAACCAGGTCAACGACGATGGGAACTAGGGCGTCCTTGATTGCAGGGACTTCGGACTCATCAAAGGCTCCAAACATTGCCATGATGTCGATGACGGAGCCCAGGGCAGCTTCGGGATGCAGTGCACCCAGGATGGTTGCGACGGACTCATCGATTGAGTGTGTCCAGGCGGGGCCGTCGGTGCGTGAGATGCGCGTATCGAACTCAGTGAAGCCCTGGCCGCTGTCGACGTCGGCAAGCGAAACGCGTTCTAAGGCGACGCCGGGTCGCACAGTAAAGGCAGCTTCGAGGATGGTGTCAGCAGTTTGTGTACGAAGCCATTCGGCGCGGCCGAGATACTCCTCGGCTTCGGCGGCGAAGGGAGCGGCCAAAGGCTGAGGCATTTCTTCACACACAGCGGAAGTCGGGCCGTCGATGCGCTGAACCGTGATGTAGCCGAACCCGATGCCTGTCACGCCGCTGTTGCGGAAGTGCTCCAGCCAGGCACGGGAGCGCTCGCAGCCTTCTGGGCTGCGGGGGTCGATGGACTCGTCTCGAAGCCAGGTGCCGATGTATTCCGCCGGCGTGGCGACATCTCGTTGTGTTACCCACACTTCTAGGCCTTCAGCAGGGAGCCAAGAGGCGATGCGCTGTTGCCAACTTTCGCCTTCGATATGGGCCCAAGCACCGAGCAGATGCGCCGTGCCGCCGTCGGTGAGATGGTCGGCCAGACCGCGGATCATAAGTTCGGTGGCACCGTCCAGATTCAATCCTGAGTCACGGTAAACATGTTCCACACTTGGCAGCCCTACGACGAACGGCGGGTTCGCCACAATGCGGTCAAACTTCTTGCCTGCAACCGGTTCAAACCACGAGCCTTCGACGGCCTGCGCCTGGGCGAAGCCATTTGCTGCGAAAGTAGCGCGGGCAAAAAACAGCGCCCGGGGGTGAATGTCCGTCGCGACAATCGACTTTGCATCAGGCTGGGCAAGGCTCTGGACGCCACAACCGGCACCGAGGTCGAGTACGGATTCCACCGCCGAGGTCGGCGAAATATCGAGGAGGGAGCGGGAAGCCCGCCCTACGCCCAAGACATGATTGGGTCCAGGAACGTGATCGCTCATAGAGGCATCGCGGTCGGAAAAGACAATACGGTCGACTCCCGCAATCTCGACCGGGCGCACATCGATACACACCTGTGCGTTGGTGGCGGTGCCGGCAAGTATGCCGCTGCCCAGTAACTTGGCTGTCAGCTCAGCCCCAAATAGCTGCTGTGCGTCGGCGAAATCGCCCAGGATGAAAAGACGCAACGCGGTCACAGTGTCCGCAGAAACGCCCTCAGTTTCGGTAAGTAGAACATCGACAACGCCGGGCTCACCGCGGTCCAGCGCGGCCAGTCCCTCGGCGCCTAGGACTCGACGCAGTGACTCGCTGGAAAACTCAAGGCGCCTGAGCGCGGTGGCAAATTCCTCCGCACAGTCGACAAAATCACGAAGCTGCTGATCAGTCGGTGGGGTGAAGGTGGAGGGGGAAAAGGTCATCGTAGGCACTACCTTCGTCGTAAAGCGGGGCGGAGGGGCTAGTTAGGGGAGCTTGACGACGAATCGTCGTCTTCCGGCATATCGATGACATTTGCGTCATCGAAGGGATTTGAGGTGGTCTCGTTACCGGACTGCGTCGGTGCGTCGGTGTCTTCGGTACTGGCGGCAGAACCGAGCGCGCGCATCTCTGCTTCCTTGAGGGCGCGCTGGCGTTGCTGCTCCTCCCATTTGCGGTTTTGCTCGCGTACAACTCCAGGCTTGTAGACGCGCGGCTTACGCTTGTCAGCGGGTTCTCCAACGCCATTGGCGATAACAACCGCGATCCACGGCATGGGTACGGAGACGACCATGAGAATCGCTGCAATCCACGGCACATCCCACCACAGATAAAAAGCGCCGGAAAGAAGCAGCAGCGGAATGCGAGACCATTGCAGAGCCGCGTAGACGTGGCGGCGGTGGTCATAGTTGCGAATCCGAGAGCCGCGGGCGTCGGTAATCAACGCCGCGTCTTTCTTGCGTCGCCGGGAACTTCCGCGTTTCGGCAGCGCGGAGTCGCGACGGTCATTGATTCGCGCCATGGTTGTCTAGCATACGCCTGTGGCGTGGGGTCGTCTCAACTAGCTATGTCCGTTGCAGCCGCATGCTCGCGTAGTCGTAGCGATGTTGTGGATGGCTGTGGAAGGCAGCAGTCAGCAGCGGCCAGCACCTGGGGCACTGGGCATAATTTGACCGATGGGGCACAATTGGAATCTGTGAGCACTCCATTGAAGACGACAAAGACGATTGAACGCACCGATACCCGCGTCGATGAGTCGACGAGGGACGATACCCCGAAGTTCTTCCATTACGTCAAGAAGGACCAGATCGTGAACTCCGCGGTCAACGGCTCCTACGTCGTTGCTCTGTGCGGTGAAACCTTCCCTGTGAAGAAGTCAGCGAAGCCGGGTTCACCGGTATGCCCTGACTGCGAGCGGATTTACAAGTCCCTGCGTCGCAAGTGAGCGGGCTTCGTAAATGGCAGCAGGAGGCCCTCGACAAATACCTGGCGACTAACCCCAAGGACTTCCTTGCAGTGGCGACACCGGGCGCAGGTAAGACGACCTTCGCCTTGCGTATCGCCAGTGAGTTGCTGTCGCGCCGGATCGTCGAGCGCATCATCGTCGTGGTTCCCACTGAGCACCTGAAAGTGCAGTGGGCTGCTTCCGCTGCTCGTTCGGGGATTGCGTTGGATCCCAAATTCACCAACGCCAAGGGTGTGGTAAACCCCTCCTACCAGGGAATTGTTGTGACCTACGCCCAAGTCGCAGTGCATCCGTTTAAGCACCATGCCGTAGCCACCGCTCGGCCGACATTGGTGATTCTGGACGAGGTGCACCATGGCGGCGATGCCAAGAGCTGGGGCGACGGTATTTCCGAAGCTTACGGCGATGTCGAACGCCGCCTGTGCCTAACTGGTACGCCGTTCCGCTCCGATGACGCGGCGATTCCGTTTGTTCGCTACTCGCCGGACGGCGATGGTTACTCGCGTTCCGTCGCCGATTACACGTACGGCTATTCCAATGCGCTTGCCGACGGCGTCGTGCGCCCAGTGGTCTTTTTGGCTTATTCCGGTGAAGCTCGCTGGCGTGATAGCGCGGGTGATGAGTTCGCTGCGCGACTGGGCACCGTGATGAGCCCAGAGGAGACCACGCGTGCTTGGCGCACCGCGCTTGACCCAAAGGGCGAGTGGATGCCATCTGTGCTGCGGGCAGCGCACACCCGTCTCTCGCAGATGAGGCAGCATATCCCGGACGCGGGTGGTCTGGTCATCGCCTCCGATGCGGCAACTGCTCGTGCGTACAAACGCATTCTCGAGCAGATTGCCTCTACGCCGGTGGCGTTGGTGCTCTCGGATGAACCGGGCTCGTCGGAACGAATCAAGACTTTCTCCGAGTCCACCGATGAGTGGATGGTGGCCGTGCGCATGGTCTCCGAAGGCGTGGACGTGCCGAGGCTGGCGGTCGGCGTGTACGCGACCAGTTCCTCGACTCCACTATTCTTCGCGCAGGCTATCGGACGATTCGTGCGAAGCCGCATGCCAGGGGAGACTGCTTCGGTCTTCTTGCCGTCGATCCCGGTGCTGCTCGACTTGGCCTCGCAGATGGAGGTGCAGCGCAACCACGTGCTCGGCAAGCCGGATCGGCCTTCGGAAGGCTGGGAAGATGACTTGGTCGCTGAGGCCAATCGCCGCAAGGATGAGCCCGACGAATTGCTGCCGGCCTACGAATCCATTGGCGCGGATGCTGAACTTGACTACCTCATCTACGACGGCTCCTCCTACGGCACCGCAACCGTTGCCGGTTCCGCCGAAGAGGCCGATTATCTGGGTTTGCCAGGGCTTCTCGACGCCGATCAGATGCGACTCTTGCTGCGTCAGCGGCAGGATGAACAGCTTAAAGCCGCCAGTGCCCGAGAGAAGGAAGCCCGCGAGGAGGCGAGGGAATCGTCGTCAAGCGGGGGCGAAGGGGGCGCGGTGCACCGGATTGAGGGATCGGCGTACCCAAGGCCGCAGAAGGTGGCCAGTGAGGTGTTGCCGAAGTTGCGGAAGGAGCTCAATACGCTGGTGTCGATGACAGCGGCGCGAACCGGTAAGCCACATGGTCAAGTGCATAACGAGGTTCGGCGCGCCTGTGGTGGCCCGCCGACTGCGCTATGTACGGAGGAACAGTTGCGTGATCGCATCAGCTACCTGCGTAATTGGTAGGGTTTCAAACGAACTGAGCAATCTATGGTGGAGAGAAGAATGTCGGCAAGCAGTGATAAGTCGAGGCCGTCAGAATTGACCGGCGGTGGTTTGTCAGCTGTACCAGGCAATGACGGTCGGACTATTGGCGTGCTGGCACTGATCTTTGGCGTCGGCGGACTCTTGATGTCCTGGATGATTGTTGGTGGCATCCTCGGTGTCTTTGGCATTGTTCTGGGCATCATCGCGATGGCGAAGGCAATGAGTGCCAAGAAACGCGTGCAGGCAGCCGGGGGAGACGCGGTCATCAGCGGTTCGTTCGGATTGGGCGTGGTCGGCATTGTGACGGGTATTGCAGCCGCCGTGGTGTCGCTGATGCTGTATTCGTCGACATCAGATGCGATGTCGAAGTGCGAGAAGTTCGAGCGCACCTCTGGAGAGTATGCCGAGTGCATCTCTAAGCAGATGGGTACTGATCAGCCAAAGAAGCAATCGGAGTGAGTTCGGAAGCGACATCAATGGCGGTCTTACTTTGTGCCCGGAGTTTTCGGTCAACGCCAGATACGCAATCAGGAAATGAGCTAACCCCGTAATCCACCCCCGAAGCCCAACTGCCTGCAGTTTCGGCCGGGGGTTTCTTAGTGAAATCTCATATTTGGCCGAGTGTTGGTAATGATATTGGTGTCAGAAAGTACCCACATTTGGCATCCCCTACATGCGGTAAACGTTTGAACATGCGTGCAATACAGGATGTCTGCTGATTATTAAATAGGAGCGTGAATCGTGGCAGCGACATCTACGCGCGATAACTCCCCGGAACTGTCACCTGGCCAACAAGACCGTGGATACCTCAGCCGAGAGCTTTTCCGTAAGCGCACCGGTCTAGGACTCGGTATCATCCTGGCCCTGCTCGTGTACTTCTTTATGCCGGCTGAGCTCGATCACAACCTGCGTGCAACCGCAGGTGTAGCAGTGCTTATGGCCGTGTGGTGGATGTCCGAGGCTATCCCGATTGCCGTTACGGCTCTGCTGCCGCTGGCTCTATTCCCGATTCTCAACCTCGCGGAGATTAAGGATTTCTCGGGCAAGTACACAGACCCGACCATCTTCCTCTTTATGGGCGGCTTCCTGTTGGCGCTGGCGATGCAGCGTTGGAACCTCCACAAGCGCGTCGCATTGTGGGTTCTGGTGCTCATGGGGTCGTCACCAAAGATGCTGATTCTCGGCTTCATGGTGGCTACTGGCTTCCTGTCGATGTGGGTCTCCAACACGGCCACGGCCGTGATGATGCTGCCAATCGGTGTGTCCGTCCTGAGCCTCATTGTCCGAATGCTGCACGATGAAAAGGTTGCTGCAGAGGATACGGGCTCTGCGAGTGAATCCGTCGCTGAAACCCCCGGTGGGGATGCGCTGGAGGAGGCCGAGGAGTCGTCGTCAAGCTATGACCCGATGCCAAAGTCAAACTTCGGTATCGCGCTGATGCTGGGTATCGCTTACGCGGCATCGATTGGTTCGCTGGGCACCATTATTGGTACTCCTCCGAACGCTATGCTGGCGGCCTACATGGCGGAGCAGGGAGTCAATATTGGGTTTGGCCAGTGGATGCTGCTCGGTGTCCCGGTGGCGGTTGTGCTCATGCTCTGTGCATGGTTCCTGCTGACAAATGTTCTGTTTAAGCCGGAGATTACGCATATTCCAGGTGGGCGCGAACTCATGCGTGACGAGTTGAAGCGCCTTGGCCGTATGTCGACTGGAGAGCGCCGGGTGCTCCTGGTGTTTATCGCGGCGGCACTGGCGTGGGTCTTTGTTCCGGTGCTGCTGCCCGACACCAAGATTGCCGATGCGGTTATCGCAATGACCGTGGGTATTGCGCTGTTCATTATTCCGGGCGGTCCTGATGGCGTTAAGCTTATGCGTTGGGAAAATGCGTTAGAGCTGCCGTGGGGCGTGCTGCTGCTGTTCGGTGGTGGCCTCGCACTGTCCTCGCAGTTCGGTGCCTCTGGGCTGTCGGACTGGATTGGCGAGCAGCTGTCTACTCTCGGCTGGATGCCAGTGGCTGCACTCGTGGTTGTCGTCGGCGCCGTTGTGCTGTTCCTGACCGAGTTCACCTCTAACACCGCGACGGCCGCGACCTTCCTGCCGCTGGTTGGTGCGATGGCAATCGGTCTGGGCCACGACCAGATGATTTTCGCCGTTCCAGTTGCACTGGCAGCTACTTCGGCCTTCATGATGCCGGTTGCAACACCGCCGAACGCCATCGCCTACGGCTCCGGCTACGTCAGCATGGACAACATGGTCAAGGCCGGTGTTTGGCTGAACGTCGTCGCACTGATCGTGATTTCTGTGGCATCGCTGACGCTGCTGCAGTGGGTATTCGGCGTCGTGTACTAGCTGGGTATGTAGTAGCCCGTAGTGGATGGTGGGGCAGCGCGCTGAACCGCCACCGGACTGCTTCGCCTAGCGTTGCTCAGATACTCCTTCGCCCCGTTCCACTTCGGTGGTCCGGGGCTTTTGGCTGCAAATGTGAAACTGTGTGAGTTTATGACGCTTTCAGGCCATTTTTCAGGCTATTTTTGACATAAACGCAGTCAGTAACTCACTAGCGCTGACACCAAAAGAAGAATCGGGCTTGAATAAGGTGTGAAACCTCATTCAAGCCCGATTTTTCTAGTCAAGCAGTTAGCCCCTGAACAACTCCAGGTTAAAGCTTTACTCCAAGTAGTCGCGCAGCACCTGCGAACGCGATGGGTGACGCAGCTTGGACATCGTCTTGGACTCGATCTGACGGATGCGCTCGCGTGTCACACCGTAGACCTGGCCAATCTCGTCAAGCGTACGCGGCATGCCGTCGGTAAGGCCGAAGCGCAGGCGGACGACACCGGCTTCACGTTCGGAGAGAGTCTCCAGAACGTCGCCAAGCTGGTCCTGGAGGAGCGTGAAGCTGACGGCGTCCACAGCGATGACTGCCTCTGAGTCCTCAATGAAGTCACCGAGCTGGGAGTCGCCCTCGTCACCGATGGTCTGGTCCAGCGAAATGGGTTCACGAGCGTACTGCTGAATCTCGAGAACCTTTTCCTCGGTGATGTCCATCTCCTTAGCGAGCTCTTCCGGAGTGGGCTCGCGGCCCAAATCCTGGAGCAACTCGCGCTGGATACGGCCGAGCTTATTAATGACCTCAACCATGTGAACCGGAATACGAATGGTTCGAGCCTGGTCGGCCATTGCACGAGTAATTGCCTGGCGAATCCACCAGGTTGCGTACGTGGAGAACTTGTAGCCCTTGGTGTAGTCGAACTTCTCGACGGCGCGAATCAGGCCGAGGTTGCCCTCCTGAATCAAGTCGAGGAAAGCCATGCCACGGCCGGTGTAGCGCTTTGCCAGGGACACCACAAGACGGAGGTTGGCTTCGAGCAGGTGATTCTTGGCGCGCTGACCGTCACGAGAAATCTCGCGCAAGTCGCGCTTTTGAGCGTAAGCGATGCGCTCGCCGGCTTCCTTGGCCTCGTCAATCTTGTACTGCGCATACAGACCGGCCTCGATGCGCTTTGCCAGACTGACTTCTTCCTCGGCAGTCAGCAGCGCGACCTTACCAATCTGCTTGAGGTAGGCGCGGACAGAGTCGGCGGAGGCGGTGAGGGCAGCATCTTTGCGGGCCTGACGCAGACGAGCGGACTCGTCCTCGTTCCAGACCTCGTCGCCCTCGTCCTCTTCATCCTCGTCTTCGTCCTCGTCGTCCTCTTCTTCATCATCGTCGAGGTCGTCGTCTTCGAGGTCGTCATCATCCAGATCGTCGTGAAGATCATCGTCTTCGAGATCATCATCCAGATCCGGGTCGTAGTCCTGCTCCTGCTCCAAGTCGTGGTCGAGTTCCTCGTCCTCGAGCTCTTCGTTCTCAGTTGCGTCGAGAGCTTGCGCGTCCTTCGCCTTCGCTGCAGCAGCCTTGGCCGCGGTGGCCTTCGCAGCCGTTGTCCGCTTAGTTGCCTTCTTGGCGGCGGCCTTACGCGTGGTTTTCTTAGCGACGGACTTCTTGGCCGCCTTCTTCACGGTCTTCTTGGCCGCTGCCTTCTTAGCGGTCGTCTTCTTCGCCGCAGTTTTGGTAGCAGCCGTCTTTTTGGCAGCAGTCTTCTTCGCGGCAGTCTTCTTTGCCACGGTCTTCTTCACTGCCTTCTTGATGGCCTTCTTTACAGCCTTCTTTGCAGGAGTAGCTGAACCGGTGCCACTCCCGGTGGATTGGTCCTGAACTTGCCCCAGTTCGTTGCCTGCCACGAACGCCCTTTCACGATGTACGTTGTGTGCGCCGCCAAAGCCGCCGCCAGCTTCTCTCGGTCGAAGAGAAGCTCAACGCGCCAGTGGTGCGCCTTTACTTCGTCTATAGCCAACTAGCCGAATGGAAAACATTCAGAGCTGACCTTTTCGTGCCACGGTCATCAGTGTTGCTTTCTGGCTCCTAGCGAAGAAGTAATCGGTGAAAATCCTCATCGAAGCAGTGCGCTGGAATTCGATTTTCCCAATCCTCCTCGAGCCTGTTGATTATTCAACCTTGCCGTGAGTCAACTTCTTATTGTAAACCAATTCTTAAAATCGCCGCCACGGGGCATGGCTTCAAGCACGTGTCACGCCCGACACGTAGCTACCAATCCCCATATAAGAAATGAAAGTGGTTAAGGGTAAAGTCCCTGGTCAGCTGCAAAGGCGGCGCCAGCAATACCCGCATTATTATCCAAACTTGCGGGGACAACTGGAGTCTTACATGTCAACAGCGGAATCCACTTTTCGTGTTCGCGACTGATTCCGCCGCCGACGATGATCCGTGACGGCCAAAACAGCGCCTCGTAGGTCTTAAGCACCTTGCTCACGCGCTCAGCCCACTCTTCGAAGCCGAGCCCCTCCACATCCTTAACTCTCGCGGATGCAAAGTGTTCGGCCTCCATGCCATCAATGATGAGGTGGCCTAACTCCGAATTGGGGTAGAGCAGTCCGTCATGAATAAGCGCCGAGCCGATGCCTGTACCAAAAGTTAGCAACAACACGGCGCCTGTCTTATTGCCCGGATCGCCAAACTGGACTTCAGCGAGGCCGGCAGCGTCAGCGTCGTTAAGCACGTGTGCCTTGTTGTTGGGCAGGTATTTAGCGAAGAGCTCTTGGCAGTTCGTATTAACCCAAGAACCGTCAATATTGGCGGCCAGCAAGGCAATCTGATTCTGTACGACGGACGGAATCGTGATGCCGACATCGGAATCCCACTTCGCAATGTCCACAATTTCTGCAATGGTCTCCGCAACCGCTTCCGGAGTTGCCGGCTGTGGCGTGAAAATTTTAATGCGGTCGCCAATAAGCTGCCCAGTTTCAAGGTCTACGCGGCCACCCTTGATTCCAGAGCCTCCCACGTCGATGCCAAATCCAATTCGTTGTCCCATAGCTCAAATTGTACGAAACAGACACAATGGGGGCATGAGCAATAACTCGCATGGCACCGAACAACTCGCTAACAGCGCGGATAATAGGGGGTCTGCTGCACCGAATAGCCCCGGGTCCGTGCGGCCCAGCGTCGGGGAATTGCGTGACCGCGCGGTACTTATCGCCCGCGCAGCCGCGGCGCACATCGCCAGTCGTCGGGTCGAACTCGGCTCCGATGGCGTTTTAGCAAGTTCCGAAACGAAGTCCTCAGCTGTTGACCCCGTCACCGTCGTCGACCGTGAATCTGAGGAGCTCATTCGTTCGCTTATCAAGACGTTTAGCAGCTCTGACCGCATTTTGGGCGAAGAAGGCGGGCTTGACGACGGCGCGAGTTCCCCAGCGCAGGCTGCCAACGAGGGCGAAGCGGTGACCTGGATTGTAGACCCCATTGATGGCACGGTGAATTTCCTTTACGGCCTGCCCAATTGTGCCGTGAGTATCGCTTGCGCCGTAGGCGATGAGGTAGTGGCGGGTGCAGTGGCAAATGTGTCCTCGGGAGAGATTTACAGTGCAGCTAAGGGAGAGGGCGCTCAGGTTTCTCGGCGGGACGGCACTGTGCAGACGCTTAGTTGTTCCCCAACGGCCGAGCTGGAAAAGACACTTGTGGCAACGGGATTCAGCTATTCCGCTAGTCTCCGGCAGGTGCAGGGCCGGATAGCGTCGCAGTTGCTGGGGGAGTGTCGAGATATTCGGCGCATGGGATCGGCGGCGCTGGATTTGTGCATGGTGGCGCACGGCCGTGTTGATGCGTATTACGAACACGACATCAAGATTTGGGATTATGCAGCTGGTGCTCTGATTGCGGCTGAAGCAGGCGCAAGGATTAGGGTCCCGGAATTCACTCAGTGTGCCAACGTTACTGGCCGGCCGGAGGGAGACCCGCTCGACTTTGGTGTCGGTGCGGCGAACTCTGAAGTTGCCGATGCGTTCTTCGAGGCATTGGATGGTGCTGTCGCGCAGGCTAGGAATTAGTGCGTCGGTCTAGGAGCAGGTGCTCGAGCCTAACGAGCTCAACCCCTCTAGGTCGGCTTGTTCGCCACGGTTCAATGCGGACATCGTTTCCTCAACCTGGCTGGCTACTTCGAGATCCTTAAACCCCTTACCCAAGGACACATCGACGGTTGCATCCGGCCGACCATCGTGGATGAGCTCAAAGCAGGGGAAAAGAGCGTGAAGCGCTGCGGCGTGGCCATTGAAGTCCTCGCCATAACGCAGCTGGCCGAAGCAACCGAGGTCTTGGTTTTCCACAATAGGGTCGTTGCCGTAGGGAACCTGCTCATCGAGGACAAAATCGAGCTGCCGCAATTGCTCGGCGACGGTTGTAGCCTGGCCGACTTTGCCGTTGGCATTATAAACGCGCACATGAACATCCGACGGTGGAACGACGTGCTCTCCGATTAGCGTGGTGGAGGAAACAGGGGGCCCAGCCGCGGGGAGGGAACAGGACACCGGATAACTTGCCGGTTGGCTGCGGAATGCCAACACCCACAACGTAGCGGCAATCACTACAGCAACGACGGAAACCACCACGTAGGGAACAATTTTTCGTCGATGTGACGTGCTCGAAGTGCTCGCGGGGCCTGAACTCATAGCCATCATGTTATCCTCTCCTCGGCTTATTGGCATAGAAACCTATTTTGACCTGCAGAGATGACAGATTGCGTGAATTGCCTTAATATCCGCTGAGAAAGGCGCTGGAGAGTACAGGGTGTCAATCGTCTCAACGCGTTGTATTCTCCGAGAAAAAGTCAGTTCACAATGTCTAGCAAAGGTCCAGAAAGAAGGTTTGGGACATGGCTGTAAACTACGATGCCCCGCGTACTCGTGAAACCGAAGAGCTGGAGACCGATTCCCTCGAGGGCCTTCAGGCTGCATCTGCTGAGAAGGAAATCGACGACACTGACGACGGCGAAATTGTTGAGCCGTTCGAGTTGCCGGTTGCCGACATCGCGGGTGAAGAATTCGATATGGATGTTGCCCCGAAGGGGGAGGATGAATTCACCTGTGGCTCCTGCTTCATGGTGATGCACCGCTCAATGATCGCAATCGATAACGGCGATGGATTCCCCATCTGTCAGGACTGTGCCTAATCCCCGCACAGCCGGGATAGCTTCCTAGGAAAAAGGAAAACCGCCACTACCACGGTTCTGGCGGCGCTGGGGCCGTCGGCAAGCGTGTAGCGGCGGTGAGAGATTTGACCTAGCGGTCGAAGAGACTGTCAAGCAGTGCCTCGGGGTGGCGGGTGGAGACCAGCCAATAGGGGGTGGGGTCGTCCGGATCGTCGAGGACTAGCAGCACCATCGTGGGAATCCACGTGTGTGTAACCAGGAACGCTGCTGGATCGAGCTGACGGCCCAACGCATTGCGCTGCGCGGACTTCGGGACCACCAGGGATTTGGCAACAACCGATGCTGGCAAAACTGCCGTGCCAGCGTGAAGCCAGCGTTCACCAGTGCTGTCCACTTCCACGGACACCGTGGTCTTCGACATAGTCAACAGCACCCACACGCCCACGGCCAGACAAATAATGCCGCCGATGACAAGCCAAATCGGTGAACGGTTAAAGCCAATCTGGGCCGTGCATACAAAAACGGCAGCAGCGCCGAGTACCCAGAACCACCAGGGAACCCAGAGCTTTTCGGAATAGACAATCGATGAATCTCCGCTCGAGCTCATTGCTATTGCCGCACCTTCAGAGACGGATGCTGAGCTGTCGTCGCGACGAGGCTGCAGGTTATCTTTTCCACTCACGGTTATCCATTCTAGGGCACGGCTATGCTCGGTACTGACAAGGCCGAAGTGCGGTTCTTAAAAGACGCGACAGCGAAGGATATACAAAGAGATGACTTATGCCCCGGTGCAAGTGAAAAAGCTCGCTAAAGACGCTGTGATTCCCCAGCGTGCGCATGCCGATGATGCCGGTGTGGATTTGAGCTCAGTGGAGGATGTCATCCTAGCACCAGGGCAGCGGGCGCTCGTGGGAACCGGTATTGCCATTGCTTTGCCGGCGGGCACAGTGGGATTGGTTCATCCTCGCTCCGGATTGGCTTTCAAAAAGGGGCTGTCCATCGTCAACGCACCCGGCACTATCGATGCCGGTTACCGTGGTGAGCTTAAAGTCTGCCTGATCAACTTGGACCCGACCAATGCGGTGGAGATCGCCAAGGGCGATCGAATTGCCCAATTGGTTGTGCAGAAGGTCGAGCTCAGCCCGATGGTGGAAGTCGATGAACTCGATGAAACTGAACGCGGTGCGGGCGGTCACGGGTCAACCGGAGTGTCCACGACGCTTTAAAACACCTCTGATAGCGCGGGGATCCTACTAAGTGTGGTTCAATGCGTGAAGAGCTCAATAAAGTGTTTACAAAGGCGTATACAAAGATTTCGTTTTAGCGAGGTGTCAATAAACCACCATGTGGCCATTTGGAAAGAAGAACCAGCCAGAAGAACCAGCTGCTGAGGCAGAGGCCGTTACCACCGACTCTGCGGCGCCAGCTTCTGAGGAGGCTACCGCAACCGTGCATGACGACGCGTCGGAAACCGCCGCGGAGAACGCACCAGCAAACGGCCCCTTCGATATCAACAGCGCTAGCCCGACGCAGTTTGATTTTTCGGACTTCGCGAAGGCCAGCCTGAACCTCGGTTCGATGCTGCTGCCTATTCCTCACGTTGGTGATATTCAGGTGGAGATGGGGCCGACAGGTCCAACCATGCTGCACGTCGCCACTGAGAATGGCCGCGTAACTCCTGTAGCATTCGCTGCTCCGACGTCGGGCGGTCTCTGGGAGGAGTCCGCTCAGGAAATCAAGGACGGTCTTGAGTCCGATGGCCTCGATGTCCATGTCGAGCAGGGGCCGTGGGGTTCTGAGGTCGTAGGTCGCACCTCCGACATGGAAATGCGAATCATCGGCGCCGACGGCCCGCGTTGGATGCTTCGCATGACGGCCTCCGGTCCAGCTAATCGGGCGGAGGAACTCGCGGACCTCGCCCGCGGTCTCCTTGCCCGTAGCTTCGTCTCTCGCGGTGAGAACCCGATGCCAGCAGGTCAGCCGCTTCCGGTTACGCTGCCGTCCCAGATGGCCGAGCAGATTCGTCAGGCATACCAGCAGCAGACCCAGGCTGCCCAAGCTGAAGGTGAACCCGGGCAGGTGCCAGGCGCTACTGGTATCAACCCAGATGGCTCCACCAATTAGTTTGGTCAACCCGCCAGCAGAGAGAAGCTAGCTGCTTGACCAGTTAGAAAAGGATCTGCAGGCGCGACTGTGCACTGCCCGCCGCCGTCACCCGACAGCGGCTTTTCTCTTGTCAGCGGGTAGTATCACACTGCGTGAACATCGAAGTGACTATTGACCGTCCCGCTGCCGGCGGAGAATTCATTGCCAGCTACGACGGACGAATCGGTTTCGTCACCGGCGGTATCCCCGGCGAACGCGTTGTTGTCGAAATTGCCAAACCTGATGCCAAGCTGTGGCGCGGCAATGTCGTTGAGGTTCTGGATGCCTCAGAGCATCGAATTACGCAGCGTTGCGAAGCAGCTCAGCAGGGCGCGGGCTGTTGCGACTGGGGTTTTATTGATCCTGAGCACGCGGCGCGTCTCAAGGCTGATGTCTTGACCGATTGCCTGCGCCGTCTTGGACGTTTCACCGCCGACGAGCTGCCAGCTATCGATGTTCTTCCACTGGCTCCGACCTCCCGTTGGCGCACGCGCGTGCGGCTGGGTGTGGATTCCCAGGGACGAGCGGGATTACGGCGTTCCCGTTCCCACGAGCTCGTCATCGGCTCCGAGTGCGTCCAAACAGTTCCCAATCTCATCGCTGGCTTTTCGACGGCCGGAACCATCCCCGCCGCTAAGCCTGCTCGCGGTCGCGGGAGCAAGAAGCCGAAGCCAGGAGAACTCCATGTGGCCATGGACACGGAGGGTAACCGAAGTGCTGTGTACGTTTCCGGCAGCGGCAGGAACCGCAAGCAAACGGTGATTGAAGGCGAGCCAACCACACAGCACACTGTTCACGGAATCACTTTCGATGTGCCGACTACCGGTTTTTGGCAAGCCCATTGCCATGCCCCTGAGTTCTATGGATCGCGCATCATTGACCTGTTGGCCGGTCAGTCTTTCTCCTGTGGTTGGGATCTTTACGGTGGCGCAGGCGTTCTGTCGGCGGCACTTCGCAAGCTTGTTGACGCAGAGGGCTCAATTCTCTCTGTCGAGGGTTTTGCAGCGGCAGCGACGGCGGGGCGCAAGGCCTTCACTGCAGCTGACCACAGTGCGAATGCGTCGCCTGCGGCACCAGTCCGGTTCGTTACTGGGGATGTCGCCGAAGTAGTGCGCCGCGAAGTTGCTAATGAGGAAACTCCAAACCCGGATATCGTTGTTCTCGACCCTCCGCGCTCCGGTGCTGGTAAGGATGCCATTGCCGCTATTGCTGAGGCAAAGCCACGCGTGGTTGTACATTTCGGTTGCGATCCGGCGACTTTTGCCCGCGATGCCCGGTACTGGGCTGACTACGGCTACGCGTTCAAACACCTCGAGGTCGTGGACGCATTTGGTCTAACGCATCACTTTGAAACCATCGCAGTGCTGGAGCAGCTGTAGCTAGAGTGGCTGCCGCATGGGCGCAAGAACGTTGGCGCCGATCACGTCGGCAAGCAAATGTGCCTGCCATGGGCGGAAACCCTGTTCGCTGAGGTGAGCGGAGATTTCGGTAACGGCTGGCAGGCCGCCAGCGTAGTTGTCGTGGTGGCGGAAAACGAATGAGCCGACTGCGCGGCTGTGAATCCACCACACCAGTTCACGTGTCTGCGCGGAGGTAATGAGTGTGTCTTTGCGCAGGTGGATTTGGGCACAGACGTTGTCGATGCAGTCTCGCGTGGTTTCGAAAATTTCGGCGGCTTGTGGGGCATGCTCAGCCCAACGTCGAAAGTGGGGCATCTGGTTGGGAGCCTGCTTCTGGGGCTTCGGCCATGACGACCTGGGTTCCTGACGGGCTTCATTAACGACCTTCAACCAAGCGTCCGCGGCACCGCGACGGCGACGTGGAAATCCACGGATTGCAGTTAGTTCACGCTGCGTACCGGGGAGTTGTTCTGCGATTGTACGTAGAACGCTGTGACCCATGACGTGTGTTGGGGAGACATCACGGCGCTGCGCGATTTCGTCACGCTCAGTCCACAGTGCACGGGCGACGTTAAGTTGTTCGGGAGTGCGCAGCTTCCCAATCCCTTTGAGCCCCTGCCACGAGTGTACGACGTGCAGACCATCGAGGTATTTACGGTTTAGAGCGAGTTCGCGTTCGCATTCCTGTTCCAGCCATTCCAAACGGTCGAGCTCAGTCAGCGCCTGACAAAGAACCTCGGCGAGTTCGATGAGCAGCTCGACATCCAAGGCTGCGTAGTCCAGCCAATCTGCTGGCAGTGGACGAGTAGACCAATCCTCTCGACCGTGCCCCTTGGCAAGTCCAACTCCGAGGAGTCGCTCTGTCAGAGCTGCTAAGTTGACTCGCTCCAGGCCGAGAAGGCGGCCGGCCAGCTCAGTGTCAATGACTTTGGTGGGGTAGAGACCCAGAGCTGCGAGGCAGGGAAGGTCAGAATGAGCGGCGTGAATAATCCAGGTCAGGTCGTTGACTGAGGAACCGAAAACGGCCATCGCCTTGCGACCATCTTCGGGATCGATGAGAAAGGTGCCCGCTCCACGGCGGCGAAATTGAAGCAAGAAGGCGCGGTCGTCGTAGCGATATGCCGAAGCTCGTTCAGTATCGACTGCGAGCCAACCGTGTCCTTTGGCCAGCTGCTCACCGGCGTCAATAATGTCGTCGATGGCAGAAAGCACGCGTGGAGTTCCCTCGGCTGGGGCAAGTCTTACTTCTACGTCGGGACTAGTTTCCACGTCGGAGCTCATCGCACGCCTCTTCGGTCGTCGGTATCAGCAGTCGCCGGTATCAGCCCAGCAGGGAAACGCCGACGGGTGGCAGACCAGCGACGTTCGCTAGTACCTGAGCGAAGGATTCAACGTGGGTGCGCAGGTCGGTGCCACGAGCAGTCCACGATGCGCGCATTTCTAATTGAAAGGCCTGTGGCTTGCCGCCGATCTCGCCATAGCGGACAGAGTTCGTAGTAGTCACCGTGCCACCCAAGTTCGACAGTTCGGCGTTGTTCTCAGCCAGAGCCTCAGTGAGCCATTGCCAGGCAACCTGGGGAAGCAACGGATCTTCCGCGAGGGAGGCATCCATATCCGCCTGGATGTATGCAACCAAGCGCATGTCACCGTCCCAGGTTTCCTCACTGCGGGGGTCATGGAGCAAAATTAAACGACCAAAGGCATCGTCGTCCGAGGACTCGGGGACGATATCAGCTTCGGGCTGCGTGACCTCAAGCGAGACAGCGTGGCTAAACGGTGCCAGCTTCTGCGGTGGCCGAACGGTGCCCAGAGCAATCTCAGGTCGCAGTTCAGCAGAGTGCATTGACTGGACCGCGGCGCGGAAGTTCTGTGGCATTGAATCGGTTCCATTCACGCGCCTGAACTTAGCCATATGACGCTTGCGTTAGTGGGAGGCGCGCCGAAAAGAGTGGGAAGCGACCAAGCGGTTCGTCGAAAACGCACAGCAGGGCGAGAGAATTTCCTGTTCTTAGTACCCCACATATCAATTTCTAAGGTAAGTGGGGCATGATTGTCCGTATGAACAATCGTCGCACTTTGACTGATGCCCCGATTCTTGATGCAGCTTACGGTCGAACTCCTTCGCGCCGCCCGGTGTGGTTTATGCGGCAAGCTGGTCGTTCACTGCCTGAGTACCGTGAGGTGCGCAAGGACATCGGTATGTTGGACTCTTGCTTCCGCCCGGAACTGCTCGCTGAGATTACTATGCAGCCGGTACGTAGGCACGACGTTGATGCTGCGATTCTTTTTTCCGATATCGTCGTGCCGCTGAAGGCTGCGGGTGTCAACCTGGATATTGTTCCTGGCCGCGGTCCAGTAATGGATACTCCGGTGCGCTCGGAAGCAGACATCAAGGCTCTACCGGAAGTCACGGAAGAGCAACTCGCTCCGGTGGCCGAGGGTATCGGCCTCATTCTGCAAGAGCTGAATGATACCCAGGCACTCATTGGTTTCGCCGGTGCACCGTTCACCTTGGCGTCGTACCTGATTGAAGGCGGTCCATCCCGCAATCACGAGCGCACTAAGGCGCTGATGCACTCGGACCCTGAATTGTGGGATCACCTGATGCAGAAAATCACTCCGATGGTGATTGCTTTCCTGCGCGCGCAGATTGGCGCTGGTGTGGACGCTATTCAGCTCTTCGACTCCTGGGCTGGCTATCTCACCGAGCGTGATTACCGCCGCTTTGTGTTGCCGTACTCGAAGGAAATCTTCCAGGCTGTCGCCGACGCCGGCATTCCGCGCATCCACTTCGGTGTGGGCACCGGCGAGCTTCTCGGTGCGATGGCTGAAGCCGGCCCAGAAGTCATGGGCGTCGACTGGCGCGTGCCACTGGACGTTGCTGCCAACCGCATTCGTGCCACGCTTTCCGACGTTCACCGAGGCGCAGACCCGGCGGAAAACAGCCTTGCATTGCAGGGCAACCTTGACCCGGCGATTCTCTTTGCCAGTGAAGATGCAATGACCCAAGAGATTCAGCGCATCTGCTCTGAGGCGGACCGTGCAATTAAGCGTGGTGACGCCCGTGGACATATCTTCAACTTGGGTCACGGGGTGCTACCGAATACCGATGCCGACGCGATTACGCGCGCCGTTGAGATCATTCACGCAACGTAAAAGCCGACGCAACAGGCGTGTAAAACACGCACTAGCTAATTTCCTACAAGTCTTATCGACCGTGCCCGCTCGAGGCGCGGGCATAGAGAAAGCGTACGAAATACCGTGGTTGCACAACCTTCTACCATTGCCGTCATAGGTGGCGGTATCTCCGGCCTGAGCGCAGCGTATGAGTTGCGTAAAAAGCTCGGACCCGCCGCAAGAATAATTGTCATCGAGTCCAGTGCACAGGTCGGCGGCAAGCTGAAGACTCGACCAGGAGCTAACGGCCCTCTTGAGGCGGGCGCTGAGGCGTACCTGGCGTTCCGTCACGATGCCACCGATTTTTTCAAGGAACTCGGGTTGGCAGATCAGCTAGTCGCCCCTTCGGGGCTGCCTTCCAAGCTCTACATTGGCGGTGAACTCAAGGACCTTCCGCGTAACACGGTCACCGGTATTCCAGGAAGTTCAGAAGGGTTGGGCTACCTCCTCAGCGAGGCCACCCTCGCCAAGATTGATGCCGAGTCGAACCCCGAGCTCACTCCAGCCTTGCACTGGGTACTGGGTGACGACATGAATGTCGGCCAGCTGGTCGCGGCGCGGCTCGGTGAGGAAGTCGTTGACCGCATCGTCTCCCCGCTGCTCGGGGGCGTCTACTCAACCACCGCATACGATCTGGGTCTGCGTGCGACCATCCCACAGCTGGCGGCAGCGCTTGATGAAATGGCTAGTGTCGGTGACCATGTCAGCCTCACCGGCGCTGTCCAGCGCGTTCTGGAAGCACGTAAGGAGGCGCAGCAGGCGCGTCTGAGTAGTGAGGCTGCGACAGATTCGACGAAGACGAAGCGACCGGTGGTCTTCCAAACGTTCCGCGACGGCTTCGAGGTTCTCTACAACACGCTTGTCGACGAATCGGGAGCCGAACTCCTCTTGTCGACGAAGGCTACTGGTCTGCGCCAGCATGACAACGGCTTTGAGGTGACAGTGGAACTGCCGTCGGAAAGCGGCACGAGCATTAGCACTATCGACGTCGACGGTGTTGTCGTGGCGGCACCTTCTGCAACCACATCGGAGCTGTTGAGCAATCTTGCGCCAGAGGCGGCCGAGCTCATTGGTGGGGTAGACACGTCGAACTCGGCGGTGGTCGGTATGTGTTTCGACTCGTCGGAAGGACTGCCGGAGATCAACGGCGTGTTGTGCGAGATTGGTGCTGACCTGTCCGCGAAAGCTTTTACAGTGTCGTCCCGGAAGTGGCCACATATTGGTGAGCGCTACGGTGCCGTTGTGAGGGCAAGCTTCGGCCGTTTTGATGATGACTCGCACGTGCATCGTAGCGACGAGGACCTCATCGCCAGGGCAAAAGCAGATTTGGCTAAGGCGACTGGCTTTGATGCCGAACCGACAGCGGTTTTCGTCCAGCGTTGGTGGGCGGGGATTCCACGCTTCGATATGGGGCATGGAGGCCTGATGGATTTTGCTCGCCAGGATTTGGCCGAGGTGCCTAAGCTTGCAGCAACAGGGGCGTGGCTCAGTGGCCCGGGCATTCCGGAATGTATCTCCAACGCCAAGGCTGCGGCCAGCAAGATTGCTGCGGAGCTGGCATAAAGCTGCGAGATTGGTGCTGAGTACGAAACTGGCGCTGACCCATCGTTTTTAAACAAACCTTTCAACCGAACTAGGAGACAACTAATGACCAAGCTCGATTTCAAGAAGCTCAACGACACCATCCGCTACACCATGTGGTCTGCCTTCAAGGTGACCCCAGGTGCACTCG
Organism: Corynebacterium sp. HMSC064H12; assembly: GCF_001809925.1. Lineage (NCBI taxonomy): Bacteria > Bacillati > Actinomycetota > Actinomycetes > Mycobacteriales > Corynebacteriaceae > Corynebacterium > Corynebacterium sp. HMSC064H12. The sequence goes on along the minus strand of NZ_KV799360.1, from coordinate 4,244 downwards.
GTGATAACCGCGAAGAGGCAGTGGCTAAGACCAAGGAATTCCTGGCTCGTTACGAAGACACTGATCTGATCATCCGTGGTTTCTACGATGTTTCGGCCATGCGTGCTGAAGCCGACTTCATGTTCTGGATCCACGCAGAGAAGCTGGAAGACCTGCAGGCGTTCTACAACGCCTTCCTGCGCGAGACTCCGCTGGGCAAGGCATCCACTCCGCACTGGTCGAACGCTGCGCTGCACCGTCCAGCTGAGTTCAACAAGTCGCACCTGCCGTCGTTCATCATGGGTGAAGAGCCGGGACGATGGATTGCGGTTTACCCCTTCGTTCGTTCCTACGACTGGTACCTGCTGGAGCCGACCGAGCGACGCCGCATCCTTGCTGAACACGGTATGGCCGGTCGTGACTACCCGGATGTGCGCGCCAATACTGTCCCGGCGTTCGCACTCGGTGACTACGAGTGGATCCTTGCATTCGAGGGGCCGGAGCTCGACCGCATTGTGGACTTGATGTGGAAGATGCGTTACACCGAGGCTCGTCTGCACGTCCGCGAAGAGATTCCGTTCCACACGGGACGTCGCGTCGATGACATCGCAGAGATCATCAACGTTCTGCCGTAGCTCACGCAATCAACGAGAGAATCAGCAGCGCCGCTGGTCAAGCCCCGTTAACTGACGGGATTTTGACCAGCGGCGCTGCTTCTCTATCTAGTTATTCAGCCGTCTTGTCCGGTTCGAGCGTGAGTGAAATTGAATTGATGCAATAACGCAGGTCGGTCGGAGTATTGTATCCCTCACCCTCAAAGACGTGGCCGAGGTGAGACTTGCAACGACTGCACAGCACTTCGGTACGGACCATACCGAGGCTGGTGTCTCGGCGCTCAATAATCCGGTCTCCAGCTAGTGGAGAGAAGAAGGATGGCCAACCGCAGTGAGAGTCGAACTTCTCGTTCGACCGAAACAGCTCGTAACCACAGGCCCGGCAGCGGTAGACACCTTGAGTCTTGGTATCGGTGTACTCACCGGTGAAGGCGCGTTCAGTACCTGCCTGACGCAAAACCTGGTACTCCGCGGCACTGAGGCGTTCGCGCCATTCTTCTTCGCTCAGATTCCAGTCTTCGCTATGCGAATCAACCATTCTGAATAGCCTCCTCAGACTTGAGATCAGATTCCTGATTAGACTTCCTGCCTGCTATCTTCCAGTCGCTCAGCCAGCTGAAGCCGGATGCAAAGCTACGCCCATTGACGGCATCCACAATCGTCATTCGAATGAGTGCTGCCGTGATGGAGAGAATAAGAACGGCCCATCCAATACCGCCGATTGCAACCGTGAACCACGGGAAAAAGAGGTCATCTTCATCAATCCACCAATTGGCGTAGAAGAAACAGAGTACGACTCCGAGTCCTGCGCCCCAATTCAACATGACTGTCGAACCAATTTTTCCTTCATTGTCGCGAGCCAAAACCAATGGGCGAAGCACGGTGAGAACCATTGGCAAGAGCGTCATCGAGTAGTACTGCTGGCCCAGGCTGGAAAGGAAGAACGCGCCGGTGAAGAGAACTCCGGAAGTCGTAGCAATCCAGAATATCTCATCCCTTTCGAGCCAGCGAAGAAGGAGCACGACGGATACCAAGACGAAAATGCCGAAAAAGATCTGCCACAGCAAAATCAGGGTCGGATGGGCACCTAGCCAAACAAGCTGTCCAGTCAGTGAAGCATTTGCAAAGTCACGGACAACTCCCAGGTAGGGGACGGTGATATCTAGGTAGTCACGTGGTTGGACCATGAGCGGCCACGCAATGACATTGGCTGCAATTACCACTCCGATACTGGTCAGTACCGTAGAGAACTGCCTGCGCATGAACGGTAGGAACAGCATTGGCAAGAAAACAGGTTTAATGGTGATTGCGATACCGATGATCAGGCCGGCCAGGATATTGCGCCGCTCGGTCAGAGCAATAAAAAACAGCACTAATGCAAGGAAGAGTGAACCGTTGACGTTCGTAAAATCAAGGGTGTTGGTAACGGGTTCCGTGAGGTAGAGCAGTGCTATCGACGCTGGAATGATGGGGCCAGAGCGCGCAATACCAAGCCACCTCAGCAGCAATACAATTGCCGCAATGATTGCAGCTGACTGAAACACCGCAAACCAGATTCGGCCCGATTCAAGCGAGCCGAACAAATCAATCGGGGCTAAAAGTAGGGTAGCGCCTGGGGAATACAGATAGTGCGGATCGGCTGTTACGTAGTCTTCCGAATAAACGGGTACCTGCGATACGAATCGATTAATTGCCGACCAGACGGTCGTAAAGTCATCTGTGCCAGAAACGTCTTTCGGCAAAACCCAGGTGCGGTGAAAAATCACCACAGCTGCGATAGGCCACAAGAAAGCGCTGAGTCCTCGCGACACGTGCCGAGACAGAGGGCGTGGAGCCACCGAATTTGTCTCTGGCGTGTCCTTGGACGTTTGCGTTAATGCCGTTGCGCTTGCGCTCACGTCGATTTTTGGTTTACTCACAATACTCCACCCTACTGGGTGAAGCTGCGGGAATAGCGTAGGAAGATGTGTGAGTCGGAACGTAGGATATCCCGCACTTCAAAAGCCTGCGGGTTCGTCGAGTTCCCGTCATCATCAGGGTCGTTCTCGCCGAAAGCCAGGGGACCGTTACCCACCCACATCGGCGACAACGTCAGGAACAGTTCGTCGACGCACCCCTTTTTGAATGCTTCTCGATACATCGTCGGTCCACCCTCTACGACAATGTCCCGATACCCATGTTCAGCCAGCCAGGTTAACGCCGCTTTTACCGAGGGGTTAGGGAGCTTAACGACGCGAGCCCCGGCCGACTCCATCTTTTTAGCTTTGTTCTTGTGAGCGGTCTTTGCTCCTTCATCATTAAAAGCGTCCTCAGTCGGGGTGAAGATTATCGGAGGATTGACTTCTGCATTCGCGAAAAAGTCGGATTCTATATCTAGATCCAACGAGCGCGAAAGTGTGGACATCGCCACGTGCTCGGAGCGACCTAGCTTCTGTCGAACGGCCTCTAGGTACTCCGGTATCTCAACTGGCCCGTACCCCTCGGACGCAATGGTGCCTGTACCAACGAAAACGACGTCGGCAAGCGCGCGAAGCGTGTTGAAAACCGTGGCATCGGTGTCGTTGCCAAGCTGGCCCGAGGTGCCTTCGACGGCGCCGCGTCCGTCCAAGCTGGTGACGGCGATGGCCGTGACGGTGGAGGTGTTGTGAGACGCCGCCGCTGTATCATGTGTCGTTTGCGCAGGTCGAGAAAGAAACTGCAGAATTTCGTCGGTCGATGGGCTTACGGAGGTGAGTGTAGCCATACCGCCGAGGTTAAGCCGACGATTGCAGAATAGGCAAGGCCTGGCTTATAAGGGAAGTGTTATAATCGTTGTCATTTATAAGGATTGGACTTATAGTAGGGGCATGCGACTAACAGATACTCTTGAGAAGGCATTCAACGACCAGATCACTATGGAGCTCACCGCTTCCCACGTCTACCGCCAGCTGGCAATCGAACTGGACCTGCTGGATTTCTCCGGCATGGCAGAGTGGATGCGTGCACAGGCGGATGAGGAAGTTGATCACGCGAATCAGTTCATCGCACACCTCGATGCTCGCGACAACCACCCGCAGATTGGTGCTGTCGACGCACCGGAGGTGAAGGTCACTTCCGCAATCGATGCATTCCGCATTGCTCTCGAGCATGAAGAGAAGGTTTCGGCATCTATCCGTAACCTCCGCAAGCTTGCTGATAGCGAGGGTGATCTCGACTCCCGCCCGCTGCTGGACAGCTTCGTGGTTGAGCAGATTGAGGAAGAGGACACCGTGCGTGGCATCATCGGTCGCCTGGAGATCGTTGGCGACAACGGTGCTGGCCTGCTGCGTATCGACCGGGAGCTTGGCGCTCGCGACGCAGCTTAATATCGAGCTCGGTTCGCAGTTTGGATAGAAATGACCGCCCTGGGGCTAACTGCCTAGGGCGGTCATTTCTATTTAGCTGGGGTATCAATTGATGGGCTTGGCGTCCAGCCAAACCGAAATTCGGGGAGCTGTCATGGGCTGACCGTCCATAGCATTTAGACGAGCGAGCTGCTCAGCAAAGCTCGCCGAATTGGAAAACCTGCCAGCCGAGACGCCCGCCGGACAATATTTTTCCTGCTTAACCCGGGGGAGCGGTAGGACTCGATGAAATTGGGGGTTAAGTAGCAAAAAGTGTGTCCGCTCGGCG